>JBAPQU010000506.1:0-9325 GCA_049280795.1 Candidatus Sulfotelmatobacter sp.
GGGCAAGGGATTGGATCTGCTCGAGGCCATGCCCATTGAGAAGCGCGACTCCTACATCACTGGTACCAACGACTACAAAGATACGGCGAATTCTGACATCGTTGTGATTACCGCGGGCATTCCACGCAAGCCTGGCATGAGCCGCGATGATCTGCTCAACACGAATTATGGCATCATGAAGGCTGTGGTCGGTGAGGTGGTGAAGTATTCGCCGAACTGCATTCTGATTATTGTTTCCAACCCGCTGGACGCGATGGCGCAGGCCGCTTACAAGCTGAGCGGATTTCCCCGCGAGCGCGTAATTGGCATGGCGGGTGTGCTCGATTCTGCGCGCTTCCGTGCCTTCATCGCCGATGAACTGAAAGTCAGCGTGGAGAACGTAACCGCATTCGTCCTCGGCGGACACGGCGACACGATGGTCCCACTGCCGCGCTATTCCACGGTCGCAGGCATTCCGATCACGGAGTTGATGGAGAAATCACGCCTCGAAGCGTTGGTGCAGCGCACCCGCGATGGCGGTGCGGAGATCGTGAAGTATCTCAAGACCGGCTCGGCTTACTATGCGCCTTCGGCCGCGGCGACGGAGATGGTCGAGGCAATTCTGAAAGACAAGAAAAAGATTCTGCCTTGCGCCGCGTACTTGCAGGGTGAGTATGGCATCAGCGGCTTGTACGTGGGCGTGCCGGTGAAGCTAGGGGCGAAGGGAATCGAGCAGATCATCGAGATAAAGCTGACGGCGGAAGAGAAGGCTGGACTAGATAAGAGTGCGGCGGCGGTGAAGGAGTTGTGCGGAGTGATTGGGGTCTGAAGGCGGGAACCTCAACGATGAATCACTGGATCTTTTGCGCCACAGCCCACAGAGATAAGGGCATCTCCGACCCCAGCGAAATCGTTGAGTTGCGATTTCGGGATCAGTTCTGGGGTTTAGGCGAAAGACGCCAAACCGGCGTGCTTTGAAGGCCGGGGACAAGGTCATTTTCTACCTGGGAAGTCCACACTGCGCGTTTGCCGCATCGGCGACTCTAGCATCCGATAGTCTCGTAGTAAGTCCCTCGGAACAAGAGCAACTCTCTCACGGCACGGACTTCTACCGAGCGCAACACGGCGTAAGACTGACGGAGACCAAGCTTTGGGAACGTCCGTGCAGAGTCCAAGACATCCTTTCCGATTTATCGTTTATTGAGAACAAAGAAAATTGGGGTGTTTACTTCCAGGGCGGTGTGCGTTACCTCCCAGAGGCAGACTTCAAAGCTATTACTCAACGGGTCGTACCTATCGTATCGAGCACACCACCCAAGGTCGGTGATGAATTCTTCGCTTCACGTGCGGAATTTGCACTTGAAACGCACCTCGAAGAATTTATGGACAAGAATTGGAGTCACATCGATTTTGGCGCCAGCCTTCAGCGGTACGCAACCGAGGAGGAAAACGGAAGGCAATTTCCTGCCGGCCAGTGGAGCATTGACTTCCTCTGTAAAGACACAAAGAGGGGTAATTTGGTCGTGATCGAGCTAAAGAAGGGCCAGACAAGCGATGCGACTATCGGCCAAATCCTTCGGTATATGGCATGGGTTGAAGAGAACACCGCGGAAATGGGCCAAAAAGTAGAAGGAATCATAATCGCTCGCGAAGTAGACGATGCCCTCCGATACGCGCTCAAGAAAATTCCCAATATCAAGGTGCTCACCTACCGAGTTGATTTCGTTCTCCAAAAAACGAACTGAAACCACCGGGCACCAGTTTGACCATAGTCATTGACCATGGTATAAACGAGATATGAAAGAAGTAGCCATCTCCGAGTTCAAAGCCAAGTGCCTCGGCATCATCGAAGAGGTTCGCAAGACGCGCAAGCCTATTCGAGTCACCCGCTTCGGTAAGCCCGTGGCCGAGGTCGTGCCAGCATCTCCGGGAAAGTCTACTGGAAGCCGACTTGGTTGCATGGCTGGCACCGCTGAAATTCTAGGTGATATCGTTGGTCCCACCGGGAGTCTGGACGACTGGAAAGCCTGGCGGGAGTGAAATTACTTCTCGATACTCACATTTGGCTTTGGATGGCCCTCGATCCAGATCGTCTGGCTTCTCGCGTAGGTAAAGCTCTTGACGATCCTGAGAACGAACTATGGCTGTCCTCAATTAGCGTCTGGGAATTGACCGTTTTGTGCCGCAAAGGGCGATTCAGAACCTTGCCAGAGCTCCCGGCATGGGTCGCCAACACGATGGGGGAACTAAGGCTCATAGAGGCTCCTCTTACGGTTGAGGTCGCGCTGGCAATATCCGCGTTGAACCTGCCCCACAACGACCCAGCAGACGGTTTTATCGCCGCCACCGCGAAGGTATTCGGTCTGACGTTGGTAACTGCCGACGAACAGCTTGCCAAGTTGAAGGATATCACTGTGCTGCCGAATCGCTGAGGACTGCCTTCTCTACTTGTCTCTCTCCGCCATAAAATCATCCCGGCACTTCTTCGCCGCCGAAACCAACTCGGCAAACTCCGGCGTGCCGCGCAGCTTTGCCCATGACGAATCGTTCTGCAGGCCTGCGTAGGCGCAGAAGTGATGGTCGACCGAGCTCCTCAGCATATTCATCGCTAACTCTTTTTGCCCGCAGAAGAGAATGTCGGCGGCGGCCACGTAACGGACCTCGGGATCAGGATCGGCGGTGACAAAGGCCGCTGATTCGCGCGCCTGTTTAATGGCGTCCGCGGACGACGGATTGTCCATGCAGGCAATCGCCAAGCGAGCCCAGCCCAGGTCTGGAAAGTTCCGCGCGATTTCTCTGGCTTTCGATAATTGTCCATCGCGAATATATTCGCGTTTCATGTTGCTCGAAGACCACTCCGTCCCGGCATCGAGTTGCAGGAATTGCATAGCGCGGGCGTAGTCGCCCAGCTGATCGAATGTGAAAGAGCAGGACCGGAAGCGGTAATTTCCCGGATCCAAGGACAGCGCGGTGTCGCACTCTCGCGCCGATTCCTCGACGGCGCCGCCATAGCGAAGAACGTAAGAGAGAGCGAAGTGGGCATACGCGTTCTCGGGATGCCGTGCCAGCAAGGCTTTCCCGCTTTGATAAGCCTTGACCACCTCGCCGCGTTCCCCCTCGCCGAGCATGATTTCGGCCGCCGGATCGATATAGTCGGGATCGAGGGACAAAGCTCTGGAGAACGCGGCGACTCCGCGTTGAAAGGCCGCGTCACCGCCGTTGCCATAGGCGGAATCGTAGTGGTAGCGAACTCCCAATTCGTCCCAAGCGGGCGCGTAGGCGGGGTCGAGGCCCACGGCGCGCTCCAGCATGGCGATGGCATCTTTGTTTGGGGCTGGATCATGGGGCAGAGAAACGCTGCGAAGGTAGAGATCGTAGGCTTCTTCGTTCTGGGGGCGCGTTGCGCCTTCGCCGGAATTCGTTCCTGCACCCAGCGCCGGAACCAGGCCCTGACGCACTTTGGCGGTGATCTGCTCGCGCATGGCAATCAGGTCGGGCGCGGCAACAATCGTAGTATCGCGCCAGAGGGTACGGTTGTTTTCGACGTCAACCGCTTCGAGCGTAATCTGGAGTTGCGAGCCTTCCTTCAGAAAATGTCCGGTGACCACGTCCGTCACGTGCATGGCGTGACCGGCCTCCTGCAAGTCGACCGTGGGAGAGTTGTATTTGCTGGTAGTCGCAAACGGACGGATGGAGAGCGACGGAACGTAACTGAGCGAGGTGGCAATTTCGTCAGCCAAGGCAAGGCGAAGGAAATCCAGATCCTTGTCTGCGCCCAGGTTTTGCAGCGGGAGAACCGCGAGGGTTTTGGGACCGGCCGAACTCGCGGCAGGCATGGCCTGATGCCGTGTCTGCCAGAAGAAAACGGCGGCCAGCACAACTACCGCAACCGCGGCAGCGATCAGCACAATTTTTCCGTAAGAACGTTTCGGCGCTGCTACCGGGGCAACGCTACTTTCGGCAACCGCGTTGCGCTGGCCGGAACTTGCTGGCCCCGCGGCACCGGCCGCGCTTCCTGAATCCATTAGCAACTGGCTGCGTCCCGAGTCTGTATCCCGCTTCAGGCGCTGCAGGTCGCTGCGCATTTCCGAGGCGTGCTGGTAACGCAAGTTGGTGTCCTTCTCCAGCGCTTTATTGATGATGTCTTCGAGCTTAGCGGGCACGTCGTGATTCAGCCGCACGATGGGCACCGGCGCGCGATTCATGATGGCTTCGCAAATCACCGCCGAGCTTTCTCCGTGGAAGGGAACGTCGCCGGTTGCCATTTCGTACAGCACGGCACCGAAGGAGAAGAGATCACTACGGGCATCCAGGTCGCGGCCACGTACCTGCTCCGGTGACATGTAGGCCACGGTGCCGAGCATGGTGCCGGGGCTGGTCAGGTGGGCGTCGTCCATCGTTTGCAAATTATCAGCGGATGGTTTTGGCAGGCCTCTGCCCGCTCCTACTTTTGCCAGGCCGAAGTCGAGGATCTTGGCGTGACCGCGTTTGGTCACGAAGACATTTGCTGGCTTGATGTCGCGATGCACAATGCCTTCCGCGTGCGCAGCGTCGAGCGCGTCGGCGATTTCAATCGCCAGCTTCAGCAGCGTGTCGTTATCCATCGGGCGGGAAGCGATGGCATGCTTGAGCGTGAGGCCGTCCAGGAATTCCATGGCAATGAAGGACTGGCCGTCGTGCTCGTCGATTTCGTAGATGGTGCAGATGTTGGGATGGTTCAGGGCCGAGGCGGCCTGGGCCTCACGCTGGAAGCGGGCCAGCGCCTGCGAATCTTTCGCGACTTCGTCGGGCAAGAATTTCAGGGCTACGAAGCGGCGCAGCTTGAGGTCTTCAGCTTTATAGACCACGCCCATGCCGCCCCCGCCGAGCTTTTCGACGGTTCGGTAGTGTGAAATAGTTTGCCCGATCACTCGAAAAGAATCCTACGTGGGCGAGTTGGGCAAGTCAACGAAACGAATGGGGCTACGTGGAGAGAATTTTAGCTGGATCGCTGCGGAACGGATTCACCACAACAACCCCATCCAGGTCTTGATCCGCTTGCAGATCTTCGGTGAGCAGATATCGGCAGGAAGCGGCTTTTGCGGCGGCCACGATCAGCGAATCCCAGAACGAAAGCTGGTAGCGCTCCTGAATCTTCCAGCCACTTTCAAGAATTTCCGCATTTATGCTTACGGGAGCCCAAGCCAACAGACTGCGTATCTCGGCCTGAGCCTGCTCGCGGGAAGAAGGCCACTTTCGGATCACGTTGGCGTAGAACTCCTGTAGGACCTGAAAGCTGACGCGTCCGCAACGGCTCTTCCACAACTCCGCCCGCCACAATTTTGCGTTTTCGTGTTTCTTCTGATTCCCCTCATCGACAGCATAGATCAGAACGTTGCTATCCACGAAGACGAGCGCGGTCATGCGTCTCCTCGCGGGTGAGGTAGCGTCCATCGGTTTTCAGAAAAGGCTTCCGGGCCAATGCCTGGCGCATGGAAGCTTCGTAGCTGTCCTTCTCCTTCATTC
Organism: Candidatus Sulfotelmatobacter sp.; assembly: GCA_049280795.1. GTDB lineage: Bacteria > Acidobacteriota > Terriglobia > Terriglobales > Acidobacteriaceae > Sulfotelmatobacter. The sequence continues at coordinate 5,485 of JBAPQU010000506.1, forward strand.
GCTCTTTCAGAATACCTGCCAGCAACTGCGAGACGCTTGTGTCCCGGCGCGCCGCTTCGATCCGCGCCCAGCGGGCGACGCTTTCTTCCAAAGTGATCGTAACGTTGCGCAGACGAGCCTTCATAACACAGACACAGTGTAGCACGAACTCCGTGTGAAACGAAAGCTGTTTTGCGGCTGACTTAGACTTTCTCGATCGTCAGCTTCTTCACCACCACATCCTTGTTGGGCTTGTCATTCCGTCCGCGCGGAACTTCGGAAATCTTCTTAACAATATCTTGCCCTTCGACAACTTCCCCGAAAATTGTGTGCTTGCCGGTCAGCCAGGTCGTGGGCGCAACTGTGATGAAGAACTGCGAGCCGTTGGTGTTAGGACCGGCATTGGCCATGGCGAGTTTGCCAGCCTTATCGAGTTTGTGCGGCGAGCCCTTGGTTTCGTCCTCGAACTGGTAGCCGGGACCACCCATGCCGGTGCCTTGCGGATCGCCGCCCTGGATCATGAAATCGGGAATCACACGGTGAAAAATCGTTCCATCGTAAAGGCGGTCTTTGGATTTCTTGCGGGTCGAAGGATGAGTCCACTCCCGGCTGCCTTCGGCGAGTTCGATGAAGTTGGCTACGGTTTTGGGCGCTTCTTTTTCGAAGAGGCGGCACACAATGTTGCCTTCGCTGGTTTCAAATGTAGCGTAGAGTCCGGGTTGGCGAGTCATGAGTTCCTTTCAGAATGGTCTGTTGGTCGATAGTCGTTAGTCTTTGGCGAAAATACGCCGCGCACTAGTTCGACGTGGCTGATGATTTCGCTGGAGCCGGTGTTGGCTTCTTTACAGTCGTTGCCGGCTTAGGCGCAGTGGACCCGTGAGTAATTGTGATGTGAATAATTTTCACCGGCCGGAATGGGCGATTGTTCATCGGATCGGTTGCCATGCGCGCGATCTGCTTTACCAGCACTACCGTGGCGTCGTCGCATTGGCCGAAGATGGTGTAGCCGCCGTTGAGGTGTGGCGTAGCCACTTCTGTAATGAAGAACTGCGAACCGTTGGTATCTGGGCCGGAGTTGGCATAGGCGAGCCGGCCGGGCTTATCGAAGAGGAGGTCGGAGGAAACTTCGTTCTTGAACTTGTAGCCAGGATCACCAGTTCCGTCGCCGGCGGGATCGCCGCCCTGAATCATGAAGTCGGGAATCACGCGATGAAAAATTGTGCCGTTATAGAGCGGTACGCCGTGCTTGGTCACGCCTTTGGAGGTCGTCCAGTCCTTGGTGCCGGTGGCGAGACCAATAAAGTTGGCGACTCCGATGGGAGCTTTGTCAGGAAACAGCACGCACGTCATCTTGCCCACCGTGGTGTCGATGATCGCCGTGGGAGGGCCCGCCGGTGCCGCAGGATGATGGACTGGAGGCTTGGCCGCGGGAGCAGCCTGAGAACTCGACTGCGCCCAGGTGAGCGCGGCCATGCAAAGCAAAGTTGCGCCTATAAAAACGTTACGCATAATCATTCCTCATACGTGCAGGTTTAATAAAGTGGTTTGTGGGCAACGTTGCATTGTACGAAAGAAAAGCATGACAAGGAAAGCAGGACAAAAAAGAGAATTCAGCAAGCGCCCGCATTATTGGGCTTGCGCCTGCATTTCCCGGCTTACGGCCTCAACCTGTCGAAAGACTCGCAGCAGATTCCCGCCGAGAATCTTCTTGATATCGTCGGCGCTGTATCCGCGATCGAGCATGGCCTGCGTGATCTTCGGCAGGTCGGCGGCGGAGTCCATCCCCTGAGGTGTTGCGCCGCTGACGCCGTCGAAGTCTGAGCCCAGGCCAACATGATCCACGCCCGCGACTTTGGCGATGTGATCGATGTGATCGATCAGCGACTTGAAAGGAGGACGCGGAATCTTCGCCATCCACTCCCGCTCGATGCGATCGACTTGAACGTAGTTGACCGGCTTACCCTGAGCCCTAAACGAGTCAATAAATTTCTGGATCGCGGCGGCCTGATCTTTTTCCTGAGCCTGCAGTGCCTTGCGATAATCCTCATCCACAAAACCAGAAAAAAAGTTTACCTGCACGACGCCGCCGTTCTTGGCTACCGCGCGCAGCATGTCATCGGTCATGTTGCGCGGCGCGTCGACGAGCGCGCGAGCCGAGGAGTGCGAGGCGATCACCGGAGCCTTCGTGGTGGCGATTGCGTCCCAGAAAGTCTTGTCCGCGACGTGAGAAATATCGACCATCATGCCGAGACGGTTCATCTCCAGAACAACCTGCTTGCCGAAATCGGTGAGGCCGTTATGGTGTTGAATCTTGGGGTCGTCGATGTCGCCGGAGGAGTCGGCCCATTCGTTGGTGTTCGACCAGGATAGCGTCATATAGCGCACGCCGAGGCGGTAGTAATCGCGCAGCAGGCGCATGTCATTCTCAATGGAGTGGCCACCCTCGATGCCCATCAGGGCGGCGAGCTTGTGCTCCTTGTGTGCGCGCTCGATATCCGCAACGGAGAAAGCCATCATCATGCGGTCGGGGTGGTGCGCCGCCTGCTCGTAAACAGAGTCGATAAGATCGAAAGTGTGCTGCGCAAAGTGGCCTTGATTGATTTCGGGATCGACCCAGATGGAGAAAAACTCCGCGCCCAGATTGCCGCGGTGGGCTTTATCGAGGCTGAGATGGCCAACATCATTGGGATCGGTTGAGCCGATGTCGAAACCCTCGTCGAGAAAGCGCTGCGGCGTGTCGGCATGGGTATCGACGACGGTGGCCGACTCCTGAATGGCGCGCGCCTTGGCGCTGATGGGTGTGTCCGATGAATTTGTTGATTGGGCGGCCAAAGAAGCGGCGGCAAGCACGAGGCACAAGAGCAAAAGCACGTGGAGGCGAGTCATAGGATTTGCGCGAACACGATTGTATAGGCCACGATTGTATAGCCTAATTGGAAAAGCTGAATTGTATAAGCAAAGTATGGGCGAAAAAAACCAATTCAGCAGAGGGCTATCAACCCTTGCTCGATGCAGAGTTGCAGCGACTGCCCGGTATTGATCACAGTCTTGGGGAGAGTGATCGATTCGAATCGGGATTTCACTTCCAGATAGAGTTGAGCATTGCGATTCCCGGCGGGATGCTCGCCCGATGCAGATTGATCCAGCAGACGCCGCTTGGCGATCGCTTCGGAGCACACACATTCCAGAATGCGCCAACTCTGGTGTAAAGAGGCCGCGGCGTTTACAACATTCTCGATCTGGTGGCGGCGCGAGAACGTGCGACCGTCCAGAAAAACAATGCGCTTTGAATCTTTTTGCAGGAGGTAGCCAGCGGTCTCCAGCATGACCTGCACGCAGAAGTCATCCTGACTGGAAGAGTATTCAATTTCGTCGGGAGCGAAGAGCGCGTGGCGGATCTCGTCCTTACTGAGCACGCGTCCTCTAGTTTGGGCCGCAAGTGCGTGGGCAAGTGTAGTTTTGCCGGTTCCTGGAAGGCCAGCCATAAGCACGATCATGGCTGTATTAAAACACGATTGCCGCGGCGCAATCCTCTTCAATCACGTTCAGCGCGCCGGGTTGTGAATCGTGTTAAGGAAGAGAATCATCCATTGGCTTGAGATGAATGTCTGAACTTTAAAGGAGGCAGGGATGCCGCTGGTTCGAATTTCCTTACGTGAAGGCAAAAGTGAAGAATATAAAAAGGCGCTGGCTGATGGAGTGCATCGAGCGATGGTGGAAGGAGCGGATGTTCCGGCGCAGGACCGCTTCCAAATTATTACCGAACACCCGCCGGGAGGCCTCATTTACGATCCGACCTACCTCGGCATCACGCGAACGGACGATATCGTCATGGTGCAGATTACACTCTCAACCGGACGCA
>JBAPQU010000507.1:0-4528 GCA_049280795.1 Candidatus Sulfotelmatobacter sp.
GACCTGCCCTTTCTCGACCCAAATTTTTACAAGGACCGATTCAGCGTGGAAGGCAAGGCCGTGCTGCTAACGTTCGGCCTGCTCTCACCCAACAAGGGAATTGAGAACGTGATCCGGGCGCTGCCGCAAATTTTGTCCCGGCATAAGAATGTGGTTTATATCGTCGCGGGTGCGACTCATCCTCACATCCTTCGTCGCGAGGGTGACAAGTATCGGGCCAGCCTGGAGACTCTTGCGAAGGAATTGGGAGTGGAATCGCAGGTAATATTCCACAACCGCTTCGCCAGTCCCCAGGAAATGGCCGAGTTCATCGGCGCAGCCGACATCTATATCACTCCCTACCGCCACGAAGCGCAGGTCGTCTCCGGGACGCTGGCGTATGCGCTAGGGGCGGGCAAGGCGATCATCTCGACTCCGTATTGGCACGCAATGGAGTTGTTAGACGATCGCCGGGGCGCGCTGGTTCCATTCCAAAATCCCGATGCCATCGCGCAAAAGACGATCGAACTTCTGGACACTCCGGCGATACGCCATGCCATGCGTAAACGCGCTTATCTGTTCGCGCGCGAGATGATCTGGAAACGAGTGGCGCAGGGTTACATGGAGAGTTTTTCGCGCGTGCGCAGCGATCGCATGGTGTCTCCGCGGGTGCAGTTCTCGGCCCGCGCGAGCCGGGACATATCGACTCGGCTGCCTGAATTAAAACTGAATCACGTCAATGCTCTGACCGACGACACGGGAATCCTGCAGCATGCTATCTTCACCATCCCCAATCGTGCCGAGGGATATACCACGGACGATAACGCTCGTGCGCTGATATTTACGGTGTTGCTGAAGCAACTGAAGGACGAACAACTGAGTGACGAACAACCGCGTGACCAGCGAGCCGCAAATTCCGAATCGCTGAATCCCGATTGGCCGTTCCGCTATCTGGCGTTCTTGCAGCACGCTTTCAACCCCGAGAAGAAAAGGTTCAGAAACTTCATGGGCTACGACCATCGCTGGATGGAAGAGCAGGGGTCGGAGGATGCTCACGGCCGCGCCCTGTGGGCGCTGGGGGCTGTGCTGGCCCGGTCTGCAAACTGTGGATTGAGGGGCGCTGCCGGACGTTTGTTCGAGATCTCGCTGCCTGCGGTTCTCGAGTTCTACAGTCCTCGCGCCTGCGCCTATGCACTGCTTGGAATTCAGGAGTACCTCCATTCCTATCCCGGGGATCGCGACGCCCAGCACGTTCAATTCGCGCTGGCCAAGAGACTGCTCGATATGTATGAGTCGATCCGTCGTTCCGAATGGAAGTGGTTTGAGAACGTGGTTGCCTACGCCAACGCCAGACTGCCTGAAGCCTTGATCGTCGCAGGCTCGGCCTGCGGGAACGAGGGCATGGTTTTCGCTGGCCTGGAAGCGCTGGATTGGTTGATGGAAACGCAGCGTTGCGAAGCCGGCGGCCATTTCGTACCGATCGGTTCCCAGGGCTTCTATCGCCAGGATGGCGACAAAGCTCGCTTTGATCAACAGCCGATTGAAGCCGCGGGTGCGGTTTCTGCGTGCCTGCAAGCTTACCGGGTGACCGCCGACCGCCGCTGGCGCGCAGCAGCCTGGTCGGCCTTCAACTGGTTTCTTGGCGACAACGATCTGCAACTTCCGCTTTATGATTCCGAAACCGGAGGCTGCCGCGACGGGCTTCATCCCGATCGCGCCAACGAAAATCAAGGTGCGGAGTCGACGCTATCGTTCTTGATGGCGCTGCTCCAAATGCGTGCGCTGCAAGAGTCCGAGGCAAAGGAGATTTCGTCTTGACCATTCCCGTAGAAAAACCTGTGAGCACCTTGAGTACGGGCTTCGAGCCACTTCTGGTTCGCGACCCATCGAATCCGATCCTGACCAGCAAAGACTGGCCTTACCCGATCAACAGCGTTTTTAACGCCGGTGCGACGCTGTTGGCCGATGGCTCAACTTTGCTGTTGTGCCGTGTGGAAGATCGCCGCGGACTTTCTCATCTGTGTGTAGCGCGCTCGGTGAACGGAGTCGATGGATGGCAGATCGATCGCGAACCGACGTTGATGCCCGACCCGCAAAATTTTCCGGAAGAGATTTGGGGCATCGAAGATCCGCGGATCACTTTCGTGCCCGAACTGCAGCAGTACGTAATTACTTACACATCCTATTCGCGCGGTGGGCCGGGCGTGTCTCTGGCTCTTACCAAAGACTTCCGAACGTTCGAGCGTTACGGCGTGATTATGCCGCCCGATGACAAAGACTCGGCGCTATTGCCGCGGCGCATCGATGGATACTGGGCGTTGATTCATCGTCCCGCAACCAACCTCGGAGCGCACATCTGGATTTCCTATTCGCCTGATCTCCGCCATTGGGGCCGTCACCGGCTCATGCTGGAAGCCCGCCGCGGCGCATGGTGGGACGCAAACAAGATTGGGCTATCACCGCCGCCGATCGAGACCTCCCGCGGATGGCTGGTGATTTACCACGGAGTCCGCAATACGCCGTCGGGCTGTTTGTATCGTTTAGGCTTGGCGCTGTTTGATCTTGAGAATCCGGCGAAGTGTCTGTTGCGGGGCGATTCGTGGATATTTGGCCCGGAGGCGGAGTATGAGGTACACGGCGATGTCGACGATGTCGTGTTTCCCTGCGGTTACACGATGTCTCCCGATGGCGACACTCTGAATATCTATTACGGAGCAGCGGACTGTGCCATCGCTTTGGCTCGGGCTAGCGTACGCTCTCTACTCCGCTGGCTGGATGAAAATGGAAACCGCGAACGGCGGCAGCGAGCGCAGGATTTGTAATCAAAAAGTGCTGTGATCAAAAAACGCGAGCCTTGACTTGTTTGCAGATCTCTGCGTTTGGCGGCCCAGTTTCAGCTTTGGTGATTTTAATCTCCGCATTGTGAGCTATCTTGCTCAGACGCGGAAGACCGCACCTGCCATTCTCTAATCTCTGAGTGTGTAGACCGAGCCGCGGATGCTGATCCGCAGCTCCCTTACCAGGCTGCTGATCTTAAGTTGATCACGAAGGCGGCCACATCCAGCGTCAGCTCTTCATCCGTGTAATGGCCGCGAACCTGCGGCGAACACGATTCGACCCTAAGAATTCGAAGCATTTGCAATAGCAGGCAACCCTCCCGCCGATGGGGAGGTGTTGGCTCCCGAAAAAGAAAGGTAAAAGATCATGCCTTTAATTCAACTCCTGGAAGTTCTGATTGTGGTGGGTGTCCTCTTGTGGCTGGTGAATCGCTTCATCCCCATGCAGTCATCTATCAAATCAATTTTGAACGGCGTTGTGGTCATTGCCGTTGTTCTGTGGCTGCTGAATATTTTTGGCCTGTTTCATTCGCTTACCGGGATCCGTATCGGAAAAGGGTGAGAGCGGAACGATCTGCCAAATACTCGACAAGTCCGGAAACCGAAACGCAACACGGCAGATACCTGCCACAAGGAGATAGTGTGAAGACAAAATTGTTGTTAGCTGTCGCAGTCGCGCTGAGTTTGCCTGCAGTAGCCCAAACCAATTCTCAAACCACGGTCGCAGTCGGGAATTCGAATTCGATTCCCACCTTTCGCATAACCGTTATCAGCCGCAGCGTGCAGGCGGTCAACTACAAACACCGCAGCGGCGCGTCGAAACTGGATTTTGCGGGCACGGATTTGATGCCCTCCGCCAACGGTGTAGCCGAAGTGAACAGCAAGCGCGGATCCATCGCGATCGAAGCGGAGTTTGGCGATTTGGCGAAGCCGACAACCTTCGGCAACGAATATTTGACTTACGTCTTGTGGGCGATTTCGCCCGAAGGCCGTGCCGTAAATCTGGGCGAAGTGCTGGTCGGTGGAAACCATCGCAGCAAGCTGCAAGTCACTACCGATCTTCAAGCCTTCGCGCTGATCGTGACTGCGGAACCTTATTACGCGGTTCGCCAGCCCAGCAATCTGGTGGTCCTCGAGAATGTAGTACGCGACGATACCAAGGGCACGACCGAAGCCGTGAATGCCAAATATGAACTGATGGAGCGCGGCGGCTACATCCCCACCGGCTACAAATTCGATCCCGTGGTCCTGAACGCGAACCTGCCGCTGGAATTCTTCGAAGCGCGGAATGCGGTGCGCATCGCTCAATCCGAAGGTGCGGAGCAATACGCCAATGGTAGCTATCAACATGCCATCGAGTTGATGAATCACGCCGATGAATACGCCACCAGAAAGCACATCGATCGGAAGCCGCTGATCGCGGTTTCCCGCGAGGCCGTGCAGACAGCCGAAGATGCGCGCGCCGTGGCCGTCCGAAAGATGGACGACGTGCGCCTGGCAAACGAACGCCAGGACGCAGCCGATGCTCAGATGAAGGCGCAGAGCCAGACCGAAGATGCGATTCGGCAAAGGGAGCAAGCGCAGTCCGATACGGCAATTGCTAAGGCTGACAAGGCGCAGGCCGAGTCTGACGCGGCCAAAGCCCGCAACGACGCGATGGACGCGCAAGCTGCCGCCGCGAAAGCCAACGCCGATATGGCAAACAGCCAGGC
>JBAPQU010000508.1:0-9541 GCA_049280795.1 Candidatus Sulfotelmatobacter sp.
GGCGATTTTGTGATCAATCTGTTGAAAGAAGCGTCAGACCTCGACGAATATGCATTTGCACTGGGCGCTCTGGCCCACTATTCGGCTGATAATTGCGGGCATCCCACCATCAATCAGGTCGTCGGAATCGAGTTCCCCAAGCTGCGCAAGAAGTTTGGAAACGTGGTGACCTACGAGGACAACCCCAAAGATCACATCCGCACCGAGTTTGGCTTCGACGTAACCCAGGTGGCGAAGAACCGCTATACTTCCGACTCTTACCACGACTTCATCGGCTTCGAGATTTCAAAACCGGTGCTGGAGCGGGCTTTTCTGGATACGTACGGTATTCCGCTCAGCACCGTGATCTCGAATGAAGATCTAGCCATTGGCACGTTCCGGCGTGCGATCGGCACGGTGATTCCAGAGATGACGCGCGTGGCATTGATTGCGCGCCGCAAAGAGATCGTTGCAGAAACGCCGAACTTCCGCGCACGCCAGTTCCGCTACTACCTGTCGCGCACGAATTATCAAAAAGAATGGGGCCGGACCTACAAGCGTCCGGGCTTTGGCACGCGCTTGCTGGCGTTTTTTCTCAAGCTCGTCCCCAAGGTGGGACCGTTCAAGGCGGTTGACTTCAAAATTCCCACCACGCAAACGGAAGACCTTTATATTGCCAGTGTCGACCGAACGATGGAGAATTACACGCAGCTTCTTCACCAAACCGGCGCAGGGAAAGTGCAACTTGCGAATACCGACTTCGATACCGGCCACGACACACAGGCGGGCGAGTACGCATTAACCGATAAGACCTACGCGCACCTGCTCGACCAGTTAGCGGGACGTAACTTCGACCAGATCACGCCTGAGTTGCGGACCAATATTTTGCAGTTCTACTCCGATCCGAACGCGCCGATCGCAACCAAGAAAAAGCCGGCAGACTGGGAAAAGACGCAAGATGAGCTGAGTAAACTTCGCGCGCTGCCGAGCCCTGCGACAGTAAGCGGCAAAACCACGCCTTAGTTTCAGGTTAAAGCCGAACGACCGTTCGGTTGCATAACGGTAACTCGCCGTGTATCATCGCAAAACTTTATCGACACGCGAAGCGGCCTTTTTAATCGCGTTGATTTCGTCGGACCCTGAGGATTACGAACCATGATGGTTGTCGACGACAAGTTCTACCATGCGCGGGTCACGAAACGTTTGGAGTTCGCACCCGACCTGTGGATGATTCGCATTCAAGCGGGCGGAGAATTCAAGTTCATTCCCGGACAATACGCGACGCTGGGAGTGGAGCACGACGGCAAGCGGACGGAGCGTCCGTACTCGATCGCCTCGGCCCCTTTTGAAGAGGAACTTGAATTTTTCTTTGAGCTCGTGCCGGAAGGCGCGCTCACGCCTCGTCTCTACAAGCTGCAGCCGGGCGATGAATTGCTGATGCGAAAAGTGCCAAAAGGCAAATTCACGCTGGATACGGAGAGCGGGCGGAAGCATCATTTGCTGGTTTCGACCGTCACCGGCGTGGCTCCGTTCGTGAGTTTCGTGCGGCAGATGTCGAGAGACTGGAAAGAAGGACGCTTCGACGGCAGCCACAAGCTATACCTGCTCAACGGCGCGAGCCGTCCCTGGGAGTTTGGCTACAAAGAGGAATTGATCCGCTTCGCCGCGGAGTTGCCCTGGTTCAAATATGTGCCCACGGTGAGCCGACCGTGGGATCACGCCGACTGGCCGGGTGAGATCGGACGCGCCGATGACGTCTTGCGCAAATATGCCGACCAGTGGGAACTCGATGCTACGAATACAACGGCCTACCTGTGCGGGCATCCTGACATGATCGCGAACAGCAAAGCGATTCTGAAGCGGCGCGGCTTTCTCGATCGGACAGGAGTGAAAGAAGAGGTTTATTGGATTCCGGCGAAGTAGTACCCGATACCTGGTACCTAGTTCAAACCTGGCGAGATTAGATTCCTACGGTTGGGCTTCGCCGTTCCAGCAGTAAAACATCTCTCCAGACCTCTCCCAGTTTGCCGACGCGCTGCCTCATACCAACTTCCCGGAACCCGCAGGACTTATGCAGCGCAACGCTGCCGACGTTCTCGGGAAAAATTCCGGCTTGCAGAGTCCAGATGCCTTGGCTCTCGGATTCTGCGATCAGCGCTTGCAGTAGCGCTTTGCCGACGCCGTTTTCCCGCGCAGCAGTGGCCACATATACGGATACTTCAGCAACTCCAGCATAGACTTGGCGAGCGGAAACCGGGCTGAGCGCGGCCCAGCCGAGAATTTGTTCTCCACGTCGCGCGATGAGGCGGCAATCTTTGCGATGGCCGCTATCCCATTTCTCCCAGTTTGGCAGTTCGCTCTCGAATGTTGCATTGCCCGTGGCGATGCCTTCGCGATAAATCTCGCGAACGGCGGGCCACTGCTTGGGCCGCATGATAGTGATTTCACAATTCATTTCAAGGTCGCAGCGAATTAGGTTTCCGCAGGCGCGAAGAAAACCAACACCGTCAGCTCTTCGGCAATGTCGTAGAAGCGATGGCCGACTTCCGCAGCGACGAAGATCACGCTGCCCGCGGAAACTTCGCGGTCTTCTGCTCCGGCCTGGAAGCGCGCACGACCGCGAATTACGTAATAGATCTCATCCTCGCGGTGCGGGTTCTGGTGGTCTGTGCCGCCGGCGGGCAAAACGTAGAGACCCGCGCTCATGGTTGGAACGCGCAGAAACTCGCGGTAGAGTTTGCCGCTCTTGGCGTGGTGCTCTTCGATTTCCGAAAGGCTGGCGAACATTGTCTTCATGGGGTTTTCATAAACTTTTCACGCGAAGATGCCGCCGAAGATGAGGTCGGTAAATTGTGGAACAAGGTTCTGCACCTGCAATTCGCCCTCGGGCTTGTGCCATTGATAGATCCAGTTGATCATGCCGAGCAGCGCGAAGGCGGCGGCGTGCGGACCGACTTTCCCCTTAGCGTGACGAGAGCGTTGAACCTCAGCCATCAGGCTTTCGAGGAAGTGGATGTAATCCTTCTTGCGGGCGTTGATGCGTTTGCGCAGGGCCGGCGGCAGAGGATGGTTTTCGTGCAGCATCACTGTAATTTCGCGATCGCGCGGGCTGAGCACGACTTCTATGTGCAGCCGGATGAGGGCGCGCAGGCGCTCCTCGGGATCGGCGATGTTGCGCACGGGATTGAGCACGCGCTCCTGGGTGATCTCCATGGCGTGGTTCATGATCTCGTAGAGGATTTCGTCTTTGCTTTGAAAGTGGTGGTAGAGGCCGCCTTTGCTCAACTTGAGCGCAGCCGCCACGTCGTTCATGGAAGTCGCATCGTACCCGCGCTGCTGGAATAGGCGGGCGGCAGTGCGCAGGATTTCCTGCCGGGAATCGACCACGGTCTCGCGGGCCATCGGGTGACATGGTAAACAGTTGCGCAGAGGAATGCCAATGGTCCCTCGGCGCCTCCGCATTCACCGCTTTTCTTGGCGATCTTTTTTAGCGATCTTTGTCTCAGCGATCTTTACGGTTAAAGGCAACCTTTGCCTTGGAAAACGAAACGCTTCGGAAATCGAAGCCGACTTTTCATATTCATTTCATCTCCGCGCAACCTTCGTATAACTACAGGCCGCTAGTTTTAATTTGAAGGATTGGTCTTACCGTCCTACCGTCACTCCGCTCGTTTCGTTGAATTTCATTCCTCTGCACAAGGAGAAAGTAGCGTATGAGAAGGAATCTCGGAAATAGTTTGTTCGTTTCCGCTTGTTTGTTGGGTTTGATGTCGGTGACGAGTCTGTCCATGGCCCAAAGCGGCAGCAACAGAAATCACAACGGAAATACTGGTATTCAGCACGTGTTGCTGATCAGCGTCGATGGGATGCACGCGCTGGACTTCATCAACTGCTCCAACGGAATCGCGGGAGCCAACGGCGGCGAACCTTTCTGCCCCAATCTCGCGGCACTCAAACCCAACGGTATTAACTATCTCTACGCAGCCACCTCCATGCCGTCCGATTCCTTTCCGGGCTTAATGGCCCTGATGACCGGCGGCTCGCCGCGCAGCGTAGGCGCATTCTATGACGATGCCTACGACCGGTCTCTCGCACCACCGGCGCAAACCACGGGAGATGGCCTCGCGGCTGGCCCTTGCGTTCCCTATGGCACACCGTCGGGAACCACCACCGAGTACGACGAAGGCATCGACGTCAACCAGAACCTGCTGAATGGCGGCGCGCCCGCTGGAGTGGATGGAGGAGTTCAGTCGATTGATCCCAAGCGGTTGGTACGCGACCCAGCTCAAGGCTGCGCGCCGGTTTATCCCTGGAACTTTGTTCGGACCAATACCATCTTTGGCGTGATCCATGCAGCCGGCGGATACACGGCATGGTCGGACAAGCATCCCTCTTACTCCTCAGTGAACGGCCCCGGCAACGGCACCAACGTAGACGATTACTATTCGCCGGAGATCAACTCCATTCCGGTAGGTCTGCCGGGCGTGAAGGCGGGCTCCATGAGCTGCAACCCCTTGCCCGATCAAACGGCCGTATCTTCATCGAATAGCTGGACTGACAGCTTCCAGAATATGCAGTGCTACGACACGTTGAAGGTCAATGCCATTCTGAACGAAATTAATGGCAAGACGCACAACGGATCAGCATCAGCGCCCGTGCCCGCGGTATTTGGAATGAACTTCCAAGCCGTAAGCGTGGGACAGAAGCTGATCGAAAAGTCGCTCAGCCCAACCGTGACCGGCGGCTATTTAAACGCGGAGGGAACGCCGACCGAGGCCTTGCTGCATAACATCGAGTTCATCGACCTTTCGATCGGTGAGATGGTTGCTGCATTGAAGTCAAATGGTTTGTTGAATTCGACCCTGATCATCATTACCGCCAAGCACGGTCAGAGCCCTATCGATTCCTCACGCTACCTGGGGATATCGACCTTCGCAGGCGACCCGGTCACCACGTCTCCGGCGACCATTGCGGCTAATGCAGGCTGCCTGCCCTTTTCGGAATCGCCGCTCAATCCTACCGGTCTTGGAGCGACCGAAGATGACGTCTCTCTGGTCTGGCTGGCCAAACATTGCACAGCGGAAAGCGTAGTCAACATGCTCCAATCGCAATCGCCTGCGTCGAGTGACATCGCTGGCATCGGCGAGATTTTCTACGGAGCAGGATTGACGCAGTTGTTCAACGCACCGGGCCTGCCGCCGGATGGCGATCCGCGCACGCCGGACATTCTGGTTACGCCACACATCGGCGTGACCTATTCCGGCAGCGGCAAGAAGCTGGCTGAGCACGGCGGCTTCTCGCACGATGACACCAACGTCATCATGTTCCTGTCGAATCCCAGTTTCCACGCCGCCACGGTGACGACCCCGGTCCAAACCATGGAGGTAGCTCCGACCATTCTCAAGGTTCTGGGACTCAATCCTCAGGCCTTGCAGTCGGTACAACTGGAAGGCACGACGGTGCTTCCGCTGTTCTAGCTGGGCAGCATTCAAAAGAAAGCGCGGCGATGGTGCCGCGCTTTTTTCTTTTGCGTGCAGAGCTTGTATTCTTAGTCAAAGTTGACTAACTACTGATATCCCGTAGTATCATGGTACTGAAATTTGAGTGGGATAACGCCAAGGCCAAGGCTAACTTTCGTAGGCACGGTGTTAGCTTTGATTCGGCGAAAACCGTATTCAAAGATCCCTTCGCCATCGAGCGCCTTGATGATCGCGAACAGCATGACGAAGAGCGTTTTGTGGTCATCGGCATGGCTGAGGGCAAAGTTTTATTGTTCGTAGCCTATATCGAACGCGAGGAACGCATTCGTATTATCTCCGCCCGAAGGACGACGCAAAATGAGCAGGACGACTACTTCCAGCAAAACGCTTAGGCCCATGACACCCGGGGCCATCGATGCAGCCGCCCGTGCCGACCTAGACGCACAACCGCTAAGTGTCAGCGACCTTAAGAGAATGAGGCGAACACCGCAGGCAAAAATTATTCGCCGCGCTTTAGCGCTAACCCAGGAAGAATTTGCTATCCGCTACCATATCCCCCTGGGCACGCTCCGAGACTGGGAGCAAGGCCGCGCCCAACCGGACCGGCCCACCCAAGCCTATTTGAAAATTATTGCGTGTGAACCTGAGCGCGTCGAGCGGCTGTTGAATCAGAGGGCGCTATAACCCAATTCGGTCCTTGGCATATCCTCCTGGGTCGGCTCCATCCGCTCCGCCTGTGAAGGTGTGGAGAACGGTGAACTTGCCGCTACGACTGAGTTCGTACACAACGCCGCACCCGAACCCCAGCGCGCCGCAGCCAGCCTGGCCGCCACTCGAGGCGGTGCCGTAGATGTTGCCCTCTTCGTCGTGGATCAATCCGGCGCTCGGCCACGCCCCGTCAGTCCCTCCCGTGAAGCTGTACAGGATGCTCTCATTGCCGGAAGAATCGACTCTGTAGATAGTTCCGTAGCCGCGTTAGTCCGCGATGAGACCGGCAATCTTTACGGCACCGCATCTCAGGGAGGGTTCGCAGGCTGCGCGAGTAGCGTTCGCAGCGGTTGCGGCACCGTCTTCAAGTTGAGCCCCGAAGGTAAGCTGACGGTGCTCCACCGCTTTACTGGAACCGGAACCGACGGCGGCATCCCACTGGCCGGGTTAATCCTCGATGAGACCGGGGATTTATACGGCACCGCTTCCGTGGGCGGGTCTTTCTCAACTGCCCGCTGCGTAAGTTTAGACGGCTGCGGCACAATTTTTAAGATTGGCGAGAAGGGAAAGTTTTCCGTCCTCTACTCCTTCTTGGGATCCCCGATCGATGGCGCGACTCCCACCGCGGAATTGATACGAGATTCGAAGGGCAACCTCTACGGCGCCAGCAACGATGGTCTGAACTATACGGGAGAGATCTTCAAGCTGAGCCCGGCGGGTCATGAAACTGTGTTGTACAGTTTTGCCACGTATCCCAGCCCTGATGGGGCGGGCCCGTCGCGCCTGGTGCGAGACGCTGAGGGTAATTTTTACGGCACCGCCGCAGGGGGTGGCACAGGGGGAATCAATAGCACCGGCCTTTGCCCCGGCATGGGATGCGGTACCGTGTTCAAGCTGGATCCCGCAGGCAACCTCACCGTGCTGGCCGACCTTGGAAGCGCGGAGGCGCCTGGATCAGTTCCAAAGTCGGGCGTGATTTTGGACCACGAAGGCAATCTCTACGGCGTCGGAACCGGAACGAACTGCAAACTCGGAGTCGATTGCGGCGAGGTGTTCAAGATCGCTCCCTAGGCTTGGCAGTCACAAGCGACATGGGTAAATAGCTGCGCGGGGAAACCAACTCTCCTCACTGACTAATCGGGAACATATCGTCTGTAGATGTCTAAGAACTCTTTTGTCTTTTTCTTCGAGGCCTCGGCTAATTTGAGCCTGATCGCGGCCGGGTCATCTGGGGGCCAATTGTGTTCTTCGAGCACAACCAGTACTCTGCCATCTGGTGTGACCATTGCCTCTTCTTGGCCATCCGGGCCCCAGACCGTAATTCTGTACGCCTCTGTTTCGTCAGGCAAATTTACAAGGTTGGGGCTCAGGAGGGCCGTCCTGCCATCCCCAAGTTCGATCTGGATTCCCCAGCCAGGCGTTGTAAAACCATACCGACCGACACGCGGCGCTGGCATCATTACATCGCGCACCGAGACACCTCTGTCGCTGCTGAGTTTTTGTATCCATCCCTTTGCATTCTCCGATGTGAGGCCCCATTCAATCAGATATCGCTCTAAGCAGTCATCTCCAACAACAAACATAGGCGTGAGAGGACTTCCCTTTAAGCGATCGAGTCTGAAAAAACGTAGGCGGTAAACGTTGGGTATTAGTCCGTCTCTATTTTTTTCCAATAGGATTTCTAAGTCGCCTTGCACACGTTCCTCCTTGTCTAATTTCTCGTAAATGGCTTCAAGTAGCCAACTGTGACGGGGAATTCTCGTCTGACGCCCATGTACCAAGGCGTCAATGCGCTCCAGTGTTCCCTCGGGGACACGAACAGTAATGGCGACTTCCGTTGTGTCAGGTCTTGAATCAGCTGAGTTCGTCACATAAGCAATATCTCAAAGATTTTTGTAGATGTCAATAAGATTCTAAATGTGGCCAATTTACAGAAGCTGCCGGTCCGTCGAGATCATACGGCGCACAGATTTCCGGGGAATGAGAGTTTGTACGTGGGGGGCCAAGGTTTAAAGATCAACCAGTTACTCCTTGGCTGCGGTGTGGCAGCCGGGAACTTCTTCTCTTGACATCGGAACTCCTGCTCGATACGATAACTGAACCGACCGACCGGTCGGTTTGCAAAAAGGAGCACTCAGTGGCCACGATCTTCTACGAGCACGACGCCAACCCCAACGCCCTGAAGGGCAAAACCATCGCCATTCTGGGCTACGGCAGCCAGGGACACGCGCAGGCCCAGAACCTGCGCGACAGCGGCTACAAGGTCATAGTCGGCTTGGAGCCCACGCGACCCAGCGCGCAGCAGGCTCGCGCCGACGGCATGGTGGTGGTGGCTCCGGACGAGGCGGCCAAGCGCGCGGATTGGATTCATGTGCTCACCCCCGATGAGACGCAGGCCGCGGTTTATGAGCAGTTCATCAAGCCTTATCTGCATCCCGGAAAAATTCTCGGCTTCTCGCACGGCTTCAGCATTCATTTCAAAACGATCATCCCACCCGAGGATGTCGATGTCGTGATGATTGCACCCAAGAGCCCGGGCCATTTGCTGCGGCGGGTTTATAGCGAGGGGCGCGGCGTGCCGTCGCTGATTGCGATTCAGCAGGATTCGAGCAAGCGGGCGCACGAGTATGCGCTGGCTTACGCGCATGGCATTGGTTCGACGCGCGCGGGCGTGCTGCAAACCACATTCAAAGAAGAAACCGAGAGCGATCTTTTCGGCGAGCAGGCAGTGCTGTGCGGCGGGTTGACTTCGCTGATCAAGAAAGGATTCGAAACGCTGGTGGACGCCGGCTATGCGCCGGAGATCGCCTATTTCGAGTGTCTGCACGAGATGAAGCTGATTGTCGACCTGATCTATGAAGGCGGGCTGAGCCGGATGCGGTATTCGATTTCGAACACCGCCGAGAGTATGGCGACTTGACGCGCGGCGAGAAAGTTGTGGGCGATGCCACGCGGGCCGCGATGAAGAAGACTTTGGCCGATATTCAGGATGGAACGTTTGCGCGCGAGTGGATCAAGGAAAACAAAGATGGCGGCTACAACTTTGCCGATCTGCGTGAGAAGGAGCAGCAGCATCCGATCGAGATCGTGGGCGCGCAGTTGCGCGGCATGATGAGCTGGCTGCCGGCATCGCAGGCGAAAAAACCGGCTGACGCTCCACAAGAAATAAAGAAGGTTGTGAATGCTTAAGGGAGCCGAGATCGTTCTGCGTTGCGTGCGCGCCGAAGGGGTAGACCTGGTGTTCGGGTATCCCGGCGGCGCGATTATGCCGTTGTATGACGCGCTGGAAGGAAGCGGCATCCGGCATGTGCTGACGCGGCACGAGCAGGGCGCGGTGTTTGCCGCGGAAGGCGTCGCGCGAGCGACGGGAAGAG
>JBAPQU010000509.1:0-5600 GCA_049280795.1 Candidatus Sulfotelmatobacter sp.
GATATTGGGATGCGCGTTGTCGCTGGTTCTGGTGATTGCGACTTTGCCTCAAAATCTGTGGGCGCAACAGGATCAAGGTGGCCCTGATCAGAGCGCGCCGCCGCAAGGTGCGGCGGCTCCGCCGTACACACAGCAAACTCCTGATGAGTTGCAGCGGCTGGTGGCGCCGATTGCGTTGTATCCGGATTCGCTGGTGGCGCAGATCCTGGCGGCGTCCACGTTTCCGGAGCAGGTGGTCGAGGCGGACCGATGGGTGCAGGCGCATCCTGATTTGAAAGGTACGGATCTGGGTAATGCTGTAGACCAGCAGCCGTGGGATCCGAGCGTGAAGGCGCTGACTGCGTTTCCATCCGTGCTGGGAAATATGGACAAGAATCTTTCCTGGACATCGTCGCTCGGCGATGCTTACTACAACCAGCAACAGGCTGTGATGGACGCGGTGCAGGTGATGCGCAAGAAGGCGCAGGACGCGGGCAATCTTAAGAGCACGCCGCAGCAAGTCGTCAAGGATCAAGATTCGGACATCGAGATTCAGCCGGCCGATCCGGATGTGGTTTATGTTCCGGCTTACGATCCGTGGGATGTTTACGGATATCCAGTTGTGGCGTGGCCGGGGTGGTATGCGTACCCCGGGATTTGGTTTGGCGGACCATATCTTTCATTCGGGCTTGGCTTTGGAATCGGTTGGTGGGGCGGGTTTGGATGGGGATGGGGCCATTGGGGATTCGATTGGCACAACCATTACGCCGTGTTTAACCACGGGAGGTACTACTCCGGGAGCAGGACCTTTTATAACCGGGGTGCCTATGCTCGTGGCGGATTTGCACGTGGAGGGGCCAGGCCTTTCGATGGAGACCGGCAAGCGGCTCGAGGATTTGCCGCACCCCGCGGGCAGAGCGGCGTGCGTTCGGGCGCGTTCAGCGGTTATGACCATGGCGGAGAGACGCGGAGCTTTTCCTCACGCGGAAGGGCGAGCTTCGGTGGCGGAGGGTTCCACGGTGGTGGTGGATTTCATGGTGGTGGCGGGCGGCGGTAATTTTTTGGCTCACGCGGAGGGTCGGTTAAGCGGGCGATCCGTTCGGCTTCCCTCGGGCCGCGCTCTTCGCTACGCCTGAAAACGGCTACGCTCGGGATGACAATCGCGGTGTGCTAGCTAAAACTGGACCGCTATAAGATTTTGAAATGGAGAGATGCCTTATGCAACGTGCGAAGCTAAACCTCAATAAATTCCAGTGGGCGAATCTTGCGGGAGTAGTGGTTCTGATTTTGATGGGGTGCCTGGCCAGCCCTGCGGTGGCGCAACAGGCGGGGCAGAAGACTTTTAAATCGCCGGAAGAAGCGAGCGAGGCACTGTTCAAGGCGGCGCAGAGCAACGACGAAAAAGCGATGGTCGATATTCTGGGAGCAGACGGGAAACAAATTGTTTCGTCGGGAGACGCGGCCGAGGATACGGAGAACCGCGCGAATTTCGTGGCGAAATATGAGGAAATGCATCGCCTGGCGAAAGAAGCGGACGGAAGCACCGTTCTATATATCGGTGCGAAGAATTGGCCTACGCCCATACCACTGATGAACAAAGGCGGTTCGTGGTATTTCGACACGGCGGCGGGTACGAAAGAAATCTTATTCCGGCGAGTTGGGCGGAATGAAATGTCGACTATACGGGTTTGCCAGGAACTGGCGGCGGCGGAAAAGGAATACTCCGCGCAGCACGGCGAGTACGCGCAGAAGATCTTTAGTGATGAAGGGCAGCGCAATGGCCTTTATTGGAAAGCTGCGGCCGGTGAGCCCCTGAGCCCAGTGGGACCCTTGGTGGCAGCGGCCGTTACTGAGAGTACAGCAACAAGCGCTCCTACGCCTTACCGCGGGTACTATTATCACGCCCTGGTGCGACAGGGGAAAAATGGCCCGGGAGGGGCGAAGAGTTACAGCGTAAACGGGAAGATGACAGGCGGGTTCGCTTTTGTGGCGTTTCCGGCGGATTACAGGTCATCGGGCGTGATGACCTTCATCGTGGGCGAGGATGGAGTGGTGTATCAGAAGGATCTCGGCAAGAAGACCGAGGCTATCGCTAAAGCGATGAAGGAATACAACCCCAAGTCTGATTGGCAAAAGGCTGAAGAGCAGCAGAGTGAGACCGCTAGCAGCCAGAAAACGAAGTAGAGGCTTGCGAAATCCCACGTCTCGCAAAAGAAGCGAGACGTGGGGCACCCGACGGAAGTTACGAACGCGACTGTCGGGCGCGTTTTCTACGGCGCAGATAGCTACGCAACAACATTCCTAGCACGACCAGAACGACAATCAAAAAAAATCCAATGGCCAGCAGAATTCGTGTCTGACTGTAGAGCACGAACATGCCATTGGTGCTGTAGAAGCCATTGAAGCTGCTTATGATCGCGGGCAGGGCGAGGAGATCCTGTTTGGTTAGCTGGAGAACATGCTCATTGGGATGATAGTTAGAAGCGAGCGGGAGCATCTGATTGTTGGCGTCGAGTTCGATGTGGCCGCCGAGGACGTAGGTGATTGGGCGATTTCGGATGAAATCGGCTACTCGATTGGCACTAGCTAGATCGGCTTTGGCGTCATCGATGATGAGGTGCCCGGGCAGGAAGAAATCGCCGGAGAAGAATAGTCCGGTTTGACGATCGTAGTACGAAACTTCGGACGGGTAGTGGCCTGGGGTGGGAATTACGTCGATGGTGCGATTACCGAGATCGAGTTGAGAGGTGCCGTTCGGCCAATCTGGAAAGCTGAAAAATTTCTGGACATGAGCGAGGTCGGTGGGAACGATCTCGACGTTCGGCAGGGTCTGGAATTGCGTGTCGCCGAGGCGATGATCGAGGTGACCGTGGGTGTGGACGATTAGGAGCGGGAGTTTTGTCTGAGCAATTTCCGGAAGTAGACCCATTACGGTTGATGCTAATGGCATTTGCTTGGGGTCGGCGACGTCGCCAGTGTCGATTAAAAGAGCTTTTGTAGAGCCCAGTAGTAGATACATGAACGGGGCTTCCGCCGTGGCGCAGAGGTTTTCGCGCAGGATGAAAGTTTGCGCGTTATAGGAATGGACCTGGATGGGAGGTTGTGTGTTCTTGGTGCAATCGGGGGCGCCTTCGTTCCAGTGGACATCCATTGAGCCGGGAATGAGTTGGGAGATCGCTGGCCGCGCTAGCAGTAGTCCGAGCACGGTCAGGATGACGCGGCTATTTTTCGTAATCATGGGCTAAGCCTCCTTGAAGGTGAGCAAAAATAGAATCCAGCGTGGGGAGCCAGAGATTTACAGCACGATTCAGGCGGGCGCGGTCGCCGGTGGTGCAGCAATCGAGCATGAAGCCTCGCAGCCCGGCTAGAACAATCGTGGCGAGTGCGTATGCATGTTTGCGCTTGATGCCTTCAGCCTGAAGTGGAGCGGCTATGAAATCGAGCCAGTCGTTGATGGTGGAGTGCAGGAAATGTTTGTAGATTCGCGGGTGGCGCAGGGCTAGTCCGTAGGTTTCGAAGAAGAATCGGAAGTGCGGTTCGGATTTAGGCGCGCTCATGTGTTGCCAAACGGCGCGGCAGGCTTGCTCGAATGTGGCCGCCTGCATGCCGGTGTAGAGGTTGCGCTGGCGGTGGCGTATCTGGGCCAGAGCTTTGATTACCATGTTTTCTTTTGAGCCAAAATAATAAAGGAGAACACGCGGACTGGAGCCGACGGCTTTGGCTAACGGCCTGAGGGATAGGTCGACGATGCCGTGGCGGATGAGGTATTGGACGATGGCGTCGAGGAGTTCGTCGGGACGTTTTTCATTCGCGGTGCGGCTCATGGAAGGAGGCTATCATAAGTGAAACAGTCGTTTCAAATATGCGCAACTGAAAGAGGTCGCGAAAAAGTCGGAGCGCATCCATGAGGAGCACCTCAGGCGCTGAAGCGCGGGTTTTTCTCCGAAGACTTAACAGCACGAATAAATTCGTGCCCTTCCCGATCCATTTAGTGCGCTGCTAGCCAGACTTGATAGGTGACTACTGCCATCATGAACAAGAGGTAGATGCGGAGGGACCAAAGGACTATGAGTTCGGGGCCTTTTAGGTGACGGCGGGGGATTGGGTGCTTTTTGGCCCGGGCGAGTTGATCGGGCTCTAGGGAGGACAATACCCAGGATTGATCGGCGTTGGTGGGTTGTTTTTCTGTCATAGGGTTTGTGTGTTGCTCCCGTTGAAATTCATTGTTGACGGATTAGAAAGCATCGAGCTTCGCTCGACTGGACAGCCGAGGGCGGCTGTCCCCACATGAGCATCGCAGTCCCCGCATGGATATCGCGGTCCACCTAAAATATTGCTGAGCCCGCAGAAATATTTGCACGCGCTGAGGTTCATTCTTAGTTTCCTCCGAGGGCAGCGAAGATTTTTGGAGCAATTATGCTGATGCCGAAGAGGATTCCGGCGGCGGTGAGGATGAATACTACGGTGGTGGAAAGAATGTTGGTCCAGAGCGGGCTGACGAGGTCTCCCATGATTTCTTTGTCGTTAACGAGCATGAAGAGGAAGACCAGAGCCGGAGGCATGGCTAAGACAGCGACTACGTTTACCACCAGGACGACGTAAACGAGCGGCAGGCCGGGGATGAGGACGATGGCGGCGGCGGCTAAGGCGCAGAGAGTGAGTACGGCATAGAAAGATTTGCCTTCTCCCATAGGGAGGTTGAGGCTGTGCGGTTTGTGGGTGACTTCTCCGAAGGCGTAGGCGGAGGACGTGGAGATGGTGATGGCGGCTACGATGCCGGCTTCGACCATGCCGAGGGCGAAGAGCGATGCGCCGAAGCGGCCGATTATGGGCTGGAGAGCTTGGGCGAATTCGCCGGCCTGGAAATTGTCGGCGGTCATCTGGTGGCCGAAGAGCGGGACGGTGGCGAGAATTGTGGCGAGTGCGGCGGCGGTGGCGAGTGTGGCGCCGAGGATGGTGTCGATGCGGCCGAAGCGAATGTCTTTGGTGGTCATGCCTTTGTCGACGGTGGCACTTTGCTGGAAGAAGAGCATCCACGGGGTGACGGTGGCGCCGATGTCGGCGAGGACGATGAGGAGAGTGTCTTTGTTAAAGCCGGGGAGGGGTTGCCAGGTGATGAAGGCGTGGCCGACTGAGTGCCAACTGGGATGGGTCATTAAGGCTACTGGAATGAAGATTAAGTTGAAGGCAGCGGCGGCGAGGGTGATGCGCTCCCAGGTCCAATAGCGATGAGACATGAGGGCTGCGTAGAGGACGACTAGGGCGGTGAGAACGGCTGCCCAGGGCGGGACTCCGAAGAAGCCGAGGCCGGCACGGATGGCGATGAACTCGGTGATGAGGGTGAGGAAGTTCCCGATGCCGAGGTCGAGCATGGAGAACCATCCCCAGAAGGGACCGAAGCGCTCGAAGATGAGTTCGGCGTGGCCGCGATGGGTGGCGGCACCGAGGCGGACGGTCATCTCCTGGACGATGATGGCCATGCAGAATGTGAGGACGACGAAGGGGAGGAAGAAGCCGATGCCGAACTTAGAGCCGGTGGCGGCATAGGAGAGCATGCTGGGGCCGTCGTTCTCTCCAAGCATGACGAGAACACCGGGACCGACCAGCAACCACAGCAGGCG
>JBAPQU010000510.1:0-3499 GCA_049280795.1 Candidatus Sulfotelmatobacter sp.
CAGGACAACTCCTAACATGTACTTCAAGTAAGCAGAGGTTGAGCGGAGCGGAAAAATTCTTGGCGGGAATTTGCGTGTTGCACGCGCGCGATCGAATTCTGTAAGACGGAGGTTCGTACTTGGGCCCTAATCAAACGAGTTCACCCTGGCTGGTCACAGGCGCGGCTGGATTTCTCGGCTCGCACGTAGTGGAACAGCTTCTGAAGCGCAGAATTCCGGTCATCGGACTGGACAACCTAGGCGGCGGGAAGTGGCAGCTTTTGGCTCCGTTTGCTTCCGATCCTCTGTTTAAGTTTGCCTGCAAGGACATTCGCGATGAGGCCGGGCTCATTACATTATTTCGCCAGGAGCGGCCGGCCGTCGTTGTCCATCTGGCGGCGTTGCACTTCATTCCCGCTGCCATGCGCGACCCCGGGCTGGCGGTCAGCCTTAATGTACACGGGACCCAGACTCTGCTGAGCGCCTGCCGCGACAGCGGGGTACAACGTTTTTGGTTTTCCAGCACCGCCGACGTATACAAGGCCAGCGAAAAAGCTCATCACGAATCGGGCCCCATCGGTCCCTTCAACATTTATGGCGTGACCAAATGGATGGGAGAGCAGTTGGTACAGCTCGAGGCCAGCATCCGCCCGCAGTGCCACTTCGTGATCGGGCGATTATTCAATCTGTACGGGCCGCATGAAACCAATCCGCACATTTTGCCGGAGATTATTGATCAGATTCGCGGGTCAAATGGCAGCGTGGTGCTCCGGCTGGGAAATATCACCCCCAAGCGCGACCTCGTGCCCATAGCCGACGCTGCGCGAGCGGTGATCGACGTCCTGGAAAAATCTGCACCGGGCGTGACCACGGTGAATGTAGGAACCGGAGTTTCAGTATCGGTGCAGGAAGTGGTCGAGCGCATCTCCAGCATCATCGGAAAGCCGATTCGCATTGAGATCGACCAGAATAAAGTGCGAGCCGTGGAGCGGGCTCACTTGGAGGCCGATGTTGAGGCGCTGCGGTCGCTGATCGGCTGGGCGCCGCACGGAGACCTCTCCCGCGGACTGCGCGACCTTCTGATTTATGAAGGAGTTTCATTGTGAGCTACTCTCGACCCCATGTTGGCCTGGTCGGCATGGACCAATGGCTGGGCGGCGCGATCTATACGCAGAACCTGATCAAGGCTCTGTTGCGCCTGCCGGCGGACGAACGGCCACGCATTACTTTGTTCTGCCGCCGCAACACTGCGATGTTCACGGAAGTGACGCCGCTGGTCGACAACGTTGTGGTATTTGAGTCTCCGCTGGATAAGGTCTTCGCAGGAACGAAGTTCGCGGGCATTGCGCAACGAATCGATTACTCTGCGTCTGCATTCTTGTTCGGCGATGTGGCGCCCGCCTTGGGACGGGCGGCGAAGCGGGAAAAGATCGATGCTATTTTCCCCGTGCCCGATCCTTACACGCGCTTGACGCCGAATGCGATTGCGTGGATCCCGGACCTGCAGCATTGCGCTTTCCCGGAGCATTTTACAAAATTGAACCGGAGGGTTCGCGACAATCGTTTCTCGCAGTTGCTACGCGATGCCAACCGGCACGTCGTCTTCAGCAGCCAGTGCGCGCTCGAACATGCCACCAGCGTCTATGGAACGCCGCGAGCCCAGACGCACATTCTCCACTTTGCGACTGTGCCGCTACCCGAATGGTTCGATGATCCTGCTCCGGTTGTCGCCAAATACAAACTGGACACACCTTTCGTTATCGTGTGCAACCAGTTCTGGGTTCATAAGGACCACATCACTCTGTTCAAGGGAATTGCCAAGCTGAAGCAGCAAGGTGTGAAAGTGAACCTGGTGTGTACTGGACCAACCAAGGATCCGAGGCAACCGGAACACTTTTCGAATCTGCAGGCGCAGATCAAGAACCTCGGCATCGAATCGCAGGTGCGTATCCTGGGCGTCATTCCGCGTATCGATCAGGTCGCCCTGATTCGCGCGTCGGAAGCCGTATGCCAACCCTCCCAATTCGAAGGCTGGAGCACCGTTATCGAAGATGCCCGGGCACTGGGCAAACCGCTAATCGCCTCCGACTTCCCTGTTCACCTTGAACAGGATATCCCCGGTTCGCATTTCTTCCGCATGGGTGACGCCGACGATTTTGCCCTGACTCTCACCCGCTTCCTGCAAAAAGGTCAGGCACCGGTATATTCCCGTTCGGTACACGATGCCCGCATTCTGGAGTTCGCCCGGGACTTCCTCAATATCGTCGATGTTTCCCGAGGGGTGGTCTTGCCGGTGAGGGATGCTCAACCCGTGGCTCGCTAAAATAATTTTTTTGGACGCAACTTTTTTGTGCTGCCTGGGTTCCCTCCTAATAGCTCTGAACCAAAGGTACATGCTTCGATCACTGGGGTACTCGGACCCCGGTGATATACTTTGCTTCGCGTATTCCCGCTAAAATTAGCTTGACGGTCAGAGCGCGGAGGCTTTTTTCTTACAACCTCTGCGAAGGATGGCTACATCTCTGAAACTTATCTGGATTCTCAGAAAGTGAGGATGAGGAAAGCAGATGTGTCAGACATACTTTGACTTACATTGCCAGAAATTAAGCTATCGCCGCTTAACGCCTACTTGTATTGCGGCTGCATTGGTACTTCTGCTTTGTGGCATGCTTGTGGGATGCGGCGGTAACAGTGCGTCCAATTCGGCGACCCGGCCTCCGGTCACAATTAATCCAATCACTCCCGGCAGTGTTTTCTTCGGCATGCACATTAACCGTGCGGTGCCAGGGGAGTTCCCTTATCCCACGATTCCTTTTGGCAGCTATCGCACCCTTGACAGCAACGTGCTGTGGAGCGATATAGAGACTTCTCAGGGTAATTATGATTTCACCCGCCTCAATACGCGACTGTCGTATGCGACCGGCGTGGATGTGGTTTATACAGTTTATAACACTCCCTCGTTCTACTCTTCGAATCCGAACGACACCAACTGCGCCACCACCGCCAACGGCGGCGCGCCTGGCGGATGCGACCCGCCGATGGACGTGAATCCAGATGGGAGTGGCACGGACCAGAGCCTCATCAAGTTTCTGACCGCGCTGGCAAAAGACTCAGCGGCCCAGCCCAACCCAATCAAGTATTACGAGATATGGAATGAGGTGAACATCACCACGGAATGGACAGGCACCTACGCGCAACTGGTGCGCATGGCGCAGGACGCGCGGACTACGATTTTGGCATTGAATCCCAATGCCCAGTTTCTTAGTCCGTCCTTTACTGATCTCGTGGACCCGGGTGCGGCTCCCAAAGAAGCAGCTTATTTAGCAACATCCGTCAATGGTTCAACGGGAAGTCAGGCCGCCGATATCATTAATTTTCATGGCTACGTATTAACGGACTCCATTACGGCTCCGATCGCGGAAAACGAAGTAACGATAGTAAATAATTTAGCGGCAAATCTTTCGCCCACTGATCTGGCGAAACCGCTGTGGGATACGGAATTCAGTTACGGCCCGAGTGG
>JBAPQU010000511.1:0-1671 GCA_049280795.1 Candidatus Sulfotelmatobacter sp.
ACCGCCACGCAAGAATTGGTGGTTCCAAGGTCAATTCCAATAATCTTGGCCATAATCGTCTCCTCTACCTTCTTTGTGAATCAAATAAGTGCTTTGGAATCAATGCGCTTATGATTGCTTACACCCTCATGATAGGATGTGAGTGAAGTGTTGTCAATGTTTAGATGCTTCGGGGGCAAGGAAGTTGCGACCGAGCGGGCATTCTGGGCCGCTGCTCGACCGGGCCAGCAATAGAACGGGGGGGGTCGTGTTCCGCTATCATTAAAATGGAGCACCCAATTTGATGAGCATCAGTTCGAAGGACATAAAAAAGTTGTGGGGGCTGGCCGCCGGCAGATGTAGCCGACCCGGATGCGACGACGAGTGCATCAGGTTTCTGGCAGCCGACCCAACTGTGATCGGAGAGATGGCGCACGTTATCGCTCAGAGCCCAAAGGGGCCCACGGGGGTCCAGCAAGGGGGAGAAGACGTTTACGAGAACCTAATTTTACTGTGTCCCACCCACCACTCCGAGGTTGACAAGGCGCCTTCAGGGACATTTCCTCCAGACGTACTCTATGCTTGGAAAAAACAACACGAGGCGGAAGTGGCATCCGCCTTCTTGAGCCCGCGCTTCCCCTCAAAGAAAGAACTGGGTGGCTACGTAAAAAGGCTGCTCGTCGAGAACGAAACCGCATGGAGGACGTATGGCCCCGAATCCTCAGCGGCGGAGTCGAACCCGATTAGCAGCTTATCCGATCTCTGGCCCCTGAGAAAACTCGGCGTAATCGTTCCCAACAACCGAAGGATAGTAAACGCGATTCGGCAAAATTTAGCTCTTATCGATCCGCAACCGTACGCAGCGTGCTGCTCCTTCATTGAGCACGCAGAAGGCTTTGAGCGAAACTGCTACGGGCGAACCGAGAACGTCCCCCGATTCCCCAAGGCATTCGGAGAGGTGATCGATGCCCTCATCGTTTAACGATTGGAATGTTTCGTACAGCTCCATCACTTTTTTCGAAAATGCTCTTCGGGGCCACTCGAAGGTCAAATCATTTCGCCGCACCGACGACATAGTTTTCGAGATTCAGCTGAAGAACGGCCAGGAGATCAGAGCTCTTCTGGTTAATGAGTACACTCTCGGGCTGGCCGCGATCCTCAGGGCACAACGCGAGTTTTCCGGCATCGAGTACGTGGTGACGTGCGCGGACTGGAATGGCTATACCCGTGAGGCCAAGGAGTACGGAAAAGAAAATGATCTAGGGATCTTCACCGCCGGCGAGTTTCTCGGCGCTCTGAACTGGAGCAAGCCAAAGACCTACGCAAAGAAGGATTCGAATGGACATCCGATCTACCACTACAAGTCTTCCTAGTTCATCGCTAGCGTATCTGTTCGGGTCGTTCTTGAAGTCCGCCTCGCCGAACGACGTTGACGTTCTTGTCGTCTACGACCCGCAGTTTTGTGCGCCCGCCCGGGCGTATGAGCTCCACCGTAGTTTCGTCACCCGACTAAAGGAAGTCACCGGCATGCCTGTTCACATAACCCTGCTTACAACGGGCGAGGAACGTGGGTGTAATTTCGTCAACGACACCGGCGCAGTTCGGCTCGATCTAATCGATGATTCGAGGCCAGTAAAATAAGGGGGCTACCTGTGATCTTTCAACACGTTGTTCCCAGCAAGTGAATAGTCC
>JBAPQU010000512.1:0-6287 GCA_049280795.1 Candidatus Sulfotelmatobacter sp.
CGTTTGCCGATCTCAACCAGGCCGAACTCAAACTCGCCGGCTTGCGCTTGAACGATTATCTCGAGCCTACATCTTCTTATCTCTCCATCATCGAACTCGGACTCTACGACTCCACGCTCAAGATTTATAAGGAGCTGGCCGATCAGGGCATTCAGCCGCATTCCGACCAATGGAAAGCGGAGATCGAATGCAGGCTCAGTCGCCACCGGGAAGCGATGCATCCCCGACTGTTTCCTGAGATTCCGCCGAACCGTTATGTCTGCTTTTATCCCATGAATCGGCTACGCGGGGAAGATAAGAACTGGTACACGCTCCCCATCGAAGAGCGCGCCCGCCAGATGGGCGAGCACGGACTCGTGGGCCGCCGCTACGCCGGCGAGGTAAAGCAGATCATCACCGGCTCGATTGGCTTCGATGATTGGGAGTGGGGCGTCGATCTGTTCGCCGACGATCCTCTGGTCTTCAAGAAACTGATCTACGAAATGCGCTTCGATCACGTCAGCGCAGTTTATGCGTTGTTCGGCCAGTTCTATGTAGGCGTGCGCTGCCCGGCGGTGGCGCTTGAAAAATTGCTGAGTGGGGAACTGCCGACGTAGCCGTGTCAGAAACCTTTTCACCACAGAGACACAGAGTCACAGAGAAAACCTTCTTGGATTTTGTTTTCTCTGTGCCTCTGTGACTCTGTGGTGAATGATTTTAGGAACTGGAGAATTCATGTCGACCCTCGGACTCATCGAATACAAAGACGCCAGCCCGGAAGTGCGCGCCGTCTACGACGACATCATGGCCACGCGCAAGACCGACTGGATCAATAATTTCTGGAAGGCCATCGCGCACGACCCTGCCACACTCAAGCGCACAGGGGAAGACATTAAGCAGATCATGGCTCCCGGCGCGCTCGATCCGCTGACCAAAGAACTGATCTACGTCGCCGTGAGCGTAACCAATCAATGCCACTACTGCATTGCCTCGCACACCGTATCGGCGCAGAAAAAAGGCATGACCGACGCCATGTTCAAGGAGTTGATGGCAGTCGTCGGCATGGCGAATGAAACCAACAAAATGGTCACGGGATATCAGGTCGAGATCGACGAGCAGTTTAAGAGCAATCGCTAACGTCGACGACGCTCCATTAATGAGCTACCAGCACCATGTGGGACAGTCGCCCTCGGCTGTCCGCCGCGTACAGCGCGGCAGGTTCCCTGCTAATTGTTTCCGGCTAACGAAGCTTAAATTTCCACTCGCACAACTTCATATCCACCTTCCGCCCACGAAAGCGCACGCCTTCAGCCTCCAGCCGCAGTCGCTGCTCGATAGCCGAATCGCCGCGCAACTTGATCTCTCCGCTCGCGCCTAACACGCGTTGCCAGGGCAATCCGAAGCTGCGATGCAGCACCTTCGCCACCTGCCGCGCCGCGCCCGGCAGTCCCGCCGCTCGCGCCACCGCTCCATAAGTGGAAACTTTGCCCTGCGGAATTCTCCGAATCGCGGCTTCGATGCGCATTCGTATCTTCGACGCCCTATCGGGAGCGAACTGATCGGAGGAAAACTTATCTCGAGACAGAACGTTCGGACGCTTCTTTACTTCACGCTTCTTTACCTCACGAGTCTTCGACTTCTCGGACTTCTTGCTTCCCTTCTTCACAACGCAATCCATCCCAAGCGAATCAGCCACAGCGATCCCACCGACACCAAGAGCCACAATATTATTCCCTGCAACAATGGACGAGGTCCCACCTGCTTTAGGGTCGCGATCGAGATGCCGCTGCCGATCAGAAACAAAGTTGCTGTCAATCCAATTTTCGCAACTTTTACTGTGAGTGCGTACGCATGCGCTCCAAATGGGAGATACGTATTGCACACCGCCGCCAGACAGAAAAAACCGATAAACCACGGCCACTGAATCTTCGCCTTCGCACCACAAACCATCGCAGTCGCGAGCGACACCGGAACGATCCACAGCGCGCGCGCTAGTTTTACCGTGGTGGCAATAGTCAGCGCAACCGTTCCATATTTTGCAGCTGCGCCCACCACCGAACTGGTGTCATGAATGGCCAGCGCGGCCCACAATCCAAACTGTGATTGCGTAAGCTTTAGGGCAGCGCCGATGGCGGGAAAAATCAGCAGCGCCACGGAATTCAACACGAAGACTGTTCCCAGCGACACGGCCATCTCATCGTCCGTGGCGTTGGTAATGGGCCCAACGGCGGCAATCGCGCTGCCGCCACAAATCGCCGTGCCCGTGGAAATAAGAAACGCCGGCACGCGCGAAACGCTGAGCAACGCGCCCAGCCCCATGCCCACGAGCAATGCGAAGCTGATGCCCAGCATGGTGTAGACGAATCCACTGCGCCCGGTCTGAACCACCTGGTGCAAGTTCATCCCAAAGCCCAGGCCAACCACTGAGGCCTTCAGAAGAAATCTGGAGAAGTTCTTGGCTTCCTTACTGTAAGGATGCGGAAACGTGAGCCCAAACACCAATCCGATTGCCAGCGCAACCGGCGGAGACACGAATCCGCTGGCGCTCACCAGCAGACACAGAATAAAAACGATGCGAGGAAGCATTCGAGAAGACCCGGCGAGGCTTTCACCGCGGCGCATGCGCAGCGGGGAAAACCCCGATTCGTGGGCCGGGCTAAGCCACCTTGCGGAAGGATTCGATGGCTTCCGCCTCAGAGTTGTACACGTCGAAAACCGTGAGTAGCTTGGTGACCTGCAGTAGATCACCCACGCGCTTGGTCAGACTCGCCAATTTGATCGTGCCTCCGGCATTCTGCGCCGTGGTGCGTAGCGCAACCAGAGTACCGAGCCCGCCGGAATCAATGTAATTCACTTCTCCCAGATTCAGCACAATCCGATTATTTTCCGAAACCGCCTTCTTGACGGTCTCCCGCAGCAGCGACGACTCCTCGCCAAACACAATCCGCCCGCTGCAATCCACCACCAGAATTCCATCTTTCGTTTGTGTCGACAGCTTTAATTGCATAAGAGCATTCCTCCCGCAACAAAATTCAGCCCGGAAATCGACGGCTTTCGCGCTCCGGATTGACGCACCAGCCTATCGCTTGCGCCGTGCTTTTAGCAAGCCTCTGCTCCGCGTCCGCCCGTCCCCGCTATCACGTATAATCGTGGTTCCGGCATGAGCTACACCGTCCTGGCGCGCAAATATCGTCCGCAGAAATTCTCCGAGGTTATCGGACAAGAGCACGTTACCCGCACCCTGCAGAATGCTCTCGAACAAGGCCGCACTGCCCACGGCTACATTTTCAGCGGACATCGTGGCATTGGGAAAACCACGGTGGCGCGCATTCTGGCGGCGGCTCTGAATTGCCGTTCATCCGACAAGCCGGTCGTCGAGCCCTGCGGCGTCTGCGAATCCTGCACCGAAATTCGCGCCGGCAATGCCGTTGATGTAATCGAGATCGACGCCGCCACCAATCGCGGCATCGACGAAATTCGCGAACTGCGCGAGGGCGCGCGCTACCGTCCGGCGCGCGACCGCTTTAAGATTTACATTCTCGACGAAGCTCACCAGATTACCGACGCCGCCTTTAACGCGCTGCTCAAGACGCTGGAAGAGCCTCCGGATCACATCGTCTTCATGCTGGCGACCACGCAACCGGAAGACATTCCGCAGACCATCCGCTCGCGCTGCCAGCACTTCAGCTTTCGCGCCGTAAAGTTCGATGACATCGTCGGCCAGTTGCGCGATCTGGTTGGCCGCGAACAGATCGAAGCCGATGACGATGCGCTCGCTCTGCTGGCCGAAGCCGGCGATGGATCGATGCGCGACGCGCTCTCTATTCTCGATCAGGCGATTGCCTCTTCGAGCGGCAAGCTTACGGCGGATTCCGTGCGCAATCTGGTGGGCGCGGCGCCGGCGCACATTCTCGAAGAAGTAATGCAGGCAGTTGCTCGCGGTGCGAGCGAAGAAGTGCTGCGGCATGTCGACCACCTCATCAGCGAAGGTCACAGCCCGACGCACTTTGCGCGCCAGATGGTGCGCTTCCTGCGCAATGCTACAGTCGCGAAGATTGCGGGCAGAGACTCTTCCCTGTTGCAGATCTCGAGCGAAGAGCGCGAGCGCGTGGAGCGCGTGGCCGTGCTGTTCGGCGAAGAAGATCTCACGCGCCATATGCAGATCATGCTGCGCACGCACAGCGAACTGGGATACAAGCAGGAGCAGCGATTTCATCTCGAACTCGGCTTGCTCAAGATGGCGCACGCGCAACGTTTGCTGCCTATCGAGCAGCTGCTCAGCGACGTAGCCGCTGCGCCGAATGTTGCAGGAACGAGCGCTCCGAGGCCTGCGGCGCGGCCTTCAATCGTTGCGTCCGCTTCTGCATCTGAGACGCGGCGCCCTGATGGAATCGCTGCATCGCGGCCTAATCCAGTCTCACCGTTCGCAGCCGATTCCGCGCGCAAAGGCACGCCGCGTCAGGAATCTTCCATAGATTCAACTCCCGCAACCGGACCACGCATGGTCGCTGCCGCAAATCCAGCGCGTGTAATCATGGGCTCGACCGCTCCGAATTTAGGCGAGAGCGTATCCGAACCTGCAGTCAACACTCAGACCGAGATTCAGTCCGAGCCACAAACGCAAACAGTGCCGCAGGTTTCACAGATGCAAGCCGTCGCCGCACCAGCAGGCGCGAACATCGAGAGACTGCAAAGCGCCGTGCTGCAGGCGCTCACCGATGGCAACCAGCGCATACTGGTCTCGATGCTGGAAGCGGGCGAGTGGTCGGTCGAAGGAAACGAAGTTGTGATCCGGGTATCGGAGTCGCAGACCGTCGTCGATATGTCTCTGAGTGCAGATGCGCGGCGCCTCGCGATTGCATCCGCCAGCGGAGTTCTGGGGCGGGCAGTTAAGCTGAAGATCGTTCCCGGCGTGACTCTCCCGCCGGCGGAAAAGAAGAATGGGGGTTCGTTCAGACCCAGCGGCGCGAACACTGGTATTGGCGGACGAGGCCGTGCCGAACAAGATGCGGTCGTGCAACGTTTGCGGGAAAAGTTCGGCGCCGAAATTCGTACGGTGATTGATTACAAGGAGAAGCGGTGAAGCCATCATGGGCGGATTCAATCTGCAAGAACTGATGTCGAAGGCGAAGTCGCAGTATGAAAGCCTGCAGAAGAAAATGCAGGAGACCGTAGTGGAGGCTTCGTCCGGCGGAGGAACGGTCACAGCGAAAATGGACGGGCGCAAGCAACTGCTCAGCCTGCGCATCGATCCCGAAGCGGTGAAGTCCGGTGACGTGGAGATGCTGCAGGATTTAATTCTGGCCGCAGTGAACGAAGCTGCACGCCAGATCGATGGCGCGATGCAGTCGACAGTCGGCGGCATGCTCGGCGGCCTGGGCATTGGCGGACTATAAAGAATCAATTTTTATGTCTAAATTTGCGGAACCGATGTCGCGGCTGATTGACGAATTGAAGAAGCTGCCGGGAGTGGGCGCGAAGAGCGCACAGCGGCTGGCGTTTTACATTCTGCGCGCCAGCGACGAAGATGCCGAGGCGCTCGCAGCGGCGGTACGCGATGTTAAAGCCAGCCTGCGGCTTTGTTCCGTGTGCAACAACATCACCGACGTTGACCCTTGCGTTTACTGTACCAGCGCGACCCGCAACCAGCGACTGGTGTGCGTAGTGGAGGAGCCGACCAACATTGCCGCCATCGAAAAGACCAAGCACTTCAATGGCGTTTATCATGTGCTGCATGGCTCGCTCTCGCCACTGCATGGCATCGGTCCTGACCAGTTGCGCATCGCGAATCTTATCGCGCGCGTGGATGCGGGAAATGTGGATGAAGCAATCCTCGCCACGAATCCGACGGTGGAAGGCGAAGCCACGGCCGCGTATTTGTCGCAGCAGTTAAAACGCGTGGGGGTGAAGGTGACGCGCATCGCGATGGGCATTCCCGTGGGCAGTGACATCGAATACACCGACGAAATCACCATGCTGAAAGCCATGGAAGGCCGCCGCGAGTTGTAATCTCTCAGCTTCTGGCTCCTAGCTCCTAAGCTTCTAGCCGATCGAATCTGCCATTCTCTGCAGCAGGGCTACACCGTCAAGTCGGGTTCCAGAAATACGTTGAGTTCTTCTTCGGCGGAAGCCAATCCTTCGGGCAACGTACCGCGGTTGTATTCCGCCATGCGGTTCTTCCACTTTAGGAAGTCGGTGATGCTTTGCGGTTCCACGCGGACTTCGACACGACGCAGGCTGGCGAGCAGAAGATTCATTTCGAATTGGAAGCCGGTGGCGCTGCGTAGATTCTTCGCCGAAGGATGAGC
>JBAPQU010000513.1:0-5234 GCA_049280795.1 Candidatus Sulfotelmatobacter sp.
CGACGAGACCGCTCCGCCAAAAAGCGACGCCATCGCCGACTCGAAGGTAGGTCCGTAGGCCAGCCGATCCTGCAAGGCGAGCACGACCAGGCGCAACTCCGGCATCGGACTGCGCTCCGCCTGCAAGTAGATCGGCTCCGCGTACAAAAGGGCGCGGCCGGTTGGAATCACCAGCAGCGCGCCGCGCCGCACATGTGACCCTTGCTGATTCCACAACGTTAGTTGCCCAGAGAGCTGCGCGTTCTGATCGATGCGCGCCTCGATTTGCAGCGGTCCGTCGACCAGCTTCGTCTTCGGAAAATTGTAGACCACCGACGAGCCGTATTGCGATCCGTCGCTGCGTCCGGCAATCCAGCCAATCAGATTATTTCGGTTGGCTGGCGTGAAGGGCAGAATCCCGACAAATTCCTCACCGGTTTCGCCCGGCAGTTTCATCAGCACGAAATTTGGCTGGATCTCCTGCGTGGTTTGTTGACCACCCTCGCTCATGCCGACTTCGGTGGCGACCGTCCACAAATCTTCGCGATTGTAGAACGCCTCCGGATCGGTCATGTGATAGAGGCTGTAGACCTCCGCCTGCAGTTTGAGCAACAGCTCGGGATAGCGCACATGCTTGCGCAGACCCGGCGGCATCTCCGACGCGTCCTTGAACAAGCTTGGGAAAATGCGGCGATAGGCGGCGACAATGGGGTCTTCCGAATCAAAAACATAAAACGTTGTCGTGCCATCGTAAGCGTCGATGACCACCTTGACGCTGTTGCGCATGTAGTTGATGGAATTGTTGCCGAGCTGGTAGTGGGTCGAGTAGGGATAGCTGTCTGAAGTCGTGAACGCATCCATGATCCACGACAGCCGGCCATCGTCGCCGAGAACGATGTATGCATCCGGATCGTAGGTGAGGAACGGCGCCAACTCGGACACTCGATCGCGGATGTTACGCCGCATGAGCAGCCGGCTGTCGCTGTTCACGTCATCGCTGAAGGGCAGCTTCGCGAGATCGTCCTGATCGAACGCGATGATCATGCGGCGCAAAAAGTCGCCGATCACGATGCCGCCCTTGCCTTCATAGGAAGTTAGATTGTTGCTCTCGCCCTGCGGGTAGTTAAATTCCTTCTGCCGCGTCTTCACGTAAACGTCGGTGTTGGTCATTTCGCCAAAATAAATTTCTGGACGCGTCACGTTCAGACCGTGCACCGTGCTTTGGACGGGCATGTTGCTCAGGATCAGCGTAGGCAGCCCTTCCGGCGTGAACCCGTTGACGGGATTCATGGTAATGCCGTAACCGTGGGTGTAGATCAGCTTTTCGTTAATCCAGTTTTGGCTGCTCTCCGGGAGCTTATCGACGTTCAGCTCGCGCGCAGCCAGCATCACTTCGCGAGTGGTGCCATCGATGTTGTAGCGATCGATGTCGATATCGGGAAAATCGTAGTAGGTGCGGATTTCCTGAATCTGGCGCAGCGTGTCCTGGAGCGCGCGCCAATCCCAGAGCCGGATGTTCTGCAGTGTAGCCTGATTGTTCGCCGCATCGGCTGCCTCCACGGTGGTTTCAGCGGGAAACTCGCGCTGCGCGACACGGTTCAATCCGTAGGCCTGCCGCGTCAATTCGGTGTTGAAGACGATATAAGGCTTCTCTCGAACCAGTTCGTTGGGTTTAACAATAAAGTTGCTCACGTACCAGCCGACGATTTGAACGGCAATAAAACAGACCGCCGCCGGAGCAATCGACGCGATCAGCCAGCTCCCGCGTTGCAGCCGCACAGCGTTGACGAGTGCGATCACCGCACCGAGAACAAGCGCCGCGCAGACGATGAGCATGCCGGTGAGCGTGATGTGCGCGTCGGTGTAGGTGACGCCGCCAAAGATGGTGTGATCCTCGAGCAATAGCTCGAAGCGGCCGATATATGCACGCATGGCGAGGATCAGCAGCAGGAAGGCAAATGTGACGGAGAGCCCGCGCCATGGCAGCGTGACGTTGCGGCTCAGTCGCCCGGCGAGCATGCGGCTTCCGCCTGTAATAAGGATAAAGAAACCCGCAATCAGACAAGTAACCACGGCGAGCATAAGCAGCCAGCCCGTGATGAACTGCCACGCCGGCAGCGTGAATAGAAAGAAATTGAGGGGCCTGCCAAATATCGGATCGACGAAACCACCGGCAGAGGGCGCATACAAATAAAGCGCGAGCGTGGGCCATTCCGCCATCATGCTGGCGCCAGCCACGGCAGCGATAACCAGCGAAATGCCGAGACCCGCGATGCGCAGGACCGGCTCTACCGGCAGCTTCAGCGGCTGGCCTCCGATGAAAATTGTGTGGCCGCTTGGCAAATCCGAGAGATGCGCTCGCTTTAGGACCAGAAACGATCCGTAGAGAATGATAAACGTGGCTGCGGCGAAAACTGCAAAGACTTCCGACTGCAGACTTAGCTTTTTAAAAAAAACATCCGCAAAGCAAAGCGACCGGAACCAAAGCAGGTCCACGTAGTAGGACAACACTGCGCGGCCGCCGAAGAAGATCACGGCAAAAATCGCAAGAATAATAAGAAGACGACCACGACTGCGCGGCCGCGCCGGAAGTATTGGGGGCGGCCAGTCAATCGACTCAGGCATTGTTTTCGTTCACTCCGTTCGTCATTCGCATGATACTCCGTTCACCGGCATTTTTTTTGTCCTTGCCGACTCTCACAAGAGCGTGACGGTCTCGCCATGGCTTATGATCACTATTAGCAATTTTGATTGGACTCGGTTTGAATGTGAACCTAAAGTTAGTCGTAGGCTTTTGGAGCGCGCGCAAAACACAAAAACAGCCATGGACGTTTGTGGAGCACATGGCGGCGCCCGATGGTTTTTGCGGGATAGAGATATCTAAATAGGTGCTCCGACGGACGTGACCAACAGTACTGACCAAAAAATGAAAGGGTGCGAATAAAATTGGGGATGGAACCAGAGAGCCTGGAATTGGAAGAAAATCACGACGGAGTTCAGGAGTTGGAAGGAACCGGTCTAGCACGCGATGTGACGCACGTCCTCACACTGGAGGAGATCGCCAATCTCGCGGCGGAGGAAGGCCAACCCGCCGATACTCTCATGAACGTCGTGGCCCTGATTGCCAAGCGATTTCAGACTGAAGTGTGTTCGGCATATCTGCTCGAACCGGATCGAGCCAATCTGGTGCTGGCCGCAACCGTGGGCCTGCAGCGGGACTGCATCGGCAATCTGCGTATGGCCATCCACGAAGGATTAGCCGGCCTGGTCGCGGAGCAGGTCCGGCCCGTGGCCGTGGAGCAGGCGCACAATCACCCTCGTTTCAAATATTTTCGGGAAGCCGGCGAAGACGCCTTCCAATCGTTCCTGGGAGTTCCGCTGATCGACCGCGGAGTCCTGCAGGGCGTTCTGGTGGTTCAAACCATCGAGGCCCGCGTCTTCCGCGAAGATGAGATTCACATGCTGGCCCAGGCGGCGTCTCAAGTCGCGCCAGTCGTTTGCGAAGCGCGGACGCTCGACCGCTTTATCGCACCCGCGCAGGAACGGCTTTGGGCATTGGCTCGCAACCTGTGGTGGAGCTGGGACCACGATGCCGTCAGCTTGTTCCGCGATCTTGATCCGGTGCGCTGGAGACAACTGAACCAGAATCCGGTTTCGCTGTTGTCGGAGCTTCCGCTGGCGAAGTTGGAGAATCGCTGCGCGGAACTGGTGCTGCATAGCCGCATCAACTATGCCTACCGCCGGTTGCAGGAATATTTACAGGCTGATCGTACGTGGGGCACAAGGCATGCCGGAGTTTTACGGCCGTGTCCTGTGGCTTATTTCTCCGCGGAATTCGGAATTCATGAGTCACTTCCCGTCTATTCCGGCGGCCTCGGCGTTCTCGCCGGCGACCACATCAAGAGCGCGTCCGATCTCGCTATTCCTCTGGTTGGCATCGGATTGTTTTATGGGCAAGGATATTTTCGCCAGCGGCTAGATAGCAGTGGTTGGCAGCAGGAAGAATATCTGGAGACCGACGTTAGCCAATTGCCGCTGGAGATCGCGATCGGCAAGAATGGCCAGCCGGTCACGGTGCAGATCAAAACTCGTGAAGGTGCCATTCATGCCAAAGTCTGGCGCGTGAAGGTTGGACGCTGCGACTTGTTTCTCCTCGATTCCGATGTGGAAGACAATGCTCCGGATGACAGGACGCTCACTTCCCGTCTCTACGGCGGTGACGCGCGCACGCGAATCCGGCAGGAGTTGGTGCTTGGGGTTGGAGGTTTCCGCGCTCTCACGGCCATGGGCATCACGCCCGGCGTGCTTCACTTGAATGAAGGGCACAGTGGCTTTGCCGTGCTGGAAGCGCTACGCACGCGCATGCAGGATGAAGGTATCGGCTTCGATGTCGCCGTGCCCCGCGTCTCTCGCGAAGTGATCTTCACGACTCACACTCCCGTACCCGCCGGTCATGATCGCTTCAGCGCGGAGCTGATTGAAGAACACCTCGGACCGCTGCGGGAAGAGCTGGGGCTTTCTCCGGACAGCCTGATGGGATTGGGACGAGAGAAGCCGAGCAACCAGCAGGAAACGTTTTGCATGACCGTCCTCGGTCTCCGGCTTTCACGCCGTGCCAATGCAGTGTCCGCCTTGCACGGCGAAGTTTCGCGCGCCATGTGGACGGGACTCTGTCCAGGCAAGCCGGAGGATGAAGTTCCCATCGGGCACATCACCAACGGAGTTCACGTTCCTTCCTGGCTCGCGCCGCAGATGTTCCGGCTCTACGACCGCCATCTCGGTACGAATTGGCACCAGCGCAGCAGTGACGCGCGCACCTGGGAAAACATTGAGAACGTGGATGACGGAGAACTTTGGGAGACGCACCTTAGCCTGAAATCGCAGCTTCTGGAATTTGTGCGCCGGCGCGCCGTGGAACAGGCCCGGCGCCGCTCCGAATCCCGCGAGGTTTTGCAGAGGCTGGGCAGCGTGCTCAGTCCAGATGCGCTGACCATCGGCTTTGCCCGTCGCTTCGCCACCTACAAGCGAGCCAACCTGATTCTGACCGACATCGAGAACCTGGCCTCGATGGTGAACGATCCCAAGCGTCCGGTGCAGTTCGTCTTTGCCGGCAAAGCGCATCCCCATGACGAGGGTGGCAAGAAAGTATTGCAGCAGATTGCGGAATTGATGCGCAATCCGCGCTTCGCCGATAAATTTGTTTTTGTCGAAGACTATGACATTAACGTCGGGCGTTATTTCGTGCAGGGCGTCGA
>JBAPQU010000514.1:0-4065 GCA_049280795.1 Candidatus Sulfotelmatobacter sp.
GCTCTGCAATCCGCGCACTGAACGATTTCTTCGCGAAGCAATGATTCTTCGCGCAGCAGATCCGCGGAGGTCCGGCAAGTCTACTGTGCAAGCCTGCCGGGATGAATGCCTTCGCCCAGCACAAATGTTGCCCCGACTGCGCCTACCACGGCTGCTCCGCGCGGCAGCCCCAATTTCTGGCGGATACGGTAGACGCTTTCGATGCCGGTGCAGTGCGCCCCCAACAAGTAAGAGGTTCCAAATTCTTTGAGTTTGTCGGCAGTCCAATCCACTTGAGCGTCGGTTGCCGCGAACAAGTGGAAGCCGCCGAGCACGGCATACACGGGCTCATCGGCAAATTCACTGCGCGCCATGGCGAGCGTGTTGACGATTCCGGCATGGCCGCAACCGGAGATGAGTATCAGGCCCTGAGGCGTGTTGATGACCAGCGACTGGTCCTCCGGAATATTGTCTTCCACCAGGCCCGCGGGCGTGTTCACCTTCCCGGTCACACTCCAGTTGCGCTCGGGATATACGCGTGGAACCGGTCCCGTGAGCCAGCCGCCGGGGAAAATCTCCTCTGCGTGATCGTGTTCGATAAACTTTCCGCCCGTAGCCTCATATTCCTTTTTGATCGCGATCATCGTGTTGTCCTCACCTTTGGCGGAAGGACGGCTGTAAAAAATTCCTTTAGCAACATAAGCTCGCGACAGGGCTGAGGGATTCTTCTTCATCAGCTCGCGGCGCAGCGTCACCAGCCCGCCCACGTGGTCGTAATGATTGTGCGTGAGCACGACGTCGGTCACCGTAGAAAGGTCGATGCCCAGATCCTTTGCATTCTTGAGCACGGTGTCGGGGTGATTTCCAGTGTCCACCAACACGCGTCGGCCATCGGCCTCGACCAGCGCAGAGAAGCCCCATTCCCCGATTCCATCGTCGGCGAGCATAGTCGAGAGAATCGTCACTTTGAGCGCGTGCACCTGTGCGTGGGCCGGTGCCGGATTGGGCCGGGCTGCGGAATCCTGAGCCGCAGTGAGACAGCAAACCAGGAACAGAATCGCAACTGCCGCAAGAGGATTCTTGCTGCGTAACGACGGGAAGGATGGCATAGATGCAAGTCTAATGCCTCATCGAAGTAGCGGTCTAGAAGGGAGGTGAAAATCGGCCGCATTTGCTAAAAGCATAAGGCTGTGTTTGGATACTCGCGCCTATACTTTGGAGCTCCTCAGTGAGGTCGTAGTCCCATGCAGACATTGAATGTTGGCGCCCGTCAAACGGATGAAGATTACAAAAAGGCCGAGGTGCAGCGACGTGACGATTTGCTTGCCGACAGCCGTAGCGATGCGAACTACTTCTTCTGGGCGGCGGGTTTAGCCGCAATCGGGACCGGCATCCTCCCAGTACGCCTGAATATTTTTGTCATCATCGGCGTGCTCGACCTATTGGGACTCTATGGCAGGCCATTCGATCCTCTCTATGCTCGCGTGATGTACCTCGCGGCGGCGGCTTGGGTGGTCACGGTGGTAGCGCTGGGATTTGTCGGACGCAGCGGCCATCGTTGGGCGTTCCTGGCCGGGATGGTTCTGTATGGGGCAGACATGATCGCCCTCATGGCCACATTTTCATTGTGGGCATTCGGAGTCCATGCCTTCTTCGTGTTCAGATGGTTCCAAGGGCAGAAAGCTTTGAAAGATCTTCACGAGGCGGGGTGAGCCGGCTTTACTAGTCGCCGCTGGCGTGGTTCTGCGTAGGCACGAGAACCAACCGCGGTCTTGCGGGCTGTTGCTGCGAGGCGCGGCCACATAGATCAAGGATGCCGATTACGGTCACGTACGCGGCGAGGACGCCGAGGCCGACCGATACCACCACGGTCGCGGAGAGAATCAGAGGCATGAAGAGCGAGATCACGGTCAACCACCCTTATTAAGTTGCAGTATTCAGATGCCGACGGCTTAACTTCCGTCTACTCGGTTTCTTCAATCTACCTG
Source organism: Candidatus Sulfotelmatobacter sp. (assembly GCA_049280795.1). Taxonomy (GTDB): domain Bacteria; phylum Acidobacteriota; class Terriglobia; order Terriglobales; family Acidobacteriaceae; genus Sulfotelmatobacter. Next base: position 1,968 of record JBAPQU010000514.1, read on the forward strand.
CCTTGCCGCCCGCCGCTAGTGACGACCCGGATGCCGCCGCCAAGGTGCGCCGTACTGGGCCAGCATAGTAAGATACGAAGTAGAGCTGTGCACTCCTACTGTCGGACACGCCTGCAGACCTGTCGACATTACGGAAGGGCAGTCCAGCCTGGTTTTTCGGACAATCTCTAAATGGCGATTACTAAGATCTCGGTGCGGGGGGCGCGCCAGCACAATCTCAAGAACATTGACGTTGAGATTCCCCGGAACACGCTCACGGTGGTGACCGGGCTGAGCGGGTCGGGCAAGTCCTCGCTTGCCTTTGACACTATTTATGCCGAGGGGCAGCGCCGTTATGTGGAGACTTTATCGACCTACGCGCGGCAGTTTTTGGACCAGATGGAACGCCCGGATGTCGATGCAATTGATGGACTTAGCCCATCCATCTCAATTGAGCAAAAGACCACCAGCCGTAGCCCGCGCTCCACCGTGGGAACGATCACTGAAATTTACGACTATCTTCGCCTGTTATTCGCCTCCATCGGAGTGCCGCATTGCCCCAAGTGCGGGCAGGCCATCAGCCGGCAGTCGGCTGAGCAGATTGTGCAGCGGGTGATGGCGCTCACGCCCGAGGACCGCGTGATGGTGCTGGCGCCGATTGTGCGCGGGCGCAAGGGCGAATTCAAAAAAGAGATGGAGACGCTGCTCAAACACGGCTACACCCGAGCCCGCGTTGATGGCGAATTGGTAAACCTGGATGACGACCTGAATCTGGACAAGCGTAAGAACCACACCATTGAAGTGATGATCGACCGTTTGCTGGTGAAGCCGGGGATTGAGCATCGGTTGGAAATGTCGGTGGGGCTGGCGATGAAGCTGGCTGGCGGCTTGGTGCAGGTTTCCGTGGTCGGGGGCGATGAGCAGCTTTATTCCGAGAAACTGGCTTGCCCGGATTGCGGCATTAGCGTGCCGCAACTCGAGCCGCGTTCGTTTTCTTTTAACAGCATGTATGGAGCTTGTCCCGAGTGCCACGGCCTCGGCAGCCGCTATGACTTTGATCCCGCGAAGGTGATCACCGATTGGTCGAAGCCGTTGCTTGATGGCGGGCTGGGGCCGGGCTCGGCGTCGCAAGGGCTGATTCACGCGCTGCAAATAACGGCGGCGGCGCATAGCATCAATCTGAATGCGCCGTTTGAAAAGTTTCCCGATAAGATTCAGGACCTGCTCTTGAATGGCGAATCAGGACGCGGCAAAACCGGCTTCCGCGGAATCTTCGGATACCTGAAGCAGAATTTGGAAGAGTCGACTTCGGAAGGCTATCGCGATTGGCTGATGGATCACATGTCGGCGACGGCGTGTCCGGCATGCCAGGGCAAGCGGCTACGGCCGGAGAGCTTGGCGGTGAAAGTGAACGGCATGTCGATTGCCGAATTCACGGCTCTGCCGATTTCTCGGTCGCTCGAAGTGGCGCGAAGCATCAAGCTGGCCGGCCGCGAGGAGAAGATTGCCGGACGCGTCATGCACGAAGTGGTGGAGCGCCTGCAATTTCTGAATGCAGTGGGGCTGAACTACATTTCGCTCGACCGCTCGGCTGCAACTTTATCTGGCGGCGAAGGCCAGCGTATTCGTCTGGCCACGCAGATTGGATCGAAGCTGCGGGGCGTACTCTACGTGCTGGATGAGCCATCGATCGGCTTGCATCATCGCGATAATGGGCGATTGCTGACAGCACTGGAAAATCTACGCGATCTCGGCAACACCGTACTTGTGGTGGAGCACGATGAAGAAACGATTCGCCGTGCGGATTATGTGATCGATCTCGGCCCCGGCGCTGGACGGCACGGCGGAGGCTTGGTTGCGCGCGGCACTCCGGCGGAGATCATGCGTGAGCCCAACTCACTGACCGGGGCGTACATCTCCGGCAAAGTGCAGATCGAGATGCGACCCGAGCGTCGGCAGAAAAACGGCGCAGCGCTGACGATTCTCGGCGCAAAGGAAAACAATCTCAAGAATCTCGACGTCACGTTCCCGCTCGGCGTTATGACCGTGGTGACGGGAGTTTCAGGCTCGGGCAAGTCCACGCTGGTGAATGACATTCTTTATCGCGCGCTGGCGCGGC
>JBAPQU010000515.1:0-10874 GCA_049280795.1 Candidatus Sulfotelmatobacter sp.
CCACGGAGCAGCTTGTAACTGTTTTGGACTACCGTTGTCAAGAAAAATCTTAAATCGGTCACATCGAATGCTTGAATTCTATTGTTGTTGCGAGTGAAGTTAGTGTCGAAACCCGCGTAAATCAAGAAACGACTTGCGGCTCTGAGGAAGGGAGAATCTCGCTATTTTTGGCTTAAGCGAGCCCTACTCGCCCAGGTTTGGTGGCAGCCCTGGCGCGATTTGGAGTATCGAATACCGAATCGTCCAGCTTCACGCCGGCGAGCCTTATCTCTCGGAAGAGATGCAGATTCGATGACATCACCACCCCGGGGCTGAGATGGACCGTTGCCGGTAAAGGTACCTTGCTGGTGAGATTGTCTGCCATGAGCCGAACCGCCATCTGGCCCTGGCGATGCGGCTGCTGGTAGATCGAGGCCGTAATGGTTCCTTTTTGAAAGTAGGGAGACATCTCAGCAAAGAGGTCCGTCGTTATCAACTTTGTTTTTCCAGCGAGGCCGCGCGCGCCGAGGGCGCGGCATACGGGAAGACAATTGACGGTGTTCACGTAGAGTCCAGCAAGAGTCGGCATACGGCCCAGCAGATCAAACGTCTTTTGGAAACTCTCGTCTTCGTCCTCGTGGCCTTCGATAACGCTGGCGATCTGGCCTCCAGGGCAGTGCCGGGGAAATGCCTCTGAGAATCCGGCGGTTTTCTGGCGGTGATCTTCGGCACGCAACATGCCGGCCACAACGGCCACCTTGGAACCCGGCGGCACAAACTTGCCCATCAATTCCCCCGCCAGGCTCCCGTTTAAAAGTGGTTCTACGCAAACGATGCTTGAACGCCGGCTTGCGGGAGCGTCGGTGGAAACGCAAACTACGCGAATGCCTTTTCCTTCCGCATCGTCAATCAGGGGCTTGAGACCTTGCGGGTTTCCCGCAGTGAGAATAATTCCGTCAACGCCGCTCTCCGCGAGTTCTTTGAACGCTTCGGTGTCCGCCTCTCCCAAAGCGTGAACCGGCCGGTTTACAAACTGGATACCAAGCGGCGCTACGCTGCGGGCTTCGTCCAGTACCCCGCCCCAGAGTTGATCATAAAAAAAATGGATTTCCCTCGGAATGCAAACTCCGATGCGGGCACTGGCCTTGGAGACGGAGAGAGTACGTGCCGCCAAGTTCGGTGTATACGATATTTGCTCCGCAATTTTAAGAATCCGCTGACGCGTGGATTCGTTAATGCCGGGACGTCCATGCAACGCACGATCCACCGTCCCGATTGAAACGTCAGCCAGTTCGGCGATCAGGTGGATTCCGCGTCTATGCTTCTTCATGCTTCGCGCCGCTTATATCGCGTTTCCATAGTCGCGTGTCCATTCTAGTCTGACCGGCAAATATCTTCTTTCTGGTCTCACTGTGTTGCCGCGAATGGCGGTGCATTTTGCCTTGCGCAATCAAGTACACGGTCAGCACTCAACTGTGCGATTGGAAATTTTATTTTCCGTGTACGTTGACGGTGCTATACTCGTCGCGCCTTTGCCGCAAGGCTGCACGTTCCGAATCATACCCGGTCCGCAAGGAGCTCCGCCTCATGCCTCGATGCCATACTCGGATGTGTTCGTTGTTCATGGTAGTCCTCTTTGTAGCAGTAGTTCCTTCGGTCGCGCAAATCACGGCGCCCTCAAGTGCTCCGCCTTACCTGAATCCCTCGCTGCCAATCAATGACCGTGTTGATGATCTCGTGGGGCGGATGACTCTGGAGGAGAAGGCATCCCAACTGGTAAACCAGGCTCGAGCCATCCCGCGCCTGCAGGTACCTGCATACGATTGGTGGAGCGAAGCCCTGCACGGAGTTGCCAATGCCGGAACTGCAACTGTTTTTCCGGAACCGATTGGACTCGCTGCCACCTTCGATGCTCCTTTGATCCACGACATGGCAGTGGTAATCAGCATAGAGGCGCGGGCGAAACACAACCAGGCCGTCCGCGCGGGGCGACGCGACATTATGGAAGGCTTGGACTTTTGGTCGCCGAACATTAACATTTTTCGCGATCCACGCTGGGGACGCGGTCAGGAAACCTATGGCGAAGATCCATTTCTCACTGGACGCATGGGAGTCGCTTTCGTTACCGGAATGCAAGGAGAAGACCCGAAATATTTTCGAGTGATTTCTACACCAAAGCATTTCGCCGTGCACAGTGGTCCGGAACCGTCCCGGCACTCGATCGACGTAAAAGTATCGAAGCATGACGAAGAAGACACCTATCTTCCCGCGTTCCGCGCTGCGATTACCGAAGGCAAGGCTGAGTCGATCATGTGCGCCTACAACCGGATTAATGGCGAACCCGCCTGCGCCAATACGTTTTTGCTGCAAGATCAGTTGCGGGGTGCGTGGAAGTTCAACGGCTACGTCGTCTCCGACTGTGACGCCATTACAGACATTTTCAACGGCCACCATTTCACCAAGAGCATGGCCGAGGCGGGCGCGGCCGCGATAAAGACGGGCATGGACAACGAGTGCGCCGATTTTTTCACTAAGGCCACCGACAACTCCGATTATGTGAAATTTCTGGACGCAGTGAAGCAGGGGCTACTCACCGAAAAAGAGATCGATGTTTCTCTGAAACGCCTGTTCATCGCCCGCTTCCGCCTGGGAATGTTCGATCCTCCCGAGATGGTGCCTTATGCCCAGACCCCGGAATCGGAGATCGATAGCGAGCCGCACCGAGCGCTTGCGCTGAAAGCCGCCCGCGAATCGATTGTGTTGCTCAAGAATAGCGGCGTACTTCCGTTGAAATCAGATGTAAAAAAGATTGTGGTCGTAGGCCCGCTCGCCGAATCCGTCCGTGTTCTGCACGGCAATTACAGCGGCACGGCGTCCCATGCGACCTCCGCACTGGAGGGCATTCGTCTGCAGTTCGCTTCAGCACAAGTTTCGTACACGCCCGGCATGAATTTTCTACGACCGGAAGAACTGATTCCAGCAACCGTGCTTTCCACCGCAGACGGGCAGCCCGGTCTGACGGGAGAATATTTTTCCAACTCAGACTTCGAAGGTACGCCACAAGTTACACGCGTGGATAAAGCCATCGACCTGCAGCGCTTTCATCCCGAACGGTCTTCCATTACTGCGCCGCCTGGATTAGGGGATTTTTCCGTGCGATGGACGGGATTCCTGACCCCGGACGAATCCGGCGATTATCAAATCGGCAATGTGGGCTCGATGAACCGTCTCTGGCTCGATGACAAGCTGATTGTCGATGACTTCCTGTTGCACGACCCCAAGCCGACGAAAGCCACCATCCGATTGGAGAAGGGGCATCGCTACTCCATCAAACTAGAATACGGACGTGGAGGTACTGGCCTACGGCTGGTATGGCTTCGCCTGGTTGCTGATCCGATTCCAAGCGCAGTCGCGATGGCAAAGGACGCCGACATTGTGGTCGCCGTGGTTGGCATCACGTCTCAACTCGAAGGCGAGGAAATGAAGGTGGACGTACCGGGTTTTAAGGGAGGCGACCGCACCAGCCTTGATCTGCCGAAAGAAGAAGAAGATCTTTTGGAAGCGATGAAGGGCACGGGTAAGCCGCTGGTCGTAGTGCTTATGAACGGCAGTGCTCTGTCAGTCAATTGGGCAAATGAGCACGCGGACGCCATTCTCGACGCATGGTATTCGGGCGAGGAAGGTGGTGCCGCAGTCGCGCAAACTTTGGCGGGCGTGAATAATCCCGCCGGCCGGTTGCCAGTTACTTTCTACACGGGCGTCGACCAGTTGCCTGACTTTGAAGATTATTCGATGAAGAACCGGACCTACCGTTATTTCGACGGGCAACCACTCTACGCCTTCGGCTACGGACTCAGCTACTCCAAATTTGAATACAGCAATTTGAAACTCTCCAACGCCAAGCTGAAAGCCGGTGATTCTCTCAGCGTGGATGCGGATGTGAGGAACACGAGCCAAACCGAGGGCGATGAAGTTGTAGAGCTATATCTGAGTTTCCCCCGGTCTCAAGTTGCTCCGCTGCGCGCGTTGCGCGGTTTCACTCGAATCCACGTAGGTGCGGGTGATACGCAGCACGTCCACTTTATGCTGGATGGGCGCGACTTGAGTGAAGTCGATAAAAAGGGAGATCGAATTATTGCCAGCGGCGCTTACCGCATCACTGTAGGAGGTGGGCAGCCGGGAACGGCGGCCCCGCAGGCGGAAGCTGGATTTAAGATCAAAGGTAAACAGATTTTGCCAGAGTAGGGATGAGACGGCGGGGACAACGCGCGCAACTAAAGAAAAACTTTACCTAAAAACTATCGCTGCTGCGCGCGGGCGATTCTCGCGGGAGTCGGACTCGCGTACCGGCGCACAACATTTCGGTTCATCGCGTCCTGCATATGTCTTTGCCGAACGTGAAGAGCGAAGGCCTCAATCAGACTATTTGCAAATCCCTCGCTTCCAAATTCCTGTCCGCACAACGAGCAGCATGGATTGCCCCGCTTGAAAATATTGATTCGCAGCGTAGCTTCGTTTTTCAGCATGCCTCATTGTGCCATAATGTTTGCCTTACGTGTACGTTAACGTTTTAGTTACCTTCTGTGCTTTCGCTGTTTGAAAATGGGTTTCATAAGAATTTGAAAATAACAAAACATGTTGTCATTGTATTGATATACGCGCTGTTCGCGGCTGCAACTGCTCACCCGGAAACCGGCAATGATGCATGGCTTCGCTATACCCGGCTGCAGTCGGCCGATGCCGAGCTCTACCGGGCACTCCCTGCTACTGCTCTTTCTCTAAGCGACGCAATCGTACTGAATACGGCTCAAGCAGAACTCGTGCGGGGTGTGAAGGGTATGTTGGGAAGGACTCTTCGAATTGAATCGAGTGTCCCAACTGAAAGCGCCATCGTCGTTGGAACTATCGGGCAACTTCAAAATATTGCCCCGGCATTGCACATAATCGAAGGCTTGCATGGAGACGCATTTTGGTTGACTGCTGGAGAAATTCGCGGCTTCCAATGCATCATCATCACCGGAGGCACGGACCGCGGCGTGCTTTACGGAGTCTTCGCTTTTCTCAGCCGAATCGCCAGACAGGAGAATGTTTTCCACCTGAACGAATTTCAGCAACCATCGGCCCCGGTGCGTTGGGCAAATCAGTGGGATAACCTCGACGGCACGATTGAACGCGGATACGCTGGGCGTTCCATCTTTTTCGAAAACGGCAGCGTGCGTCCCAATCTCACCCGAGTTTCTGAATACGCGCGGCTGCTCGCGTCGGTCGGCATCAACGGCTGCAATATAAACAACGTCAATGCCGATCTGCACATTCTCGATCCGGATTTCATTCCGCAGCTTGCCCGCATTGCAGATGCCTTCCGCCCCTGGGGAGTTCAACTTGGAGTCGCAGTCGACGTGAGCCTGCCCAAAGCAGCCGGCGGCTTGGATACTTTTGATCCGCTGGACGTTCGCGTTGCAGAGTGGTGGCAGAAAAAGTTCGACAAAGTTTATCGTGCCATTCCGGATTTCGGCGGCGTAGTCGTCAAAGCAGATTCAGAAGGGCGCGCCGGGCCTTCAGTTTACGGGCGCACCCCCGCGGATGCTGCGAATGTCATCGCGCGCGCCCTCAAGCCGCACGCCGGAATCGTTTTCTACCGCAGCTTTGTCTATAACCACCATCTCGACTGGACCAATCTTAAAAATGACCGCGCCAAAGCCGCGTATGACATCTTTCACCCGCTCGACGGCAAGTTTGATGACAACGTAATCATTCAGATCAAATATGGTCCCATCGACTTTCAGGTGCGCGAACCCGTGTCTCCCTTATTTGATGGCCTCCCGCACACCAATACCGGAATTGAGTTGCAGGTTACGCAGGAGTATACGGGCCAGCAGCGGCACACTTGTTTTCTCGTTCCCATGTGGAAAGAGATTCTTGATTTTGATATGCGCGTCAACGGTCGCTCGAGCGCCGTAAAGCAAATTGTTGCTGGAGACAGTTTCCATCGTCCCACCGGCGGGTACATCGGCGTCGTCAATGTCGGTCTCGATCAGAATTGGTTGGGAAATCATTTGGCGATGGCCAACCTCTACGGATTCGGAAGGCTTGCATGGAATCCGAATCTCACAGCCAATGCCATTGTCGATGAATGGGCCAGGCTCACTTTCGGCAACGACCCCGCCGTGGTTCAAACCATTTCGCGCATCCAACTGGCTTCGTGGAAGGCCTATGAAAGCTACACCGGCGTGCTAGGTTTGCAAACGCTCACCAACATCCTGGGCAGTCACTACGGGCCTGGGCCTGAATCGCAGGAGCGCAACGGCTGGGGCCAATGGATTCGCGCTGACCACTCCGGGGTCGGCATGGACCGAACCGTCGCCACGGGCACAGGCTTTGTTGGGCAATATTCCCGGGATGTGCAGAAGATCTACGCATCGCTTTCTAACACCCCCGACAATTTAGTCCTCTTTTTTCGTCATGTGCCCTATATCTACAAGCTGCATTCCGGAAAAACGGTGATCCAGACCATTTACGATTCACATTATGCGGGCGCCGATGCCGCGAAAGAGTTCGTCGCACAATGGAAATCCCTCGATCATCTTGTGGATGACGAGCGCTTCCACGATGTGCTCGCTCAACTCACCTATCAGTCCGCCCACGCGATCGTTTGGCGGGATGCGATCAATGACTGGTTCCACCTGATATCCGGCATACCTGATGCGAACGGCCGGGTTGGAAAGCATCCGCACCGAATCGAGGCTGAGTCTATGGAACTACAAGGCTATGTCCCCTTCGATGTGACGCCCTGGGAAGGCGCTTCGGGCGGAAAAGCCGTTGTGTGCGTTGAGACCTCACAAGCGTGCACCGCGCAGTATCGCTTTGCGGGCGCGAAGGGCTGGTACAACCTTGATGTTGAATACTTCGATCAGAATAACGGCGTGTCGAAATACCAGGTTTTTGTGGGGAATCAGTTAGTCGACGAGTGGCTTGCCGATTTGTCTTTACCTGCAACAGCGCCCAACGCTGACTCGTCCACGCGACGCCATATTACTGGCTTGGCCTTGCGTCCGGGCGACGTATTAAGCATCAAGGGCTTTCCCGATGCTGCTGAAGCAGCCCCACTCGATTACCTAGAAATCTACCCCGAATAAACATTCCGCTCGCTGGTCTTTGAGAAGGAGAGCGCCAGCACTTTCTCCTCTAAAGTTCTTTTGTTCGTTGCCGATGAAAGAAATAGCGAACGCAAGCGCGAATCGTTCAGCATTTCCCTCCCGATTGGAGATGAGCAAATCTTATGTCCATACGAGCTCTCATCGTCGACGACTCCTCGGTCATGCGAAAGATCGTGGACCGCTCCCTGCGTCAGGCTGGCATAGAGATATCCCAGCTATTCGAGGCCGGAAACGGGGCCGAGGCGCTCGGTGTAGTCCAGAATAACAAGGTCGATCTAATCCTTTGTGACATCAATATGCCGGTCATGGATGGGTTGGAGTTCATCAAGCAACTGGCCGCAGTCGATAATGCGAAGGGCGTGCCCGTGGTCATGATCACGACCGAGGGCAGCGAAGCCCACGTGGTGCAAGCTCTAGCCTGTGGCGCCCGCGGCTACATCCGCAAGCCGTTCACCGCAGATCAAGTGAAAGAGCACGTCATCCCCATATTGGCAGGAAAACCATGACGCCTGTGAATCAACCACCCACCAATCACGGGCACCAGGACTGGATTCCTGTGCTAGAACTGGCAACACAGGAAGTCTTTGAACTGATGCTGGGTTGTCAACTGGTAAAGCCCGCCGCACCGGGGAACGAAGCGCCCGCTAATATTACCGGCATGGTGGGGCTTGCGGGACAACTCTGCGGCGTGCTGAGCATTGGTTGCGATGAAAGGGCCGCTGCTCTGATGGCTTCCAAGATGCTGGGTATCGAACTAGGTAAAGTCGGAAAGCCGGAGATCGCGGACGCGCTCGGTGAAGTTTGCAATATGGCGGCGGGGAACTTTAAGAATAAGATTTCCGGCCTGGGCGATGGCTGCATGCTCTCCCCACCCTCGGTCATCACGGGCGACGACTACAATATCCACTCCATGACCGAAAGCCCGTCCTTGGAGATCAGCCTCCTGTTTGAGACTCTGCCCATCCATGTGTGCCTTCAGATCCACAGCTGAACATCGAAAGCAGCTTGATTAGGGATTGAGAGCAGCAGATTCCTCCCGGCGCGGCTCCCGGTTTCGCCGTAATGTCAGTTTCGTGCTGCCGTTCCCCCGAAGATAGCAGACACCAAAGCGAAGACTTCTCCGATGGCCTCGTCCATTTCAAATGTGAACCGTACCAAGTCCATTCCATCCAGATCACGGTATTGCTTCTGGAGAATGGCCCATGCCGGGTCGCCCACCCAATCCACCATACGCCGCTCGTAATAGCCGTAGCCCATGCCGCGCATGCGGCAGAGCAGATCGCTCAAGTGCACCAGCGCAACTAATGGCTGTGCCGCTTCGCTCTGTTCCGGGTCATGGTGATGCGCAATTACCTGGACCATATCGTTGGCAAGGTGCCATTTCTCAGCCAGGGCGCGTCCGGTGTCACAGTGAGTGAATCCCATGGTGGTGCGCTCCGCCTCGTTGATGGGAGTCTGCTCTTTGGTTGCGAGCGCAAGCGCCGCGCCCAATTCTTTGGGAAAAGCGATACAACTCACCAGGAATCCGATATCGTGCAGCAGCCCAGCCATGTATGCCTTGTCGCCGTCATCGCTGCCCAACTTGTCGCTGAATTTCCTGCAGACCAAGGCGCAGCCCAGCGAATGCCTCCAGAAAATTGTCGGGTCGACGGCCAAGCTCTTCGCGGGGAATGCGTTGCCCAGGCAACAGGTGAGGAGAATGGTTTCCACCTTGCGCAAGCCCAGGCTGATCACCGCTCCTTTGATCGACTCGGGCGATTTCGCCAAGCCGAATAACGGCGAACTCGCCATGCGCAGGCACTGGGCGGCGATGGTGTTGTCATAAGAAACTAATCTCACCACCTCGTCCAGTTTTACGTTTTCTATGGGGAGGTTCAGCATCTCCAGTAGAGGTATAAAAATTGCCGGAATGGAAGGCATGGTCTCGATGCGCGCCACACGCTCTCGTATCGTTGCAGTCGTTGCTGTTGTCATAGCTTCCCACTCTTGAGGGATGGTTTCCAATACGCGATGGTTCCGGGAAAATGGACCAGGTGAAATTTATCGTTCAGTTTGAATAGAGACTCGGAGGTCCCGAGAAAGAAGTAGCCGCCGAAGTTCAGATTGCTGAAGAAGTGGTCGATTACCTTTGCCTTCGAAGGGCCATCAAAATAGATCAGCACGTTACAGCAGAAAATCAGGTCCATGCCTTTCATGAAGAGCATGCGGGAGTCATCCTGGAGATTCAGCCGGCTGAAAGTAATCAGTTTCTTGACTTCCGGGCGCGCCTGTAGCTTCTTGTCGTCGAAGGGTGAGAAATATTTGCGCTTGAAATAGTCGGTAGTCGAGCGCAGCGCGTAGTCACCGTAGACGCCGGCTTTGGCGGTTTCGACGGAGCGGTCATTGAGATCGGTAGCCAAAATTTCCACCGTCCAGCCTTTTAGTAGGTGCTCGCTTTCCTCGAGTATGTTCATCGCCAGCGTATAAGGCTCCTCCCCGGTGGAGCAGCCAGCGCTCCAAATGCGCAGCCGCTTCGTGATCTGCCTGCTTTTGTCCGCAACCAGCTCGGGCAGAATTACTTTACGCAGCGCATCGAGCTGTGGCGGGCTGCGGAAAAGGCAGGTTTCTCCGATGGTGACTTCGTTGAGCAATTGCCGGAGTTCTGCCTCCCGGTTCGAATGTGCGGTGAGAAGATCCCAATACTCGCGCGGAGTGCGGATTGACAGTTGCTTCATCCTCCGTCCGCAGGCGTCCGCCATCAAGTACAGCTTTTCCTCCAGCTGAAAAATGCCGCACACCTTGTACACCAGGTCGCGAATTTGCCGGAAGACGGGGGCGACCGGTTCGCCAGCTTTGGCTCGTGACGGCGCAGTCATAGCGATTTGTGTGCCAGTTGTCATTTTGCTCGGGGCTCCAGGATGACAGGATGGTTCTCGGTGGAGGCGGTGCGAGGAGCACGGCTCTGCAACACCCGTCGTGTAATCTCCTGCCCCAATTGAGCGAGGGGATAGACCGCATCGGCCTGTCCAGAGGCATAGACCAGACCCGGCATTCCCCATACCACAGCAGAAGCTTCGTCTTGAATGATGACCTCACCGCCCTTCTCGCGAATTTGTTGCGCTCCGAGCACTCCGTCAGAACCCATGCCGGTCATGACCACAGCCAGCGCGCTTGCTCCGTAGACCTCAGCCACGGAACGAAAGAGCACATCGACCGCGGGCCGGCAGGAGTTCTCGGGCGCGCCCTGATTCAGGTTCAGGCGCGAACCTGCGGCGGTGCCTTTTACCGTCATGTGAAAATTTCCGGGCGCGATCCAGGCTTGCCCTGCACACAGCACGTCTCCCGTACTTCCTTCGTGGACGGGAATCTCCGAATGGGAGGCGAGTCGGTCCGCTAGCAGGCGGGTAAAAATGGGCGGCATATGCTGCACCACGACGATGGGGACAGGGAAGTCATGCGGAATCCGCGGCAACACTTCCGCCAGCGCATTCGGACCGCCGGTCGAGGTGCCGATGGTTACAATTTCGATGCGCCGGTTGGCCGGTCTGCGCACGGCTACGGGGGGACGTGGCGGAAGCGACGACTTCAGTTTGGCGTCCGATCGGGCGCACAGGGCTTTGATCTTCGGGAGCAGTTCGGCGCGAATCGCGGCTATCGCCGCAGCCGGGCTGCCCGCGTTGCTAGGCTTCGTGGCGTAATCGGACGCGCCCAGGGACAAAGCGTCCAGCGTCGCTGACGCTCCCCGCTCTGTGAGTGTGC
>JBAPQU010000516.1:0-4196 GCA_049280795.1 Candidatus Sulfotelmatobacter sp.
CCGTAATCCCGCTCAGCAACGTCAGAAACGCGCCTTCCACAAAAAACTGAAACATAATGCTCGCGTTCGTCGCCCCCAGCGCCTTTCGCAATCCAATCTCCCGCGTCCGGTCCGCAACCGCTACCAGCATAATGTTGATGATCCCAATCGCTCCCAGTCCCAGCGTCACCAGCCCCACGCTCCCCAAAAACTCATTCATCGCATCAAAAATCTTTCCCACCTGATCCACCGTATTCACCGTATCCCACTCATCAAACGAATCAGGATTATTAGGATCGAAGCCATGATTCCGCGCTATAATCCGGTGCACCTCCTGCTTCGCCGCCTCATGTAGCGCCCGCGTCTTCGGCTGGTATTCGATGATGTTGATCACATCCGTCGCCTCGCCCACATTCGTTGGACGAAAATATTCCTGCATCGTGCTGAACGGCAGAAAGCATTGTAGGTTTTGCGTATTGTTATCGCCATGCCCAATCCGCGCAACGGTTCCTATCACTTCAAATTGCACATCGTTCAGCAGAATCGTGCTCCCCACCGCTGGCCGCCCGGGAAACAGCGTACGCCGCGCCTCATCTCCCAGCACAATCACGGCCCGCTTCTGCGCCTCGTCCATGTCATTCAGCCAGCGCCCTTCGTTGATCGGCAGATATCGGATCTGGTTGAACATCGCCGGCACTCCCAGCATCTGACCGCTGGCCTGAAAAAAATCACTCACCGCTCGAATATCGTTGCGCCGGATCACCGGCGCCGCCGCTCCCACGCTATGCGCATCCCGCAGAATGTCCTGATAGTCACGATATGTCAGGTAATACTGCCGCAGCGCCGTAAAACTTCCCTGCACCGCCGGAGCCCGTCCCGACCAGATAAACATCACGTTCTCGCCCAGCGTATCGAACTGTTTTTTATTCCCCGATCGAAATCCCTCCCCAAGTCCAACCAGTAGCAGCAAAGAAAATACTCCCCACGCAATTCCAAACATGGTCAGAAACGATCGCAGCTTGTGTCCCCAAAGAGTCCGCAAAGTCTGCCCGAAGATGTCAAAAAGAAGTCGCACATCTACAATTATACGGTCTGCAGCTTAGCCTTCCGTCATCAGCCGCGAAGCAGCGAAAGAATGCAGCCCACGGCGCAAGCCATGGGTAATCAGCGAAAAAACGACCAGCCTGAAGGGCCGAAAGAAACGTTTCCAGGTCAACGCATCACGCAACACCTGCCCCGAACCCATCCTCACGCCAAAAGCAAACTGAGAGGTTCTGCAACCTTCAGTCTCTGAAAGGTCTTGCAACCTTTCCTATCTGTCGAGAATTCCGTAATCACACCAACATGGAGTCATGAATTTTCTCCGACTCCCCCTTTTGTTGCTCGCGTCCTCATCCCTGGCGTTTGCCGTCGAAATCACCACCACCACCCTGCCCAACGGAACAGTCAAGAGTGCCTACTCTGCGGACATCCAGGCCAGCGGCGGCTGTACTCCCTACAAGTGGGCGATCGCCTCCGGAGCGCTGCCCGCCGGCATCACCGTCAAGCCCTCCAGCACAACCACCTCGCTGATCCTTACCGGAACGCCAACCACCGCTGACACGGACTCGTTTGTCGTGAAGGTCACCGGTTGCGGCGGCCATGTCCAGGAAACTTCCTACAAGGTCGTGATCCAATCCGCAGCCAATCATGTCGTGGATTTAAACTGGAAGGCATCAACCTCGGCTCACATCGCAGGCTACAACGTATATCGCGGCCCGAACGGAACAAGTTGGGAGAAAATCAACGCGAGCCTGATTGCGTCCACGCTGTACGACGATTCCACCGTAGCCAACAGCACGACCTATTACTACGCGACCACAGCGGTAAACATCGAAGGCGAAGAAAGCGCCAAATCAACCACAGTCAAAGCAGTCATCCCGTAATACCCTGTGCTCCTCTGTGTCCGGAGCCTGCCCTGAGCGGAGTCGAAGGGTGTTAAGGATTTTCTCCGCACCACCACAACTGCGGCACGACACAGAGATGAACCGTTGGAGCGGCACTCCTGTCCGCTGCCTTTGATCTTGCATTTGTTGTCCCTTGCACTTGAGCAAGACGAAATGCGAGAGCAACCGTGGAAGAGCGGCGCTTCAAGCGCCGCGTAAGCCATATAAAAGAACCGGGCTTTAGCCTGAGGTGTCACCTGGTGCAGAACCACCTCCTCTACATAGCCCCTGTGCTCCCCGCGCCCTCTGTGTTTAAAGGTTTTTCTCGCCCGCGGACCATTACTCCGACGTTTTAAATTCCATGTTCTCATCGACCGAAAGCTGTGCCGGCAGCCCAGAGCCGTCGTCACCAGAACGCGTTGCCACCGCCCGAAATCCACTGGATCCGGTTTCGATCTCGTAGCTATAAGGCGGACGTTGCCGCGCGACTGTAATGTAATTCGCTGAGATCAGTTCGTCAAAGGAGGCATATTTCCCTTCCGTCGCGTAGTATCGACGCTCGGAGGTGGCAATACTGATCAAGTCAGCCTTCACACCAGTAATACTAATGGCAGCCTTCGGATTGTTCGCCCCGGCGGCAGCCGAAGAGTTCTGCGCCTGCCGGGAATAAACGTACATGCCCGCAGCCAGCGCAATGACTGCACCGAGTAATCCAAACACGCGGCCCATAGGTCCCTCCCAGCAACCATTGCACCGCGAAACCTCCTCGCTCACAAGTAACCACAGGGCATGGGCCTCCATGCGGACCCCTGAAGCCTCATGTTCGAGCACCGATCGGGAAGGGCACGACTTCAGTCGTGCAGATATTCGTGCTGTGCGAAAGATTTTTCTCCCCCGCCCCCACATTTCCTTTCTCTCCCGCGCCAAACTCCGCTATCCTCTACCCGGATGACCTCGCTGCCCCTTTCCGAACTTCTCGGCGCCACGGTGTATGACCCGTCCGGCGCGGCATCCGGACGTGTGCGCGAAGTCACCCTCGCCCCGCAGGAAGACCGCGACCGCATCGCCTCCTTCATCGTTAAAACCAAGTCCGGAACCCGCATCCTTCCCTTCTCCTCCGTCTCCACCATCGACGCCAATATCCACGCTTCCACCAATCCCGCCGAATGGCCCGCCGCCAACGGCTCTGAAGGCCTGTTCCTCCTCGACCGCGATCTCCTCGATCAGCAGGTCATCGACATCAATGGCCGCAAAGTCGTCCGCGTCAATGACGTCGAACTCCAGATCGATTCCGTAATCGAAGGCGCATCTGTCCACACCATTTTGCGGGTTAGTTCTATCGATATCGGCGCCCGCGGCGCTGCTCGCCGCCTGCTCCGCGGCCTCGCGCCCCGTGGCGCTCTCGATCTTCTGCTCCAGCGTATTCCTCCCCGCACCATCCCCTGGAGCTTCGTCGATCTCATCGAGACCGATCCCGCGCGCCGCATCAAACTAAAAATTTCTCACGACGGCTTGGCCAAGCTCCATCCCGCCGATATCGCTGACATCGTCGAAGATCTTGCCCCCGACGAGCGCGAAGCTGTCTTCCGCACCCTCGACGAAGATGTCGCCGCCGACACTCTCGAAGAAGTCGCTCCCGATATTCAGAAGTCGATCGTCGAATCCCTCGATTCCGAGCGCGCCGCCGATATCGTCGAGGAAATGGATCCCGACGCCGCCGCCGACCTGCTCGGCGACCTCTCCCAGGATCGCACCGAACAAATCCTCGTCGAGATGAAGCCCGAGGAGCGCCAGGAAGTAGTTGAACTCCTCGAACATCGCGAAGAGACCGCCGCCGGCCGCATGACCACCGAATTCCTCGCGCTTCCAGTTACTGCCTCCGTCGAAAATGCCATCGGAGTCATGCGCGAATTCGAAGGCGGCATCGAAACCGTCAACACCATCTACCTGGTCGACTCTCGCGGCACCCTGGCAGCCGCCGTTCCTCTCATTAAACTCGTCCTCGCTAAGCTCGATACTCCACTCCTGTCCCTAACCCAGGAACCACTAATCTTCACCAACAAAGAAACCAGCGACAACGAAGTCGCCGAACTCTTCGACAAATACAACCTCGTAACCCTCCCCGTAATCGACGAACACCGCAAACTGGTAGGCGTAGTGACCTCCGACGACGTAATCACCATGCTCCGCGCCAAACTGTAAGCGAAGCGTTGTCATCCTGAGCAAGCGTTCTTTGCGCAGCGAAGGATCTGGGCGAGCCGCGCGATGTGTCGCGTTTTTTGCGACACAATA
>JBAPQU010000517.1:0-2036 GCA_049280795.1 Candidatus Sulfotelmatobacter sp.
GAAAACCTGTGGTTCCAGACTCGTTTCGACCCAACCTTTGTTTCGATCCTAAACTTCTTGGGGGAACCTAAGACGGCTCCCCGTTGGACGGCATAGAACCGCGAACGTCACGAAGATTCCTCTTCCTTCTTGGGCACCGAGTTATCGATCTTGACTCCGCTACCGGAACGCAACGTACGCAAAACCTTGTAACTGCCGGTGATGACCTCGTCTCCCTCGCGCAGGCCGTCAACGACTTCGATGTCGGTAGTACCTGCGACGCCGGTTGTAACCGGCACGAACTCGGCCTTTCGGTTGCGAATTACGAAGACGCCCTGCACATCCTGCCTCTGATCTTTATCCTTATCCTTCGATGCAACCTCTTTCGCCGCTGGCGCGGCCGCATGTACGGAGCCGGGAGCGGCCTTTTCCTCCGCGAGTTGTGCCTTGGTGCGAATCGAGAGCGCCTGGATGGGGACGGTCAACACGTTGCTGCGCGCGGCTGTCGTGATTTTTGCCGTAGCCGAAAGGCCGGGACGCAGATCGGGAGGAGGATCGCTCAGGTTCACGACAACTTTGAAATCTTTCGCTTCTTCACTCGCGGTAGCCTGCTGAGAAGTCGCCACGCCGGTGGAGCGCACGATGGCGTTGTCTCCGATCTCTGAAACTGTCCCGTGGAAAATCTTCTTAGGGATCGCGTCGATGGTCACTTCGGCGGGCTGGCCGAGATGTACGTTCACAATGTCAGTCTCATCCACCTTTACTTCGGCGGTGATAACCGACATGTCGGCCAGCGTAAGCAATGTGCTGCCCAGCGCATTTTGGATGCCGATAACCACGGATTCGCCTTCGCGAACCGGTAAGTTGGTGACCACCCCGTCGTAGGGAGCGGAGTAAGTAGTTTTCTGCAGTACGTCGGCAACTCGGGTGAGATTGGCCTTTGCCTGGGTGACGTGGCGATCTGCGGATTCCTTCTGCGCGTTTGCCTGGGCGACGCGCGCGTTGGCTTGGACCAGCCCAGCATCCGCCGTAGCCCATGCGTTCTGGCGGCTGTCGAAATCAGACTTCGCGATCAGGCCATCCTTGTAGAGATTCTGCGCGCGATCCCAATCCAGCTTGTTGCGCTGATAGTCGGCCTGGGCGCGTAACAAGTCGGCGTCGGAGGTCTTCAGCGCAGCATCGGCGGCGACCGCATCGGTTTCCGCCGCCTGCACCGAGGCCTGATTCGCGCTCACGTCCGCCGAAGACTGCACGTTTTCCAGTTGCGCCAGCAATTGTCCCTTCTTTACGTGATCGCCTTCCTTAACGTACAGGTGGGTGATCTTGCCATAAGCATTGGCGCCGATATTGACGTACGTCTTGGGCTTGATCTCGCCCGAGGCGCTCACCACCGACGACAAGTCCTCACGCTGGACCTTTCCGGTCTGCACCGTGACCACGTTCTTGCTGCTCTGATGCACCGTAACGCCGACGATGATGGCCAACACCACCACCACTCCGACGCCGATCGCGATTTTCTTCCAGGGTTTCATTGTGTCCGTCACCGCTGCATCCTGGGTTCACACCAACTGGATTTAATCAGCTGGCCTTGCAAAGCTCAATATAATGGGTTCCACCGGCCGGTTCCCAGGGGTAACGGATACACAAGATCGGATACGATCCGTGGGGCAGGAAAGTTCCAACCTGAGATGAAAAGCCGAGACCCCATTCGGAGAACCTGGAATTAGAGCCGCCCGGAACTTGAGATTATAGCTTGCCGCGGTGAATCGAACCCTAAATAACATGAACCGATACGGATTGGGAGGGATTTCGATCCGCTATGCGGGCAACTCGAAGTCAACCTTCCCGCGTCCAACAATGGGGCTGGTTACGGCCTTTTGGCCGTTCTTTTAATGCGAGTTAACCTTGCTTTCGCTCAACCGGGAGCCTAAAATAATGCGACGTAGTCTTGTCGTGGTAGGAGTCCCTCTCATGGTTCGGGTTGTCTCACGTTATCTTGCATCTTTAATTCTTGTGGCTTGCGCCACGGGTTTTGCCGGGGCGCAAAGCGATAAGTC
>JBAPQU010000518.1:0-11922 GCA_049280795.1 Candidatus Sulfotelmatobacter sp.
GTCCCAAGTGGAGCAGGATCTGGCCTCGGAGGTAATGAATGTCAGTACGGTCAGGATCGAGTTTGCCGGCGGAATCGATCGCGGTTAGTGCTTGCTGATATTTTTTCTTCCGCTGATAAATCTTGGCGAGTCCGAGGTACGAATTCAACAGGCGCGGATCGCGCAGAAGCGCAGCGCGGTAACTTTTTTCCGCGTCTTGATCTTGTTGCAGGAACGAATAAATATCTCCAAGCTTGTCGTAATTCAGAGCCAGATCCGGCTCCACTGCGGCATCCTTCAAAAACTCATCGCGCGCGTGCTCGTAATCCTGCTTTTTCAAATAGGTCAGACCCAGGTTGAAATGAACGAAGGTGAGGGAAGGATTCGCTTGCGCCGCGGCCTGGAAATCGGCCAAGGCCAGGTCGTATTGCTCTAGGTTAAGATGCGCCTTGCCCATGAAGAGATGGAACTCGGGCGACCCTTCGCCGATCTTGATGAGTTGCAGCGTCGCCTTCCCATCTAAGTCTTTGTTGCCGGCCCGGTGAGCGGCGATCGAGAGCACATAGAGATAGCTTAGGTGGCCCGATTCCTGCACCCAGAGCGCCTCCAGCGTGTTGGCTGCGTCTGTCCATCGCTCGGCAAAGAAATAACAGAGGCCCAACAAATACCGGGGCTGGAGCGTCTGCGGTTGATCGCGCACCACCGATTCGAAAAGTGGAATAGCTTTAAGGAATTCATTTTGCCGGTAATACACAAGGCCAACATTCAGCCGGATTCCCGGCACCTGCGGCATGAGATGCTCCGCCTGGCGCAGCGTCGCCAAAGCCTTTGCCCATTGTTTGCGCCGCATATAGACCACGCCGAGATTCGCATAGGCCGCTCCGGCCTGCGGATCTGCGGCCAGCACTTTGCGAAAGTCGTGCTCCGCTTCATCGAGGCGCCCCGCGTTGAGCGCATCCTGACCTGACTGGAAAAGCTGAGCTGGATCTGTGGCCGCGCCAGATGCGGCGCTGGGCGTACCATTTCGCAGTTGGTCCGCTGCTGTCAGCGCTGAACTTTGTGGCGATAGTGCTGCGGCCAGCGTGGCCATCAGCAACCAAGCCGCGAGTTCCGATCGGATGTGCGCTCTTGACACTCGTCTCACTCTCTGCTGTAGTGTCCGCCAAGCTCTGCATTGAATTCAAGCGTGGAAAACGGGCCGGTTAGAATTTCGACGCGCGATTTTAGGTTTTGCAAGCTGTTTCGCAGGCTAGGTTCCGCAAACCAGTTCTAGCAAACAAGGGGCAACGCTTCGATGGTTACGATTCGCGATGTAGCGAAGGAGAGTGGGTTCTCTTCCACCACGGTGTCGATCGTTCTCAACGACGCACCGCTGGCGCGCTATATCCCGCCGGTGACAAAGAAGCGCATCGAGCGCGCGGCGGAAAAGCTTGGCTATCGGCCTAATGAATTTGCCCGTTCGCTGCGCAGCAAGCGCAGCCACACCGTGGGCGTCATGGTGTTCGACATGACCGATCCCTATTGCACGCTGGTGTTGCGCGGCATCGAGAATGCGCTCTACCAGGCTTCGTATCTGCCGATTCTCACCGATGTACACAATGAGCGCAGCCGCTTCGAACGCTATCTTGAGATGCTGCTCGACCGCCGCATCGAAGGCCTGGTCGTGCTCGCCAACTGGCTCTTTCTCGATATCAACCTGCTCGCCGACCTGGAAAAAAGCAGTATCCCCACTGCTCTCATCGACTGCGAACTCAAGGGAGATTCAATGAGTTCGGTGATCGTCGACAACGAAATTGGCGGCTATCTTGCGCTCGAGCATTTGCACGCGCTCGGTCATCGCAAAATCGCCTTTATCCGCGGGCCGAAGACTCTTGCCGATAGTTCTCCGCGTTGGCGCGGCATTCGCAACTGCGCCAAGGAGCGGGGCCTAGAACTAGATGCCAGGCTGACTGTCGACCTGCCCGAGTCCCGCGATCCGCTTTCCAGCTTTGAGGCAGGTCAAAAGCTAACCGAGCAACTGCTCAAGCAGAAGCGCCCGTTCACCGCTCTTCTCGCCTTTGACGATGTAACTGCGTACGGCGCGATCCGCGCCCTGGCCAAAGCCGGTTTGCGCGTGCCTGAGCACTGCTCTGTCATTGGGTTCGACGATGTTGCCGCCTCGGCTCTCTGCACCCCGCCCCTCACCACCGTGCGCCAGCCCATGGAAGCCATGGGCGCGAATGCAGTCGGCATTGTTCTTGAGGGCATCAACTCGGTACTTGAAAAACGGGAAGTAGCGGCCCACCATCGCAAGGTGGCGCCGGAGTTAGTGGTCCGGGAGTCCACCCGCAGCGTATAGAAACTGATTTGGCAGAAATCGCAAATGGGGATTCTCCTCACGTTTTTTCTTGACATCAGATGGCCAAAAAACGCACTATTCATACGTTTTAATAAACGAACCAATCTGCTTCGGGCGGAACGCCGGGATCCCGGGATGTTCGACTGAAATGCCGGTTGCCCTGTCTTGCGAGTGTACGTAGCACCGCGGGGAAGCACGCGGAACCCATCCCACATCGAGGGGAACTTGATTATGAAATTGAATCACATACTAGTGATGATCGCGTTGATGGTGATGATCTTCGGCGCCGCGGCGTGGGCTCAGGATACCGCTTCCCTCACCGGCACAGTTACCGACCCTAGCGGAGCGGCCGTGCCCAATGCGCAGATCGCGGTCAAGAATGCGGAGCATGGCATTAATCGCACCGGCACGAGCAACGGCAGCGGCGATTATCTCTTCGCATCTTTGCCCATCGGCTCCTATAACCTGATCGTCACGGCGCAGGGATTCAAGAAGTACGAAGCCAAGGGCGTGGTATTGAGTGTCGCAGAGAAGGCCCGGGTGAACGTGGCGCTGGAGGTCGGAGCAATCAGCACAGAAGTGATCGTTGAAGGCTCGCAAGTTGCCCAGGTGGAAACACAGTCGTCCGACATGGGCAATACCGTCACCGGAAAAGAGATTAGTCAGCTTGAACTGAATGGCCGCGATTTTACACAGCTGGTATCGTTGTCTCCAGGTGTCACCGACCAGTCTGGCAATGACGAAGGGGAGCCCGGTGCAACGACCGTGGCTTTCAGCATCAACGGCGGCCGCACCGAATACAACAACTTTGAAATCGATGGCGGCGATGCGCTTGACAACGGAAGCAACGAAACACTCAACGTCTACCCCAGCATCGATGCCATTGCCGAAGTCAAAGTATTGACTTCGAACTATGGTGCGCAGTATGGACGGAACGGGTCCGGCACAATCGAAGTAGAAACCAAATCGGGCACCAACGCCTTCCACGGCGATTTGTATGAATTCCTCCGCAACGACGACTTCAATGCCACTCCGGAATTTGAAAGTTCAGTCCCTGAGTACAAGAAAAACGATTTTGGTTTTACCATCGGTGGCCCAGTATTCATTCCCGGCCACTACAATACGGACAAACAGAAGACGTTTTTCTTCTGGTCTGAGGAATGGCGGCGCGAACTCACGCCAGCTTCCGGTTTCTTTTCTACGACTCCCGTTCCAACCCTGGCCGAACGAGCGGGAAACTTCAGCGACGATTGTCCGAACCCAGCCGGCAGTTTCACCGACTGCCCGATAGTGCCAGGTTTCACCAATGCCGCAGGCTACACGCCGAATCTGAATGTGGTGCCAGCGTATGCAGCAAGCCAGACGATTACTAATCCCCTCTTGCAGTTGATTCCACAGCCGAACATTTCCGACGGGACGATGGGATCGGGCGTGCTCGACCAGTGGTTCGCAACTCCGACCCTGCCCATGAACTGGCGCCAGGAATTATTTAAGGTCGATCAAAACATCGGCCAGAAAGTTCGCGCCAGTTTTCGCTACATCCACGATTCCTGGGTGGAACAGTATCCCGTGCCTTTGTGGACCAGCGGCACGACTTTCCCGACAATTCAGACGAATTTCAAGAATCCCGGCGTCAGCATGGTGGCGCGGCTCACCGCCAATATTTCTCCTACGCTGCTGAACGAGTTCGTCGCTAGCTATACTACCGATCACATTTCCACCAACCTCACCGGGCCATGGCAGCGCGGCTCCGTTCCTTCCACGCTCGGTATTTATAACAATGGGTATGGCGGCAAGGTGCCGGGTATAAGCGTGGCTGGCGGAGAGTATGGCGGTGGCTTCGCGGAAGATCCGGGTTACGTTCCAGCAGGCCCCTTGAACTCCAACCCGACCTTCACCTATCGCGACAACGTTACCAAGATCGTGGGTTCGCACAACCTGCAGTTCGGGGCCTACTTTGTGGACGCGCATAAGAACGAAATTCCCCAGCCCGGTTACGGCGTGAACGGCCTTTTGCAGTTCAGCAACACCAGTGGGGTTACCACCGAAAATGCCTTCGCCGATCTTCTCCTAGGAGATATCGGTACCTTTACCCAGGAAGGCGCCGCGCTCAAAATGCACGAGGAATACAGAATCTTTGAGCCTTACTTCCAGGATGACTGGCACGCCACCAAGCGCCTGACGCTTAATCTAGGGCTACGGATGAGTTTCTTCGGGACCTACCGTGAGAAGAACAATTTGGCTTGGAATTTCGATCCTGCTTTTTATGTGGCGGGCGCCAGCGGGGTCACCTTCAACACGGCTGCCGGAGAATGGCTGACATCGGGAAATCCCTACAACGGCTGGGTAGACTGCGGAGTAACGGCGGGTGTTCCCGCAGGCTGCCTGGCGAACCATTGGTTGAACCCCGCGCCACGCATTGGTTTTGCCTTTGACCCATTCGGCAACGGGAAGTGGGCGATTCGCGGTGGTTACGGAATCTTCTTCGAGCATACAAACGGGAACGAGTCGAATACTGAATCCCTCGAGTACGAAAGCAAGAGCACACCCATTTCGAGCGTGCTCAACGTGCCAGGATATAGCAGCTTGAACGCGGGCCTTCTGGGCAGTGCCGGCACGACTCCGTTGCAGTTTGTGTCGCTGCCGAGCAAGGCGGTCTGGCCTTACATGCAGCAGTGGCACTTTGATATCCAGCACGATCTTGGCAAGAATACCGTGGCTACGGTGTCCTATGTGGGGAGTGCAGGCGTGCACCTGACCCGTTCGTATGAATACAACCAGATGTATCCGGTCGCTGCCAGCCAGAATCCATATGCGACCGGGCAGATCATCACAGCCGATGACTGCAACTCGGTTTCGGTCGGTGCTAACGGTCAGGCTACCGCCACTGCCAACGTAGATACTGGCAGCCCCGTTACGATGACCGGCGGCTGGGCCAACAATCTGGCGGTTGCTTGCGGGAACGATCCCAGCCCGTACCGCCCATACGCTGGCATCGGCGGCATCCAGCGCAAGGATCAGACTGGATCGTCCAACTACAACGCGCTGGAGGCTTCGGTACGCCATAATATCGGCGGCCTGGAATTGAGCGGCGCCTACACTTACAGCCACTCCATCGACGACTCCTCCGACTATAACGACACGGGATTCGTGAACTCTTACAACCTCAACTCATACCGGGCCAGTTCAAACTTCGACCAGCGGCATGTCTTCGAGATGAGTTATGTGTACAACCTGCCAATTTTCACGGGAAAGGGACTCACCCATACGCTCTTGGGAGGCTGGCAGTGGTCGGGCATCACCTTAGTGCAAACCGGCTCGCCGTTTAGCGTGTACAACGAAGGCTTTACGGCTACCGCGGACAACGCGGGAGTGGGCAATTCAGTAGCCTCCGCAGGTTCATATCCGGACTTGGTGAGTAACCCAAGAGCTGGTGTGAATAACAGTTTGTTGGCGGGGCCGCTGCCGGGTTTCGGACCGCTGCTCTACAATCCTGGCGCGTTTGTTCAGCCTACAGGATTGACGTTTGGCGATGCCGGCAGAAATATTCTGCGCAATCCCCGTCGAACAAACTTCGATATGGCTCTGCTCAAACATTTCCCGATTACTGAAAGTAAGTACTTTGAATTCCGAGCCGAAGCCTTCAACGTATTCAACCACGTGGAATACAACTGGCTGGGCGGTGAAGCTGGCTCGGCCGCTGATAACGCAGGCCGCGGAACCACTTCCAACGAGCTTGCCTGCTACGGGCCTTCGGCTCCGTATTCGGCGGGCGACTCTTCCTGTGCCGGTAACTCCTATTTACGCTCTGCGGGAACGCACCTTCCGCGCATCATGCAACTGGCGTTGAAGTTTATTTTCTAACTTTGCGCGGAGAGTTACATAATCCCGGGCCCAAGGGCCCGGGATTTTTTGTGTTGAGGCGGACTAAGTTTTTTACCCTACCTGCACTTGCTGCGGCGCGGCTACGGCTTCCAGCGCATGCTCCAGGTCGGCGATCAGATCGTCGGCATTCTCGATGCCTACGGAGAGGCGGATCATCTGTTCGGTCACGCCCGTTTTGGCGCGCTCCTCGGCGGGAACCATGGCGTGCGAAGTGAGCACAGGGATCGACACCAGAGATTCAACTCCGCCCAGGCTGGGTGCCAGCGAGAACAGCCGCATGGCTTCGCTCACGCGGCGCGCGTCTTCGCCCGTGCCTTCGACCTCGAAGCTGACCATTCCCCCTCCGCCCGCCATTTGCTCGCGAGCCACGGCATACTGCGGATGCTTCTTCAAGAATGGATAATGCACGTTCCGCACCTTGGCGTGCTCGGATAGGAATTCCGCGACTCGCTGCGCGTTCTCGTTCTGCCGTGCCACGCGTACCGCCAGCGTCTTCAGCCCACGGACCAGCATCCACGACGCATGCGGATCCATGCAATTGCCCAGGATCGTGCGCGTCTCCCAGATTCTCTTGATTAATTCGTTCCTCCCGGCGACGACGCCGCATATTAGGTCGGTATGTCCTGCCAGATATTTCGTCCCTGAATGCATTACCAGATCGATGCCGTATTCTGCAGGATGCTGGTTTATGGGCGTGCCGAATGTGGCGTCGATCATGCTGACGAGCTCGTGTTGTTTGGCCAACGCCGCCACTTTTTTGAAGTCTACGATCCGCAGTGTGGGATTCGTCGGCGATTCCAGATAGAGCAGTTTGGTATTCGGGCGGATCGCCCGGGCGTGCTGATCGTACTCAATGGTGTCAACGAATGTCGTTTCTACGCCCATCTTCGGCAGCCATTGCGCCAGGAATTTGTTTGTGCCGCCGTAAATATCGCGCTGGGCTACGATGTGATCGCCACTCTTCAGCAGCGCCATGAGAGTGGTGGTGATGGCGCCCATGCCGGAGGCGAACGTGAGCGCTGCCTCTACACCTTCCAGTTGCGCGACGGTTTGTTCGGCCACGGTGTTGGTGGGATTGCCGTAGCGCGTATAGAAGTGGTCGGTGTGGGTGGCGCGCAGTTCCTCGTCGTTGTCCGCGACCTCGAAGGTTGAGGTCTGAAAGATGGGCGTGGCCAGAGGGCCGTTTTTCTTCTCCAGGCTCGCGTTGCCGCGCACCGCTGTGGTTTCGGAGTGATGGGTGTGGCGTTTCATGATTCCTCTTTCTTACAGACTAAACGCGGGTGTGCGCTCCCGCAAGTGAAACGGCGCGCACCGTTTATAATTCCAACTTCATGAATCTTGGCCTGAAAGATCGCGTCGCCCTAGTGGCGGCGTCCAGTCAAGGGATTGGCCGCGCCACCGCCGAAGCCTTTGCCGCTGAGGGCTGCCGCGTTGCCATGTGCGCGCGGAACCAGCAGACCTTGCAGGCTGCCGCGGAGAAGATAAGAAAGCAGTACAACGTCCAGGTGTTCGCCGAGGCCTTCGACGTGACCGATGCTGCGGCCGTCAGCCGTTTTGTTGCTGCCGTCGCGGATAAATTCGGCGGCGTGGATATTTGCGTAACCAACGCTGGCGGCCCGCCCGCCAAGGGCTTCCTTGCAGCTACGCTTGAAGAATGGCAGCGCGCGCTCGAACTGAATTTTCTGAGCACCGTTTATTTTGCGCGTGAAGTGATCCCGCACATGCAGCGGAAAAAATGGGGCCGCATCATCACGCTGACTTCCATCACCACGAAACAGCCGGTGACTGATCTTGTGCTTTCGAATGCAGTGCGGGCGGCGGTGGTCGGCTTGGTGAAGAGTCTCGCCAACGAATTTGGCAAAGATGGAATTTTAGTAAACAATGTCGGTCCCGGCTTCACGGCAACTGACCGGCTAAAAGAATTAGCCACAGCCCGCGCTTCAAGTTCCGGCAAAAACGAGCAAGAAATTTTCGATGGCTGGGCCGCAGACGCGCCGCTGAAACGGCTGGGCGATCCACGCGAGGTTGCCGAGACGATTGTCTGGCTTGCTTCCGAGCGGGCTTCTTACATCACCGGCCAGACTGTGCTGGTCGATGGCGGCATGTATAAAGGTTTGTAGATTTCTGGAGACAGCATGCGATCCATAGCATCCCGTATGTCTGTGATGAGCGGCGAAGGCGCGCTCTCTGTATTCGCGCGCGCCAAAGAACTGGAGAGTCAAGGCCGGTCGATCATTCATCTCGAACTGGGCGAGCCTGATTTTCATCCCGGACCATTGGTGGTCGAGTCTGTCACCAGGGCGCTGGCCGAAGGCAAAGACCGCTATTGCGCCGTGGCCGGAGTCCCCGCACTTCGCGAGGAAATCGCCGCATACTTGCAGCGTACGCGCAACCTGAGGGTTTCCCCCGCGAACATCATCATCGCGCCCGGCTGCAAAGCGGCTCTGTTTTTCGCCATGATGGCTTTGCTCGAACCCGGCGACGAGGTGCTTTACCCCGATCCCGGTTTTCCCGGATATCCTTCGATTACGCTTGGACTTGGCGCCGTTCCTGTGCCTTTCGAACTCTCGTCGCGCAATCATTTCCAACCGGATCTCTCGGAAATCGCAGGCAAGATTACGCGGCGCACTCGCATGTTGCTGACGAATTCTCCCGGCAATCCCACGGGCACGGTTTACACCGATGCCGTCCAACGTGGTTTAGCGGAACTCGCGGTAAAGTACGATCTCTGGGTGCTTTCGGACGAAATCTACGCGCGCATTCTGTACGGAGGAGAGTATGTTTCCATGCTCAGCTATTCGGGGATGGAAGAGCGTACGCTGATCATTGACGGCTTTTCCAAGAGCTTTGCCATGACCGGATGGCGTCTGGGCTACACGGTTGCGCCGCCTGACGTTGTCCCTGCGCTGCTGATGATGGCGGTAAATACCTACACGTGCGTTAATGAATTCATTCAGTATGGCGCCATCGACGCTCTGCGCGATCGCGAAGGCACGACGCCGCGCATGGTTGCCGAATTCGCCCGCCGTCGGGAACGCTTCATTCACGATCTGAATGAAGTGCCGGGTTTCCGCTGCGAAGCTCCCGAAGGCGCGTTCTATGCCTGGGTCGATATTTGCGGAACGGGTACGAGCGCAGAAGAAATCTGCCGCATTTTGCTGGAAGATGCAGGCGTTGCCGCGATTCCCGGAGCTGCGTTCGGCTTGTCGGGCAAGGATTTCGTGCGCTTCTCTTTTGTGTCGTCTGTGGCGAATCTGCAAGAAGCGTCGGCCCGCATTCTGAAAGTCTCCGCGGCATGGCAGGGAAGTCTGGTGGGGAGATAGTCGCCGCAAGCAATTAACACAAGAGAGTTGCTAGTCCATACTTGTCAGTCTCAGGAGCCAATGCTCATGAAGCAGATTTTTCTTTCAGTACTGATCCTCGCCTGCGCCGTGACCGGCATTGCTTCCAACGCCGCCGCCCAGGCGCGTCCGTTTCCCGGCCCCGACGTGCAGCAGATTTATCAGCGGCTGCTTCCTCAGATTGAAAAAATTCCCGCCTTCGATCATCATGCGCATCCCGGTTTTTCGGACGATCCCGACGTCGATGCCATGGCCACGCCTCCAGATTTTAGCGCTGCAGTGCGCACACGGGACGACAATCCTGAGCTGATTGCCGCAGCCAAGGCTCTGTTTGGCTATCCTTATAACGATCTTTCGCCGGAACATGGCAAGTGGCTGGTCGCGAAGAAGACCGAGCTGAAGAAGCAATATCCAGGTACAGCGTACTTCAACATGATTCTGGACAAGATCAACTCCGAGAGCTCTGCAGCCAATCGCGCTATGATGCCGGACTACCTCGACGCCAAGCGTTTTCCATGGGTGTTCTTCGTCGACTCATTCATGTGGCCCTTCAACAACGCGCGCGAGGCCGCGCGCAATCCTGACGAAGAAGTCTATATTCCGCTGCAGGAAAAAATGTTGCACCGCTGGATGCAGCAGGAGAACGTGAGCAAACTTCCTGCCGATTTCGACGGCTATTTGAAGTTCATCAGCCAGGTGCTGGAAGACAACCGGAATAACAAAGGCGGCATAGCCATAAAATTCGAAGTGGCTTACTTCCGTCCCACAACTTTCGGCGATCCTACCCATGACCAGGCTGCCGATCTTTACCAGCGCTATGTCACCGGCGGCATTCCCAGCGAGAAGGATTACCGGACTTTTCAGGATTATATTTTTCGCTATCTCATTGTGGAGGGCGGACGCCTGCATCTTCCCGTGCATATTCATTCCGCAGCCTGCATCGGTGATTACTTTAATTTTTCGCAGAGCAACATCATGAATTTTGAGAACGTGCTGCGCGACCCGCGCTATCGTGGCACAACCTTCGTCATGCTGCATGGCGGCTATCCGCTGGAACGCGAGGCCATCTGGCTCACCTCGATGAAGAATGTTTATCTTGATTCTTCGTTAATAGAACTTGTGGAATATCCGTCCGCGTTCAAAGATACCTTGAAGATGTGGCTGGAAACTTTTCCCGATAAGATCACTTTTGGTACGGATGCTTTCCCTTACAATGAAGTGCTGGGTTCGGAAGAGAGCTACTGGCTGGGCGCGAAATCGGCACGCACGGCCCTGGCTGCGGCACTCGCCGAAATGATCTCAGAAAATGAAATCACAGAAACGCGCGCTCTCGAACTGGCTCATGGTTGCCTGCATGACAACGCTGTGAAGCTCTATGAAGGCAGAATTCACTAAACAGAATTCACTCAACAATGTGGCTGAGGAAGTAAGGCTGACATGGCAAAAAAAGTGAAATCCAAGATTCCCGTACGCAGGAAAACGAAAAACGCGAAGTCGCATTCACGCGCGCAACGCGCCGTCACCAAACACGCGGCTAGCAAAGCCCAACTACAATACATTCCCTGGCAGACGATTCCGCTCGAGGATCTGAAGCCGTTGCTGCAGCGGCAGTTTGTCGTTGGGCAGGAGATTATGCTGGCGCGCGTGCTGCTGCAAAAAGGCTGCATTGTTCCCGAGCACAGCCACCACAACGAACAGCTCACGTACATTCTGGATGGAGCGCTGAAGTTCTGGATCGACGGCCGGGAAATCGTGGTTCACGCCGGCGAGGTTCTTTGCATCCCCGCACACATGCCGCACAAAGCCGAAGCGCTGGAAGACACGATCGACCTTGATATCTTCAATCCTCCGCGCGCCGATTGGATCAACAAGTCTGATCAATACCTGCGAGGGCAGAAGTAGTCTCCAAGCCATGCTTCCCTCCACCACTTCTGAGAAAGTTTCCGAACCTGGCCTTCCGCAGCCGACTTTTCGCTTCCGCTGCATCGGTTGCGGTTCGCTCAGCGCATCAGCGGCTCAGGATTTTCGCTGCTCAGAGTGCGGCAACTTGCTCGAGATTACCGATTCATCCTGGAACTCGCGCAACCCCGCGGCGTTGAAATCCCTGTGGCGCGAACGCCGTACTCTAAACGCCGCGCTCGATCTCAGCGGGGTGTGGCGATTCCGCGAACTTTTGCCGGTGCCGCAATCGGAAGATCATGTCGTCACCTTGCGCGAAGGCAACACACCACTCTACGAACTTCCTCAATCCTCGCGCGCCACTGGAGTCCAGCGCCTTTATGCCAAGCACCAGGGGATGAACCCAACCGGTTCGTTCAAGGACGCCGGTATGACCGTTGCCGCAACTTTCGCGCGCCAAGCCGGATACCGTTGGGTGGC
>JBAPQU010000519.1:0-3774 GCA_049280795.1 Candidatus Sulfotelmatobacter sp.
ATGCCAATCAGTTTGCTATGTTTCAGCAGACTGAGGGCGAGGCGCAAGGCACGGCACGAGCGCTGATGACGGATCATCCGACTGACGGAACGCTTGCAAGCTGGCAATGGGATTATCCCGTGGGCGCGGGGGAATATGCGGCGCTGTATCCGAAGTCGTGGTACGACTACAAGTGGAATAAATTTCCTGCCCACGTCGTGCTTGAGCAGTTTTCGCCAGTGTTGCCAAACAACTATCGAGAGTCGAGCTATCCGGTTGCCGTTTATCGCTGGCATGCAGAAAATCCTACGCACCATGCGGTCACGGTTTCCGTTCTGCTCTCGTGGACGAACATGGTCGGCTGGTTTCGTACGTTCACTCGGGATTTTCAAGGTGCGCCGAATCAAGGGAACCACAATCGATTTGTAAGCGAGAGCGTCGACGGCCGCGCGATGAAAGGAGTCGTGTTCGAGCGCAACCGCGCCAGTCGGGCTCCGCGCGAAGCGGACGGACAATTCGTGATCGCCGCCTTGGAATCACCCGGTGTTGAAGTGAGTTACCAGACCACGTTCCCCTCCGAAGGAGATGGAAAAGTAATTTGGACGCACTTTGCCAAAGATGGCCGGTTGTCAAACAGCGATCTCTCATGGGTAAGCGATAGCGAGAAGTTAGCGGGAGCCATCGCCGTGCGCTTCACGCTCCAGCCGGGAGAGCACAAAGTTATTCCCATGGTCATTGCATGGGACTTCCCGGTCGTGGAATTTGGCGAGGGCCGCGATTGGAATCGCCGCTATACGGATTTCTATGGAACCAGCGGGAACAATGCCTGGGCCATCGCACGCAACGGATTGTTAAACGCCTCCGCGTGGAGCGACGCCATCGACGCATGGCAGGCTCCATATATAAATGATGAAAGCAAGCCGATATGGTATCGAGGCATGCTCTTCAATGAACTTTACACGCTAACGGATGGCGGATCGTTCTGGGGCCGTCCAGTCGGCGGCGATCGCAAAGCCCCTCCATCTTTCGCATTACTGGAATGTTTCGACTATGCGTATTACGGAACTTTGGACGTGCGGTTCTATGCTTCGATGCCGCTGCTGAAGTTCTGGCCTGACATCGACAAGCAGGTTCTTCGTGAGTTCGCCGATACCGTCCCAAAAGAGTGGCCGGAAAAGGGGCAGTGGGTCTGGAAGTCACAACTGACGGGCGAACCCAGCCTGCACATGCGGAAGAAGAAAGGCGCGGTGCCGCATGATCTTGGCGTCCCGGAGGGAGATCCTTTCATCGCTGTAAATGAACCCGGCTGGCAGGATACAAACAACTGGAAAGATTTGAATTCAAAATTCGTTTTGATGGTCTATCGCGATTACGTGCTGACAGGAAGTAAAGACCAAGACTTTCTTCGAATGATGTGGCCGGCGGTGCGCGAAGCCATGACGTATCTCCGGCAGTTTGATCGCGGAGGTGGCATCCCCGAAAATGGCGGCTATCCTGACCAAACCTACGATTCGTGGGTGGTACGAGGTGTAAGTGCCTACTGCGGTGGCTTGTGGCTCTCGGCATTGCGCGCCACCGAGGTGATGGCCCGCACGCTGGGCGAGAACGACGCCGTCACGGAGTATCACGAACTATTTCTTAAAGCGCAAAAGACATACGTTGCCAAACTTTGGAATGGAAAATATTTCCGCTATGACACGGATAGCGAATATCGCGACAGTGTCCAGGCCGATCAGTTGGCCGGGCAGTGGTATGCCAATATGACGGGTCTGGGAGACCTGGTGCCGCACGAAATGCAATTGGCAGCGTCCAGAAAAATATTCGACTTCAACGTCATGAAATTTAGCGGTGGCGAAATGGGGGCGGCCAACGGCATGGCCGCGGATGGCTCAATTATTCGCGATAACGAACAAGCACCGGAAGTGTGGGTTGGAACCAGCTTTGGATTCGCCGCGCTCCTGCTCAGCCAAGGCATGCGGGACGAGGCTTACCGCACGGCCTGGGGTCTGTACCACGTCATTTACGAGAGCAAAGGATATTGGTTTCGCACTCCGGAAGCGTGGGACGTGAACGGAAATTTCCGGGCCTCGATGTACATGCGTCCGGCCGCGGTGTGGGCGATGGAGATGATTCCGCAGCCTCACGTTGAAACTCTGCCGGTCACGCAACCGCTTCCGCCCGCAACCGACGATGCAAATAAGTAAAGGTCGGTCGTAGTCGGCGCCGATATTGTCCCCGCCCCGCTCTTCCGCGAAATTATTTCGCAGGCATGATCGGAAGCACGAGCACGGAAGGATGTTGCGCGTCGTGAAGAATTGAATTGCTGGCGGCAACAAAGTTACGGGCGAATTTGATGTCTTCCCCAGTATTAAGATTGCGGTCGAAGCGCGGGAAATTACTGCTGGAAATCTCCAGGCGCAGCGAATGGCCGCGGAGAAAGAGGTTGCTCGTAGCCCAGAGATCGACAGAGATTTCGTAGATCTGTCCGGGATTCATCAAAGTGGCGTGCTCCGCAGAGGAACGATAGCGCATGCGAAGGATGCCTTCCGTGAGATCTTGCGCGAACCCGTCGGGCCTGACGTCGACCAGCTTCGCCGTAAAGTCTGTATCCGCAGCAGAGGATTTAATGAAGAGGTCGGCAGTAATCGGCCCAGTGACCTCAATGTCGTTTGGCAGCGGGCCGGTCGAATAAACCAGCACGTCATCGCGATTTTCTACCGCACGCTGGTCGCGGGGGCCGGGCTCCATGTGCTCCTCGTCGCAGCAGAGCGGCCCGCCCATCGTAGGCGCAGGATTAGCGGGGTTGTAAACATAGGTGTCCGCAGGCTCTGATTTGGGCGCGGACGTGGAAATGGAACCGTCTCCACGAAGCGAATTCGCCTTGCCGCCTGAGTGCAGGAAATACTTCGTACTTTGAGCCTGCGGCGGCGGCCAATCGTCTTCCTGGCGATATTCGTTGGCGCCCATCACAAAAAGCTTGACGGGTTTGTCCGTGGCGAATTGGTTCTTAATGCCTTTAAAGAGAAAATCGTACCAGTCGAGGATGACATCTGTATATCCGTTCTCGGTGGCATGAGGCCCGAAGTCGACGTCGCCGATGTGGCGGCCGAAACCGGAATGCCCCCCGATTTCGATCAGCAGATGCTGCTGCGTGCGCGCTGCATTAGTCGATCCGTGAGCCTTGGCGCCCATGTAGTTGCGCAGAGTGCCCGCATTGAAGATGTCATACCAGGCACCGACCTGGAGCATGGGCACGGCAATTTGTGAAAAATGTTCCTCGATGGACCACTGCTTCCAGTAGTCGTCATAATCGGGATGCGCCAGCCAGTCGAGGTAGTACGGCGCGATCGCAGCAGTGAGCTGTGCGTCCGCGGGCAACTGGCCGAAATTGAAGATGGGATAATTGGCGAGCGGAAGCGTGGCCGTCCCGACCAGCGCATTTGTGTTTTCGGCGATCAAGCGTTGCAACGTGTTCTGAGCCAACTGAGATGTCCAGTTCTGATCGAACCATTGCTCGAAGGCGCCGCCCTGGTATGTCCAACCATTGTGGTAGTTGCTGGCCGTCATGTTGGGGGCAATCGCCGCGAGATGCGGAGGCTGGGCGATAGCAGCGAGCATCTGCGTCGCCCCCACATAAGAAGCGCCCATCATACCCACTTTGCCATCTGAATATGGAAGTGCGGCAGCCCATTCGACCGTGTCAAAGCCATCGGCCTGCTCGTGTTTGAACGGATACCATTCACCCTCCGAAGTGTACCGGCCGCGAACGTCCTGAATGATGACAACATAGCCGCG
>JBAPQU010000520.1:0-3970 GCA_049280795.1 Candidatus Sulfotelmatobacter sp.
AGTTCGGCGCGCCTCTTCTCTGCCGCGGCGGAGGCACGTCTCTCGCAGGACAGTGCTGCAACGTCGCCGTCATTCTTGATTTCTCCAAATACATGGCGGGCATTCTCGAAATCGATCCCGACCGTCGCATCGCGCGCGTACAGCCCGGAGTCGTCCTCGACACGCTTCGCGCCGCTGCTGAAAAGCATCATCTAACTTTCGCGCCCGATCCTGCCACGCACGATCGCTGCACTCTCGGAGGAATGATCGGTAATAACTCCTGCGGCGTGCATTCCGTGATGGCCGGCAAGACCGACGACAACATTGAGGAACTCGAAATCCTCACCTACGACGGCGTGCGGATGAAAGTCGGCGCTACCTCGATGGCGGAACTCGAAAGCATCGTGCAAGCCGGTGGACGCCGCGGCGAAATCTACTCCAAGCTGCAAACCATCGCTGCCACTTATGGCGATCTCGTCCGCCAGCGCTTTCCAAACATTCCCCGCCGTGTCTCCGGATACAACCTGAATTTCCTTTTGCCCGAGAGAGGCTTCCACGTTGCTCGCGCTTTGGTCGGCTCCGAAGGCACATGTGCGACGATCCTCGAAGCAACGTGCCGGCTGGTTGAAAGCCCGCCCGAGCGCGTGCTGCTGGTTATCGGCTATCCCGACATCTATCAGTGCGCTGATCATGTTCCGGAAATCATGGCGCACAAGCCGATCGGCCTCGAAGGCTTCGACGATCTTCTGGTTGGCTACACGCGTGCAAAAAGAATCAACTCCGAAGGCCTCGCAATGCTTCCTGAAGGCGGCGGCTGGCTGATGGTCGAATTCGGCGCACAATCCGCGCCCGAAACCGAATCCCAAGCCCGCGCTCTTATCGACGCGCTTGGCAGCAGCGCGAACCCTCCCCACATGCGCCTCTACACCGACAAGCAAAAAATCAAACGCATCTGGGAAGTTCGGGAGTCCGCTCTGGGAGTTACGTCACACGTGCCCGGAGAACCGCTGAACTGGGAGGGCTGGGAAGACTCCGCCGTCGCTCCGGAAAAACTGGGAGGTTATCTCCGCGACTTGCGCAAGATGTTCGCGGCGTACGGCTACAAAGGCTCGCTCTACGGCCACTTTGGTCACGGCTGCGTGCACACGCGCATCAATTTTGACTTGCAATCGAAAGAAGGTATCGCCAAGTTTCGCAAGTTCATGGAAGAGGCCGCGGATCTCGTGGTCAGCTACGGTGGATCTATCTCCGGTGAACACGGTGATGGACAATCCCGCGCCGAGTTGCTTCCAAAAATGTTTGGTCCGGAGTTGGTTCAGGCGTTCCGTGAGTTCAAATCGGCATGGGATCCGGAATGGAAGATGAATCCGGGCAAGCTGGTTGAGCCTTACAAGCTCGACGAAAATCTTCGCTTTGGAGCCTCTTACTCGCCGTGGGAACCGAAGACCAATTTTCAGTTCCTTGAGGACCATGGCAGCCTTGGGCAGGCGACGACGCGCTGCGTGGGCGTAGGCAAGTGCCGCCGCGAAGAAGGCGGCCTGATGTGCCCCAGCTACCGCGCCACGCACGACGAAGAGCACTCCACCCGCGGCCGCGCCCATCTGCTCTGGGAGATGACACAAGGTCAAGGCCAAAAAGATGGGATCATTCGCGATGGCTGGCGCAGCGAAGAAGTGAAGCAGTCGCTCGATCTCTGCCTCGCCTGCAAAGGCTGCAAGAGCGATTGCCCCGTCGGCGTCGACGTTGCTACGTATAAATCCGAATTTCTTTCGCACTACTACGAAGGCCGCTTGCGTCCGCGCAGCGCCTACGCCTTCGGCAACATCGATTTATGGGCGCGCGCCGCCTCGCAAGCGCCCGGCCTCGCCAACCTGGCTACGCAACTTCCATTGCTTCGCAACATTTCAAAACTTGTTGCTGGAATTCCTAAACAGCGTTCCATTCCGGTCTTTGCCCCAGAGACTTTCAAAGCGTGGTTCCATCGTCGGAAGAATAGGGGCCTTGAAAGGGCGCGGCCTTCAGCCGCGCCGTACCCAGCCAAAGAAGAAAGGGCTTTAGCCCCTGACGCCCCACCCGTCCTCCTCTGGCCCGATACTTTCAACAACTATTTCCACCCGTACACCGCCCAAGCCGCCGTCGAAGTCCTCGAAGCCGTCGGTTTCCGAGTGATCGTCCCGCGGACCAACCTATGCTGTGGCCGACCGCTCTACGACCACGGCATGCTCGACCGCGCCCAATCGCTGCTGCTGCAAATTCTCGACGAACTTTCCCCCGAAATCGCGGCCGGAATCCCTGTCGTTGGCCTTGAGCCTAGTTGTGTGGCCGTCTTCCGCGACGAGCTCACCAACCTCTTTCCCCACGACGAACGCGCGCAAGCTCTATCGCGGCAGACTTTTCTGCTTAGTGAATTTCTTGAAACCTACGCGAAGGATTTCCCGCTGCCACAGCTCAACCGCAAAGCGCTCCTCCACGGCCACTGCCATCACAAATCTCTGATGAAGATGACCGCTGAAGAGTCTGTCCTCAGCCGGTTGGGCATCGATTTCAAAAGCCCCGCTCACGGTTGCTGCGGCATGGCCGGCTCGTTCGGCTTCGAACCCGACAAATACGACATCTCTATGGCTATTGGCGAACTCGAACTCCTCCCCGCAGTCCGCCACGCCCCGGCCGACTGGCTGATCATCGCCGACGGCTTTAGTTGCCGCGAACAGATTGCGCAAGGCACGCCCCGCCACGCCCTCCACTTGGCCGAAGTGCTGCAAAGCGCCATTAATGCTCCCGCAGAGGAGTTCCACCCCTATCCTGAGTCCGCACTAATACGACGCCGTGACGCCGAAGTCTTCCACTCCATGCAACGCACCGCCCTCGGCCTAGTGGCCCTGGCGGCAGGCGGAGCTCTATTGTCGGCAATGCGAAGAAAGCATTGATTTTAAAGCGCTTACTGCGGTTAGAGTAAGAGGCCACCTTCGACCTCTCGCCAGATGGCTCGACTTCTGGGACAATAGGATTCTCGCCGCTTGGGATTCTGAAGTCTTGGATCCTGAAGTCCTGGGTGCACAGTCATGGATCATGAAGCCACCATAACCGCTCCAGCCATAGGAAAGGTTCCCGCAGAGGCCCTGCCCACCCTCGTTGCGGCCAAGTCCCCGGACGCGCCCCTATGCGGTTCGGTGCTGGTCCTGATCCAGTTCGATGTTTGCGAGGAGATTCGTCTCGACGAGCTTCGCCAAATCCTAGGTGCCCGCACAGCTGACGCCAGCTTCAAACACCTCGCTCCCGGATACGTCCGCTATCAGCGGCCTCCGGTCGAAGAGGTCCTGGAACCCCTCGTTCTCGAAAGCGGCGAGCGGCTTCAGGGAGACATCAAGTATTTCGACTACGGCGTAGTCAGCGTAGTTTTCGAGCTGCCGTTTTCTGGCGATTGGGACAAGCTGGTTCAACTTTCCAGCCGCTGGGTTTGGGATACCAACTTCGAAAGCCTGGCCACGCGCATCGTGAAACAGAAGCTGGAGCGCGCCGCTCCCGCGCTGGTCAAGCCCTATACCACCGAGTGGTTGCAGGAAGATTATTTCATCTTCCACCTGCGCGAGATCGCCGGCTCACCCTCGGCGACCGAACTATTGGCCTCTCAAGGTGGCTTCATCTCTCAAGTTGTGCGCGGCGAAACCCAGCCGCTCTCCGATGGCGAACGGCAGGAGATTTTGCAATCGCGAATTTCCTACTATCCGCACGACCTCGCTGTAATCGGATGGAACGCCGCTTTTATCTACGACAGTCCCGCCGGCGCTGAGACCGCCATTCAGCTCCTGCAATACGCGAACTCCCAGCTGCTCGAATTCCGCCACTACGACCAACTCCTGACGAAACAGCTGGAAGGTGTCTACGACTTCCTCGAGCGCGGAGGCCGCGGCCTCTGGTCGCGCTGGCGCACCGCCCGCGCCGCCTCGAAATTGCACACCGTCATGCTCGACGTAAGCGAGCTGACCGAGCG
>JBAPQU010000521.1:0-15873 GCA_049280795.1 Candidatus Sulfotelmatobacter sp.
CAGGAAACGCTGGGCGTGATCGTGTATCAGGAACAGGTAATGCAGATCGCGAACCGGCTCGCCGGCTACTCCCTTGGTGAAGCCGATCTGCTGCGCCGCGCCATGGGCAAGAAAAAAGCTGAAGAGATGGCGCAGCAGCGCGAACGTTTTGTGGAAGGCGCGGCCCAGCGCAAATTTCCTCCGAAGAAAATCGAGAAGATTTTCGATCTCATGGCGCAGTTCGCCGGATACGGCTTCAACAAATCGCATTCTGCTGCCTACGCACTGCTGGCCTATCACACCGCATATCTGAAGACGCACTATCCGGTCGAGTTCATGGCTGCACTGCTGACGTCGGTTACCGGCAGCACAGACGACGTGGTCAAGTACATCAACGAGTGCCGCGAGATGGGAATTACAGTGGCCGCGCCCGATATCAACATCTCAGCCGCAAGCTTTACACCGCAGGGAGAAGCCATTCGCTTCGGCCTTGCGGCAGTAAAAAACGTCGGCGGTAACGCCATCGAATCAATTGTCACGGCGCGCAAGAAGCTGGGCCGTTTCAAATCGCTCTACGAATTCTGCGAGAACGTCGACCTCCGGCTGCTCAACAAGCGCGTCATGGAGTCGCTAATCAAGAGTGGTGCCATGGATTCGCTCGGCCGCCGCGCGCAATTAATAGCGGTGCTCGACCGCGCCATGGACCGCGCGCAAAAAGCTCAGCGCGATGTAGAGTCGGGACAGCACGGCCTCTTCGGCGTGTTTGAGCAGGAAGAGTCCGAGGCCAACAACGATAAGCTGCCGAACATCCCCGACTGGGATGAGCAGGTGCGCCTCGCCGCGGAAAAAGAAATTGTCGGCTTCTTCATCACCGGGCATCCGCTGGAAAAATACAAAGACAAGCTGGCCGATCTGCAGGCTCTGAGTATTGTTGAGATCGGCGCAATGACCCGATCTACCGGCAAGGACGAGACCATAGCGACGGCCGGAATCATTGGCAATGTGCGCGTGCTCAAGAGCAAGCGCGGCGATTTCTACGCGCAAGCCACGCTCGAGGATATGTCCGGCTCCATCGACATGATCGTCTTCCCCGAGGCCTACAAGAAAATCGGCGATAGAGTGAAGCTCGAAGTTCCCGTGCTGGTGCGCGCCGGAGTACGCATCGAAGAAGGAACCAATCCAAAAATTACAGCCGCCGAAATCATGCCTCTCGAAGACGCGAAGATTCCGCTTCCACGCGCGATCCGCATTCGAGTGCCGCTCGAAACCTCGGCGGAGTCCACGGTGGACGACCTGCATTCTCTTTTTCAGGAGCGCAAAGGCGAAGCGCGGGTGTTGTTCGACGTGGAACGCGCCGGCGATTTCATGGTGGTGATGGAGGCGGAAGGCTATAATGTCATGCCGGATCGCAACTTCATCGCTCGCGTGGAACAATTGTGCGGGCGCGGCAGTGTTAGGGTGATCAGTTAAGTCACGTTCACCTACGTCGATCCCGGCTAAATCATGGAAGCAACTCAAAAAGCACAGCAGGAGTTGGAAGAAATCGAGCGGCAGGTTGCGCTGATCGAGGCTGACGCCGGGCAGAACGAGGTGACGCACCGTCAGCTTGCTAAACTTCAGGAGCGCGTCCACATCCTCCGGCAGGAGATGAAAGCTTTGCAGACCGCCTGGCAGAAAACCGAACTGGCGCGGCATCCTCAGCGTCCGCAAACGCTGGACTACATCGACCGCTTGTTCACGGATTTCAGCGAAATCCACGGCGACCGCAGCTTTGGCGACGATGCCGCAATCATCTGCGGCATGGCTCGTTTTCACGGAGAAGAAATTCTGGTCGTCGGCACTCAGAAAGGCCGCGACATGAAGCAGCGCGTCTACCGTAATTTCGGTACGCCGCATCCCGAGGGCTATCGCAAGGCGTTGCGCATCATGCAGGTCGCGGAAAAGTTTCGCCGGCCGATTTTCACATTGGTCGATACCGACGGCGCCTATCCCGGAATTCATGCCGAGGAGCGCGGCCAGGCTGAAGCGATCGCGCACAACTTGCGCGAAATGGCAGACCTCGAAGTTCCCATCATTGCTACGGTGATCGGAGTGGGCGGCAGTGGCGGCGCACTGGCCATCGCTGTAGCCGACCGCGTGTTGATGATGGAGAACTCGGTTTACTCCGTGATTTCGCCGGAGGGCTGCGCTGCAATCATGTGGCGAGACGCCACCAAGAAGGAGTTAGCGGCCGAAGCCATGCGCATCACCGCGCCGGATCTCATCGAACTGGGCTGCATCGATGACATTGTGCCCGAACCCGAAGGCGGCGCTCACCGGGACCACGAAGCGGCCGCAAATCTACTCGATGTCAGCCTCCAGAAACACTTCGCCGAACTCAAGAAACTTTCGCCAGCCGAATTAGTCGCAACCCGATATAAAAAATTCCGCGACATGGCTCAGTTTTTCCGGACGGAATCATAGATTCTACCTAATCATTCCCCCCCACTATTTCCCAAACAGGTTCCTTTCCGCTTCCGTCGCATGATTTGACGTGCCGAGTCATCCCTGCCGCCGTATAATTATCTGTTTCCCCCAAGTTGGAAATTCGGCGGATCGTTCCGCCGCTTAATAAAGGAAGGTGTTGGGATGGCTACTATGGATGTTGTGCCCCAGGGCACCGGCGGCCAACTGGGACGCAAGCGCATCGTCAATGACATGAGCATTCAGGTTGCTACAGTGAATGGCTCAGGCTCGCAAAGTTCAAACACCGTATTACTACGCGCAATTTTTCAAATGGGAGTGCCGATTTCCGGCAAGAATCTTTTTCCTTCGAACATCGCCGGTCTTCCCACCTGGTACACGATTCGCGCTAACAAAGATGGCTACATTGGCCGCAAGAAAGAAATTGATTTCCTGGTGGCCATGAATGCCGAAACTGCCCACGATGATGTGATGTCGCTCGCGCCCGGCGCCTCGGTGCTCTACGACGAACCGCTGGCGCTCGACAAGTTGCGCAGCGATTTAGTTTTCTACTCGGTCCCGTACGACAAACTGGTCGCGACGGTTTGCCCCGAGGCTAAGCTGCGCAAGCTGGTCAAGAACATGGTGTACGTAGGCGTGGTCGCGCAGTTGCTCGAAATTGAGATGGGCGAGGTGGAGAAGGCCATCCGTAAACAGTTTGCCACCAAGGCAAAAGCTGCCAACTTGAATCTGGCCGCGGCGCAAGCCGGATTCGACTACGCCAAAGCCAGCCTGCCGAAACGCGGCGCTTTCTACATCGAGCGCATGAATAAAACTGCCGGCAAAATTATCATCGACGGCAATTCGGCCGCCGCTCTCGGCTGCATGTTTGCCGGATGCACGGTGGTCACCTGGTATCCGATTACGCCGTCGTCTTCGCTGGTGGAGACGATGATCGAATACATGAAGGAATACCGCATCGGCCCCGACGGCAAAGCCACTTTCGCCATCGTGCAGGCAGAAGACGAACTCGCTGCGATTGGCATGGTAATAGGCGCCGGCTGGGCGGGCGCGCGCAGCATGACCGCAACCGCCGGCCCCGGCATTTCGCTAATGTCGGAGTTTGCCGGACTCGCTTACTACGCAGAAATCCCCGGTGTAATCTGGGACATTCAGCGCGTCGGCCCCTCCACCGGCCTTCCTACACGCACATCGCAGGGCGACATTCTCGCGACCGCTTTTCTTTCGCACGGCGATACCAAACACATCATGCTGATTCCAAACTCGGTGACGGAGTGTTTCAGCATGGCCTCGGAAGCTTTCAATCTGGCCGAGCAATTTCAGACGCTTGTCTTCGTCATGTCCGACTTGGATCTCGGCATGAATAACTGGATGTCCGATCCCTTCGAATATCCCACCACGCCGATCAAGCGCGGCAAAGTGCTGGGGAAAGAAGAACTGGACAAACTAGGAGGTTTTGCCCGGTACAGAGACCTTGACGGCGATGGCGTGGGCTATCGCACACTGCCGGGAACGGATCATCCTGCCGCTGCCTACTTCACCCGCGGCAGCGGACACAACGATAAATCAAATTACAGCGAACGCCCCGACGATTACGAAAATAATATGGAGCGCCTCAATCGCAAGTTCGAATCCGCGCGCTCGTTCGTTCCGCGGCCTGAGATCGCCAAGGGCACGAATGCGAAAATTGGCATCATCGCCTACGGCACATCGCATTGGGGAATCATCGAAAGTCGCGACCAACTGCGCAACGAGTACGGCATCGAAACCGACTATCTGCGGCTGCGCGCTTATCCCTTCACACGCGAAGTGCATGAGTTCATCGAGCAGCACGAACGCATTTACGTCGTCGAACAAAACCGTGATGCGCAAATGCTCAGCCTCCTGAGGCTCGACCTGAAACCCGAACTGACCACGCGCCTGCGCAGCATCAGCCATCTCGACGGCTTGCCGCTCGACGCGCGCTCCGTTACCGACGAACTGAGCACGATGGAGGGTAAGTAAATGGCGACCACGCCTGCAGCTGAACCGAAAACCAATCATATCGGCCTGACCGTAATCGACTACAAAGGCGGAAAGACTACGCTGTGCGCCGGATGCGGCCACAACGCCATCTCCGAGCGCATCATCGAAGCCATGTATGACATGGGCGTGCAGCCCGAGCGCGTCGCCAAGCTGAGCGGCATTGGATGCTCTTCGAAGAGCCCCGCCTACTTCATGAACCGCTCACACAGCTTCAACTCTGTGCATGGACGTATGCCGTCCGTAGCCACGGGCGCGGTGCTGGCCAATCGCAATCTGATTGCGCTGGGTGTCAGCGGCGACGGCGATACCGCTTCCATCGGCATCGGCCAGTTCGTTCACCTCATGCGCCGCAATCTCCCCATGATCTACATCATCGAGGATAACGGCGTATACGGCCTCACCAAAGGCCAGTTCTCGGCAACGGCCGATCTTGGATCGAAGCTGAAGTCCGGCGTGATCAACGATCTTCCTCCAATCGATACCTGCGGATTGGCCATCGAACTGGGTGCAACATTTGTCGGACGCTCGTTCTCCGGCGACAAGCGGCAGTTGAGCACCATGCTGAAGGCTGCCATCGCTCACCAGGGGACGGTTATGCTCGATGTGGTTTCTCCCTGCGTCACCTTCAACGACCATGAGGGTTCAACCAAATCCTACAAGTACGTGAAGGATCACGAGGAGACCTTGCAGGAAATGAGCTTCGTCCCCCACTTCGACGAAATCGATGTGGAGTACGATCCCGGAACAACCGTCAGCGTCACCATGCACGATGGCTCCCGCCTGCAACTGCGCAAACTGGAAGAAGACTACGACCCGACCGATCGCATCGCTTCCATGAAGCGCCTGAGCGAAGCCCACGACAAGGGCGAAGTTCTGACCGGCGTGTTCTACGTAAACACAAAAGCTCCCAGCTTCCTAGATATGTTGAACATGGTCGATCAGCCGCTATCCACGCTTCCAGAATCGCTGACCAGGCCGGGCAGGGAAGCGCTGGCAGCGGCGATGGAAGAATTGAAATAAGGAAGAATAGAAACAAGGAAGAGTTGCGATAAGCCGATAACAGGCTTCCCGGGCTAGCGCTCAAACTTTCACTGCAAACTCTCTCCCGCGATCCGCATCCAATTCGGGCGCGGGGGAGAAGCTGTGTCCAACCACGATCTGACTTCGGTTCTCTTCATACTTCTGCTGTTAGTAGGCCTGGCTCAGTTGCTGGGCTATTTGTTCGTGCTACTTCGCCAGCCGAAAGTCGTCGGCGAAATCCTGGCTGGAATCGTGCTCGGTCCGTCTCTAATCGGCCGCATCC
This sequence comes from Candidatus Sulfotelmatobacter sp., assembly GCA_049280795.1. Lineage (GTDB taxonomy): Bacteria > Acidobacteriota > Terriglobia > Terriglobales > Acidobacteriaceae > Sulfotelmatobacter. The sequence goes on from JBAPQU010000521.1 coordinate 5,771, forward strand.
CTTTTTTTTCAGGGATGTCTGTTGCCATTCAGCATCAGGGAAACATCCTTAACTTCGTCTATTGGCTTGGACTCCTGCTTCTGATGTTTTTATCCGGCGCCGAAACGCGGCATCTATTCAGCCGCGAAGAGCGTCGCGAGGTGGGCTGGTTAACCATCGTGGGTACGGGCATACCATTTATTCTAGGACTGCTGCTGGGACCATGGCTGATTCGTCCTGCGCTCGCCGGACCGAATGGCAACCGCATATCCCTGATCATTATTCTTGCTGTCGCGGTCGCGGTGACGTCCGTTCCAGTCGTTTCGAAGATTTTCGCTGACCTGAAGATTCTCCACACTCGATTTGCGCGGTTGATTCTCGGGGTTGCTGTATTGGAAGACATCGTGCTGTGGCTGGCGCTGGCCGTGGCCACAGCAGTGGCTGGTCAAAGCGCCCTCAATGCGCGTTCCATGTCGTATCACCTTTTCGTTACCGTGGGTTTCTTCGCCCTGGGTTTGACGATCGTTCCGCGCATGGTAAAGCGAATAAACAAATCACGGTACAACGTGATGGCAACACACTCTCCAGTAGCTTATGCAATCGTCGTGCTTCTGGGATATTGCGTAATCGCCGGTGCGCTCGACGTCAGCCTCGTATTCGCCGCATTTCTTGCTGGGTTCGCCGTGGTGCATAAGAAGCGGAGACTCTTTGCAGATGCGCTCGATTCCATAGGGAAAGTTTCGTTTGGGTTTTTTATTCCGGTGTATTTTGCAATTGTCGGGTTGAAACTCGACCTGATTCGCGGATTTTCGTTGTGGATGGTCGGCGCTTTTCTTGTGGGAAGTTGTGTCGTCAAAATTGTTTCCGTGGCATTGGCAGGACGCTTCGCTGGCTTTCGTGGGCTGGATCTGATCAATCTTGCCCTTACCATGAACGCCCGCGGCGGCCCCGGCATTGTATTGGCCAGCGTCGCCTATGATGCTGGAATCATCAGCCCGAAGTTCTACACCGCACTTGTGCTCGCGGCTGTCATCACGTCGCAAATCGCGGGAGCCTGGCTCGATTATCTCCTGCATCGAGGTTGGCCGCTGCTTACACCGGCCGGTAATTATGAAGTAACTTCTATTCCGGTCGAGGATAGTCCTTCGGCTGCGTGAGGAACGCCAAGTTACCTCGGCACAGTTGTGCTAGCCGGCTCAAGCCCAAGTCCTGAACCGTAATACGCCGCCAGCGCGTGCCTCTCATCTTCAGTAAGCAGCGCCGAGATAATTCGCATCGGCTCATTGATGTCGTTGGCACGACTCCCATTCGCAAAAGCCTCAAGTTGATTCAGAACATAGTCGGCATTCTGGTTTGTGAGCGACGGAACTCCCGGACGAAAAGCAACCGGACCATGGCAGGCCTGGCACGGCGGAATGCCGCGCCCTCCGTCTCCGAACGCAATCAGCCGTGACGCGATAGCCGCCCGTACCGGATCAGGCCGGGACTGCGGAAAGCTGCGGTTATCCTGCAGATCCTTAAAGACGGGCAGCTTCGAATAATAAGCGACCACGTCCGCCACATCGCGCGACGAAAGCGATGCCGCAATCGGCTCCATCGCACGCGAGCTTCGTTTGTAAGATCGAAAGTCCTGCAACTGTTTCCATACCGCCAGCCTGTCAAGCGACGCTAGGTTGGGCGTTGACGCCTCCGCGCTGAAGCCTTCCGCTCCATGGCAGTGATCGCAGCGCCGGGCCAGAAGCATTCCCCGAAACGCGTCTCCGCGAGATGCAGCCGCTATCGTCTCCGGCGTCCACGTTATGTAAGAGGGAATTCCATCCGCAGGATTATCCCGCGCCTCAAGGGAAAATGCGTCACAGTTGCCTCTTTCCCCCGGCCGCAAAGCGGGGAACTGCTCCCGCGGTACAACTTTCAACTCGGATCGCATCGCGTAATGTCCCGCGCCGCAGAATTCGCGGCAAGCCGTCTTATATTCGCCAACGCGATAAAACTGAAGCTGAGCCTCGCTGATCGTCCCCGGCAGCACCTTCACGGCATATTGCGTGCCATCGAAGGTCAGCGAGTGAACGGCATCGGCGCTGGTGATGCGAAGATGAACCGGAACCCCAACCGGAACCAGAATGCAATGCGGAATGAACAAATATTGCTCCGCGATCATGCGCACCGTGACCGAACCATCCGCTTCCTGCTCGGTCCCCAGATTGTTCTCGACAAACTCTCCCGCCAGGTGAAGCGACAAAGGATCGACGCGGCTCGAACCCCGCAGAAATCGCAGCAGTGGTACGTCGATCTGATAATAGCGAGTGGCCGGAATGATGCAAAGAACCAGCACCGTGAGCAGAACCGTTCGCAGCTTTCGCCAGTTCACAGTTGAATTTGCCCTTAAGATGATCGGGAAGGGCACGAGTTCACTCGTGCCGTTAAGCCGCTAAATGTACACGCGCTTTAGCGCCTGAGGGTAATCCCTACGCCCCGCCAATCTCCTTCAACACCGCGCTGCAACGCTCGCACACCGTCGGATAAGTCTTATCCTCACCCACGTGGATCGAATAATTCCAACACCGCTCACACTTAAGCCCATCCGCCTTTTTCACTTCGACGCGGACTCCTCCTGTGCCGTTGCCGGAAGCCTGTACAAGATGCACAGCGGAAACAATGAACAGATAGCGGAGATCGCCGGCATGCCGAGCCAGCACTGAATACACCGGATCGGGCGCGGTCACCGTAACCTGCGCCTCCAAGCCTGTGCCAATCAGCTTGTTATTGCGCGCTTCTTCGAGAGCTTTAAGAACCTCGTCGCGCACCGAGCGAAGCGTCGTCCAATCCTGGTTAGACGCTTCAGCCTGAGCTGAAGAGTCCGCGTTCTGCGCGTGGCCCAGAATATCCTCCGCCGACGGAAACAGCGCCAGATGCACGCTTTCGCCTCGCGCAGAAGATTTGGGCAGATAATCCCAAACTTCTTCCGCGGTAAAGCTCATGATAGGAGCAAGCAGCCGCACCTGCGCTTCGCCAATGCGCCAGATCGCAGTCTGCGCCGAGCGGCGAGCTTGCGATTTCGGCGCGGAAATATACAGCCGGTCCTTCAGCACATCAAAATAAAACGCACTCAAGTCGACAATGCAGAAATGATTCAGCCGGTGATAAATCTTGTGGAAGGCAAACTCGTCGTATGACGTCCGCACATCGGAAGCGAAGGCCAAGGTCTGCCGCAGCATGTACTGGTCGAGAGCCTGCAATTTCTCGAACGGAACTGCGTCAGTTGTTGGATCGAAGTCACCGACGTTGCCCAGGATGTAGCGGAACGTGTTGCGAATTTTGCGATAATTTTCCGCCACCGTCAGCATCAGCCGTTCCGAGCCAACCACGTCTTCCCGGAAATCGACCGACGCGACCCACAGCCGTACCACTTCTCCGCCCAGCCGCGAAGCAATATCCACCGGGTCCACATCGTTCCCCCGCGACTTCGACATGGCCTGCCCTTTTTCGTCGAGCGTCCATCCCGGTGTCACCACACCCTTGTAGGGCGGAGTTCCGTGAGTACCCATGGCACAAAGCAGAGACGACTGAAACCACCCCCGGTACTGATCGCCGCCTTCGAGATAAAGATCAGACGGCCACGGATAAGTAGGCTCGTCGTCAACCAGCGCGAGATAGCTAGCGCCAGATTCCAGCCACACATCGAAGATGTCAGTTTCCTTCTCAAACTTGGTTCCACCGCAGTGCGGACATTTCGTACCTGCGGGAAGAATCGTGTCAGACTCGGAAGTAAACCACGCATCGGCTCCGGAGCGCGCAAAAAGTTCCACCACTTTGCGATTGATAACCTTATCTTGAAGCGGCTTACTGCAGCCTTCGCACAGAAAAACGGCAATCGGCACGCCCCAAACCCGCTGCCGCGAAATGCACCAGTCAGGCCGCGTGGCAATCATGTTTGAGAGCCGCTCTTCGCCCCACGCCGGATCCCACTTCACATGCTTGATCTCTTCGAGAGTGCGCATCCGCAACGTGTCGTCCTTCGATTTCCCGCCCGGCATGGGCGTCTCCATCGAAATGAACCACTGCTCGGTCGCGCGGAAGATCACCGGATTATGGCAGCGCCAGCAGTGCGGATAAGAATGCTCCGTCTTCTCCGCATGCAGCAGCGCCCCACGGCTCTTCACCAAATCCATGATCGGCTGATTCGCTTCCCACACCCGCTTGCCGGTATATTCCGGCAACCCGTTGCGCAGGATGCCCTTTTCATCGACGTTGCTGGTAGCGTCGAGTCCATACTTGACGCCGGTGATAAAGTCTTCCGCGCCGTGCGAAGGCGCAGTGTGGACTACGCCGGTTCCTGTGTCCATGGTGACGTATTCAGCCAACACGCCCAGAATTTTGCGATCCAGAAATGGATGCTGAAAGTTTAAGTGCTCCATCCTGCGTCCCGGAAAATGTGCCAACGCGCGCACATTCTCTAAGCCGCATTTCTCGGCCACGTCGCCGGCCAACTTCGCCGCCACCACATAAACGTCGCCACCAGATTCCAAAGCCACATATTCCGCATCCGGATGAAATGCCACGGCCATCGACGCCGGCAAAGTCCACGGAGTAGTCGTCCAAATAATCGTCGAAACTTTTTTCCCCGCAAGCGCCGCATCGATCTTCGTAGGATCATCGAGCAGCGCATACTTCACCCAAACCGTTGGGCTGGCGTGGTTCTCATACTCCACTTCGGCCTCAGCCAGAGCAGTCTCATCGTGCATGCACCAATAAACCGCGCGCAGACCCTTGTAGACGAATCCATTCTCGTAAAACGAAAAGAAAGTCGAAAGCACCACCGACTCATACTGCGGGTTCATCGTGGCATAAGGCCGGTCGAAGCGTCCAAACACGCCAATCCGTTTGAACTGCTGCCGCTGCAGGTCAAGAAACTTCTGGGCATACTTGCGGCACTCCGCGCGCACGTCGCTGGGACGCATCTGGAGCTTCTTGCCGCCCAGTTCCTTATCGACTTTGATCTCAATCGGGAGGCCGTGACAATCCCACCCCGGCACGTAAGGCGCATCAAAGCCCGACATGGTCTTCGATTTGACGATGAAATCCTTGAGGCATTTGTTCAGCGCCGTGCCCATGTGGATGGGCCCACTGGTGTAAGGCGGCCCATCGTGCAGAATGTATGTCGGCGCGCCTTTACGGGCCTCGCGAATACGTTCATAAATGCCGCTCTGCTCCCAGCGGGCCAGTATTTTCGGCTCATTCTGGGGCAAGTTGGCCTTCATGGGGAAGGCAGTCTTAGGCAGATTAATGGTAGATTTCAGTTCGACCGGCACCCTGGGCGCTTCTCCCTAGTGTATTAATCTTTTTATTATAGGGAGACGCGCTGGGAACGTCTACGCGACGGGTGCCCACTAGACGGGTGCCCACTAAACGTCCGGCAAGTTCCAGGGAATCAACTTGGTTTACCGCCGGCTTGTCACCAGCAGGTAAAATGCCTCTCGGCCTTTAGAAATACACTACGTAAAAAGTGGAGGAAGAGGTACAATTTCAGTGGAAAGCTACGGTTTTGGAGCCCTAACGCGCCCGGTGGGGGGCGGCCGACCCGGACTCCGAACCAGAGAAGTATTTACAGAGGCAACTTGTTGCAAAGGCGGCTCATCTGTGTAAGGAGCGCCGCGTTTACCAAAGATAGCATTCTTGCTGTCCCACCAGGGAGAACCAAACCGGGGAACAATGGCATCAACAGAAGTGAATCCGAACTCCGTTCCAAAACCTGGCAACGAACCTGAACTAAATCTGTTGCTGGCTCCGGATACCTTTGAGCCGCTGTGGAAGTCGCTTTCCCACGGCCTGGACGATTTCTTCTTCCCCAAGAAGCTTCCGCCCCTGAAGTTGGAATCGAAGCCGGAGCCCGTGAAAGAGATTTGGGGCTTCTACAACTACAAGAAAAATGGGGCTCTCACGTCGACTGCATTCCACGTGGTTGTGATCGGCTTGATTATCGGAGGCACGATTTTCGCACGCCGCCTTGTCACCAAAGTCGAAGCCAAGCAGCAAGTGGAAACTAAGCTGATTGATCCCGGCGACTATGCCCTAAAGCCCGCCAAAACCCAGGCCGGCGGCGGCGGTGGTGGTGGCGACCGCGATGTGCTCAAGGCCTCGCAAGGACGCTTGCCCAAGTTCTCCATGCATCAGATCACGCCCCCAGCCGCGGTGATCCGGAATGACAACCCGAAGTTGGCGGTTGAGCCTACGGTCGTCGTTCCGCCCGATATCAAGGTAGCCCTGGTAAACATGCCAAACCTTGGCGATCCGAAATCCACTGCCGTCATTCCATCCAATGGCACGGGATCGGGCAGCGGTATCGGTTCAGGCTCTGGCGGCGGAGTCGGTTCCGGCAACGGCCCGGGCGTAGGGCCAGGGCAGGGCGGCGGCATGGGCGGCGGTATTTTCCGTGTGGGAGCCGGTACCAGCGCTCCGCGTGTGGTTTTCGACCCCGAGCCCGAGTTCTCTGAAGAAGCCCGCAAGGCGAAATACCAGGGCACCTGCGTTCTCGGCCTCGTGGTCGATGCCAACGGACGCCCCACCAGCATCCGCGTTGTTACTTCCCTAGGTATGGGGCTGGACGAAAAAGCCATCGAAGCCGTCAAGACTTGGCGCTTCGAGCCCGCCATGCGCGATGGTCATCCCGTAGCAGTTGCGATCAATCTGGAAGTCGATTTCCACTTGTACTGAGACCGCTTGTACTGAGAGAGGGCCTGCACTGACAATCGATACGCCGGGTTCTAGGCTACCCGCTAAGCCGCATCCTTCCTCAGCACCACCGTATATAACAGCGCTCGTCTGGTAAATCCCAGCCGGTGGTACAACTTAATCGCACGCACGTTATCTTCCCGGACGTGCAAAAACGGCGTCTCGCCGCGGCCCAGAATGCGCCGCATCACCTCAGTCATCAGCAAGCGCGCGTAACCATGTCCCGTATGCTCAGGGTGGGTGCAGACGGCGCTCACTTCCGTGTAGCCGGGAATCTTCAACCGCTCGCCGGCCATAGCTACAAGCTTTCCCTCGCGTCGAATCCCCAGATAGGTGCCCAACTCATGCGTACGTTTGCCGAAGGGACCAGGCTTGGTGAGCGCCGTCAGTTCCATCATTTTCGCTGAGTCCCCACCGCCGAGTTCGACGATCTTCTGATCCGCGTTGTGAAGAGACTCATGCGGGGAGAATTCCCCGAGCTTGCCCTGAGCAAGGTCGAAGGGGCTGTCAGCCGGGCGCAGCCCGGCGCCTTCGTAAACCATTTCCGGCATTGGCGATCCATTCAGCAGACTCCAGCCAGCTCGCGCTTGGTATGGTGCGTCCAGAAACAGCCTGATGGTCCCACCCGCGCCCACCAACTCACCCAACGATTCGTAACCTTCCTCAGTAGGCTCCGCAAACGCCGCCAGCGGCGATACCTCAGGCATAAACCTGCGCGCCTGGCCGAATGCTTCAGCAAACTCTGACTGCCGCGTATTGAGCGCTGTCCAAATGACGTTATCGAGTGGATGCATAGTTGTCGGATTGAACCTGATGTTTCTTGATTTGAGTGACTGGAAGACTACGCGGACACACTAAATTGCCATTGCGGCAAGCGCTATCCGAACCTTGCGCGCAAACCCGACTCGATAAACTGGTCGGATACACGAATCCAATGTTGCACTTTGTTTTTGGGTGGCGCAGCGCTTTCAGCGCTGCGATAACAGACGTATTCCCAAGTCGGCTTCAGCCGCTGAGGTAACGGGTTTCAGCCTTGAAAACTCGCTCATTCTTTCAAATCCACATGCTCGACATCCTCAATAGGATGCCCCAGAAACCGCGGCCCCAGCCGCCGAAACTTCTCGACAGAATCTGTGGCGAAAAACTTAAGCCTCGGGAGACCGCGCCGTTCCTCAAGCCGCGCCGCCGAAGCTGGCAAAAGCTTCCCCAGATGCCCCGCGACAGCCCGCGCAGTCGATTCCGCAGAGTCCACTATGCTTACATGCGACGGCGCCACACGCCGCAGCAGCGGCTTAATCAGCGGATAGTGCGTGCAGCCCAAAACCAAGGTGTCGGCATCCCGAAATCCATCGGCGAACGCTTCATCAAGATATATACGCGCAACCTGCTCTGTAACCGAATGCTCAACCCATCCCTCTTCAACCAGCGGCACCAGCAACGGACAAGCCTTCTCCCGCGCATCGAGCCCACGCGCCTCAAGCGCCTTGCGATAAGCGTGGCTGCTCACCGTGGCTTCGGTCCCGAGCACAACAACTTTCTTGTTTTGACTCACCGATGCAGCCGCCGCAGCTCCCGGCTCGACCACTCCCACCACGGGCACGTGAGCCGCTGCGGTAATGCGATCAAGCGCCAGTGCCGTAGCCGTGTTGCAAGCAATCACCAGCAACCTGGCTCCATGGCCTTCGAGGTAATGAGCGGCCTCGACGGCATAGCGTGCCACCGTTTCCACTGACTTGGACCCATAAGGCAGCCGGGCAGTATCGCCAAAGTAGAGGTAATCGGCGTCGGGAACGAGTTCCAGTAAAGCTTTAAGAACGGTTAGCCCGCCAAAGCCGGAATCGAACACACCGATAGTAGGACGCCGAGGAGTCATGTCGCTAAACTATTTCGATGATAGCAGCGTGTGAAGCTGCCGCCCGGTGATCAGAGGTGTTCGCTTCGAAGGAGGGAAGGACCAAGGACCTAAGATCGTTCTCGCGCAGTCGAACTCGAAATCACATCCGCAACAAATTCAGAGCTTCTCCCGCAGCACGCTCCCGGCGGGATCGGCGCTCCATGCGGGCAAGTTCGCGGATGCCCAAGAAAAGTGCATATCTTATCGGTCGCTTCCAGCGAAAGAATGTGCTCAAATTTGCAAGCCTGCTGCTCGATTTCCGATTCACTGTCCATCGCCAGGCTATCGGTAAAGAGCCGCTCCGCCAGCCGATGCCGGCGAATAATGCTGCCCGCCCGCTCCCGTCCGCGCGGCGTAAGCTCAACAATTAAAGTGCCATCGCCCATCGACGCAGCCACCGGCTTAAGCGCGTCGTGGCACGGATTCACAAACGGCTTGTGTCCATGCACCAGCGGCGGATGCGGCGCGGAAACCACCAGCCCCATCTGAATCATCTTCTCAATCGCCAGGCTCACCGGCAGCGCCCCATGCACCTCCATGCGCTCCACCTCGGCGATCTCGCCATGCTCGGCCAGCACCCAAAGCTCTTCCAGCACCTCGTCGAACTGCTCTTCATCCGCCATCGCAAAAACTTCTTGCGACTCGATCTTGCCGTGATGGAACTCGATGCGTCGATCCGCCAGCCGCGCCACCACGGGATCATGCGTGACCATCACAATCGTCCGCCCCTGCTGGTGAAACTCGCGCAACAGCCGCAGCACGATCTCTTCATTCACTGCATCAAGATTGCCTGTGGGCTCATCGGCCAGAATAATTTTCGGATCGTTGATCAACGCCCGCGCGATGCAGACCCGCTGCTGCTCGCCTCCCGAAAGCTGCGATGGCAAGTGATGCGCGCGATTGACTAGCCCGACCCGCGCCAAAGCCTCAGTCGCCTCTTTCTCATCCGTCATGCTGTGAAAATACTGAGCCAGCATCACGTTTTCCACCGCGGTCAAAAATGGAATCAAGTGAAACTGCTGGAAGATGAATCCAATTTTTTCGGCGCGCACGCGATTCAATTCGCTCGCGGCGATTCCCGCTACATTCTCTCCGTCCAGCCAAATCTCGCCCGACGTGGGCCTATCGAGGCATCCAATCAGATTCACCAGCGTCGATTTACCCGACCCCGACGGCCCCATAATCGAGAGCCATTCACCCTGCGCCACGTGCAGTGAGATGTCATCGAGCGCACGAATCGCACTATTTTCTCCTCTGGGGGTGCCCCACTTCTCCCTTCTTTTGGGAGAAGTGGGATCCTGCCCCGCACCTTGGGAAGGGTAGAGCTTGGTGACATTTTCGATACGAATCATTTCACTCCCCCCTCAGGATCACCGCCGGCTGCACCCGGCGCAGCAGCGAGATCGGCAGGATCGCCGCCAGCAGCGTCACCAATATGCTACCAGCCAGAACAAAAGGCAGCACGCTGAAACGCGGCATCACCGGAGCATGAAAGTTAACC
>JBAPQU010000522.1:0-2361 GCA_049280795.1 Candidatus Sulfotelmatobacter sp.
GTTCTTGCCTGTTCACCGATGAAGCGACGGCCTATGCGGGCATCCCTCCCATCTTCTTCGACCATGAGGCTGTCAACCACAGCGCGGGCGAGTATGTGCGCGGCGCGGCTGGCACCAACTCTATCGAGAGCGTCTGGGCGGTAATGAAGCGGGGCGTTCACGGCGTTTACCACCAGGTCAGCTCCAAGCACCTTCACCGCTACGTTGACGAGTTCACCTTCCGGCTCAACGAAGGCAACGTCGAGACGCACACCCTTGACCGTCTCGACCTGTTTATCAAGGCGATGGACGGCAAGCGTTTGACATACGAGAGGCTGATTCAGTGAAGACACCCAAAGCGTTCGAGAAGATGGTCGATTTAGTGCTGCGTTACAGGCCCGAAGCGAAGGCCAAAGCCCCGCGAGAGCGTAAGAAGAAGCCAAAGGCGGAAGCCGTTGAAAAAAAATAATCAGGGAGTAAAAGGGATAATTCCCTTTCGAATTCATCTTGGAACATCCTTCGTGCAGTCCAGCGACGACGGACTCTCTGAGCGTGCGGATCCAGCCCCGCGAAAAACTCACCAAGGGTTCGTGCGCCAGCATTCTGGATTTCTTGCTCCAGGCTATGGATTTCGGCTTTGACCTGGCCTAGTTCCTTCTTTTGATCCGGATTCTGCTTATTCTCCCGGCGGTTCGAGAGGAAGCCACGCCGCTGAATCAGATGAAACAATATCCGCCCAATTTCGTGGGCTTCCAGTGGTTGGTCCAGCGCCGCTTTGCGAAGGAAGTATAAGGGTAGCTCGGCGAAGCGATTGACAGGAAATGCGGACTGCCACTTATCAGTAAACTGCTGATCCAGACTGTTCAGGATCAAATGCCTTTGCTCTTCGGGCGATCCAATGACCCCCTCCGGCGTCGGCAACAGGGCATGTCTTTGGAGGAGGCGGAATAAGTCCCGCTGCCGGGCGGCGCGTCGGCGAAGCTGGCGCCGATGCAAGCGGGCTGTTCGTCTCTCTACTGCTTTTGACTGGTCCTTGCCCTGTTCGATCTCCATCGACGTGCCATCGACGCCAGGTTCAAAGATCCGAACGCCGGCACGTATTAGCGACACCGGGTCATCGGCATCATCCAGAGCGATCAGTGCCCATCCAATCGAGGCTGAGCCAAGATCGAGTCCGAGGACATACTTCTGCCCGGTTTCCAAGGTTGAGGCCATCAAATACCGCCTTGACGCAGTGAACCTAAAGGGGATAGAAGAATACTAGTGTACTTGAGCGGCGATTGCCTGGCTATTCTTAGTAAGCTTTCGTCGTAAGGCTCCGCTCACTGAGCGACCTTTGAGCGCCCCGGAGACGGGGCGTTCTTATTTCCGCCGCAGTTGTCACTTCTTCCAGTGTAAGTCCTTCCAAATCATCGTTGGTAGAAAAATCTAAGGCCATACAAATCGCCCGGTTATCCGGAAATGCCCCCTTTGTAGGGAAGGCCGCTCCGCCCTTCCCTCGCTCAACCGCCGATCGTGCTGGCGTTTTCCGCTCCCCATCCATGCGGGCCTGTTCGAGACTGTTACGAAACTCTTCATACGGGCTTGATCTAAATTCTTTGTTGGATTTCCGCTGGGCAGACCCGGTGGCGGCTTCGGCCGCAAATCCGATTCTGATCGTTGAGAGCAGACGATCGCTCAGATGTGAGCCCTATGGCTGCGGTGGAGTATGCTGATATTGCGGTGAATCGCTCTCGCCAACTCGGTGCCCTCGTGCTGCTTCTTGTCTGGTCGCTTGTGCCTGCGATGGCCTGCACGCTGCCGGACGCCCAGATGACACCGGCCGAGCGCGCCTGCTGCGTCCAGATGCAGCGGAATTGCGGCGGCATGGACATGCCTGCCTCGCATCCTTGCTGCCAAAAGCAAGTGCGGACGGAGCAGAACGCGGTGGTCCAAAAGGTCCAGCGCAACTCGCAGCCCATGGTGATGCAGATCGTGCCAGGCACGCAGATGGCGATTCCTGTTTCTGTCTCGCGTGAGCGGCACGCGCTCAATGTCTCCCCGCCGCAATCGCCACCCTCGGCAGTAACCATTCTCAGAGTCTAGGACCTCCGTCTCCGGTCATATTGCGCGGCTCGTGCGATAGATGCACTTGCACGTCTGCGCGATCCTTCCGACTGATTTTGAGAATGGAGAGTTCCTATGAATGGAGCCACATGGCGCGCAGCCGCGCTCGCCTTTGCCTTTGCGCTGCCGGTATCAGCGCAGCAAGCGACGCCGTTGTCGCAGCTGATCCACGAAGCGCAGGCCAATAACAGCAGCATTTCCGCAGCCGATCACGACGCGCGCGCGGCGCGAATGGTCGCCCCGCAGAAGGCGGCGCTGCCCGATCCGACCTTCACC
>JBAPQU010000523.1:0-4855 GCA_049280795.1 Candidatus Sulfotelmatobacter sp.
GCTGGAAGGAGTCTGGCTGGCGGAGACGATTGCGGCTTTGCTCGGCGATCCGCGGCGGTTGCAGATGATGAGTGAGGCGGCGCGGGGGCTGGCGCATCCGAATGCGGCGCGGGATATTGCGGCAATGGCGGCACGGGTGGCGGGGATCGAAGAGATTGAGTAATTGAGAAATTTGGTAATTGAGTAATTTGAGATCGGTGACTCAAGCGTCCGGAGCGAAGCAGGCGAGTTGTCTTGAAATTACTCAATTACCAAATTACCCAATTACTCAATTAGGTTTATGTTCGCCAAGATTCAGCAGATACATTTCGTGGGCATTGGCGGAATCGGCATGAGTGGGATTGCCGAGGTTTTGCTGAATCTCGGGTATAAGGTTTCGGGCTCGGATCTGAAAGGCTCTGCTGTTACGCAGCGGCTAGCGGGCCTTGGCGCCGTGATCTTTGAAGGGCATCGCGCGGAAAATATTGCCGGGGCCGAGGTCGTCGTTACCAGTTCTGCGATCGCGCAGGAAAATCCCGAAGTTCTTGAAGCTCACAAGCTGCATGTGCCGGTCATTCAGCGCGCAGAAATGCTGGCGGAGTTGATGCGGTTGAAGTACGGCATCGCCATTGCCGGGATGCACGGCAAGACGACGACGACCTCGATGGTCGCGGCTGTGCTCGCTGCGGGTGGGCTTGATCCTACCGTGGTGGTGGGTGGCCGCGTGGATGCGATGGGGTCGAACGCGCGGCTCGGGAAATCGCAGTATCTGGTGGCCGAGGCGGATGAGAGCGACCGGTCTTTTTTGAAATTGTCCCCAATCCTATCGGTCGTGACCAACATCGACCGCGAGCACATGGATTGCTACCGCAACATGCGGGACGTGAAGAAGACATTTCTGGAATTCATGGACCGGGTTCCGTTTTATGGGATGGTGGTGGCCTGCAATGACGATCCCATGCTGCGGCGGTTACTGCCGGAAGTGCAGCGGCGAACGGTGACTTATGGGACGAAGCGCGGATCGGATTTTTGGATCAAGCTCGAAGCGAATTCGGCCGCTTCGGGTGCGGCGAAAAATGCGTGCGGTGACGGCACGCCTTTAAGCGGTTTTCGCGTGAGTTATCGAAAGAAAGATCTGGGCGAGTTCACTCTGCACGTGCCGGGTGTGCACAACATCTTGAATGCGACGGCGGCGATTGCGGTTGGTGTAGGGCTGGATGTTGGCGTAGATGCGATTCGCACCGCGCTCGACCAGTTTCGTGGGGTTGACCGGCGCTTCCAGTTGCGTGGGCGAGCGGCGGGTGTGAGCGTGATTGACGATTACGGGCACCATCCTACGGAGATCAAGGCAACGCTGGCGGCGGCGCGGCAGTGTGGTTTTCGCAAAATTCATGTGGTTTTCCAGCCGCATCGGTACACGCGCACGCGCGATCTGATCGAAGACTTCACCACAGCATTTGGCGACGCGGATTCACTGTTCGTGCTGGATATTTACGCGGCGAGCGAGAAGCCGATCGAGGGCATCAGCGGGGAAGCGCTGGCGCGGACGATCCGTGAGAAGGGTGGTCGGAATGCTGAGTATGCGAGTTCGTTCGCGGATGCGGTGAGTTCGGCGGTTGCTGCGGCTGAGGTTGGGGACATGATCCTTACGCTCGGAGCCGGGAGCGTTTCGCAGTTGGGGCCGATGATTGTGGAGAGGTTGAAAGAGGGAGAGCGCGCGTCTTAGAGGCGGCCCAGGTTTTTGAACGCGGGCTAAATGGTAGAATAGCATATGAGCATGTGTATGCTCATATGTCGGTAGAAAGGCCTGATCTTATGAAAACGGCCAGATTGCAAGTTTTGACGACACCCGCCTTCCGGGATTGGCTGCGCAAAGAAGCCAACAAGGCGGGGGTCAGCGTGGGGGAATTAGTCCGCACACGCTGTGAGCAACGGGTAAGCGACGAAGAGGCCGCGTTGGTGGATTTGACCGCGCTTCTTCGCAAAGAAGTAACTGCGACGCGAGCCGCGGTGCGGCGCAACCTCGACGAAACACGGGCGATTCTTAGCGACCTGAGAGCACGCCGCAAAACAGATTCGGCAGGGGATCGGGCATGAGCGTGTTCAGTGAGGCAGTTGCTGCCGTGCAGTTGGCCTTGAAACTCTCAGACGAATTGCGCCGAACATCACAAGAACTTAAGGATGTGGCCGTGGAGATTCGCGATCACGATCGCCGGATCACGCGGCTTGAGGCGCAGTGGGAGACCGCCGCGCTATTGTCACGAAGGCGGCTGGAATAGGGAACTAATTTCGTCTTGGCGACGTATCTTTCATTGCTAACGGATTGGTGTGAGGTTCGTCCAATCTGCCATAAGGGGTTAAAGCGATGAGATCGACACAGGCATGGGGATGGCTAATCGCGGGGGTGATGGCGCTGGGGTTGAACGGCTTCTATCACGATGGTGGCGCGGCTTGGGCGCACCGGATTGTGGATCAGGTTGCTGACCGGTCAGGGAACTTAGTGGATCTGGCCTCGGTGCAGGTCGACGAGTTGATGGAGAAGGCCGACCTGGTTGCCGCGCGGGATGAGAGCGCGTCTTGCCGCGTGGGTGCAGCGATGGCCCGGCTCCAGACTAAATTTGTCCGGACTCAAAGTGGGATGGCGCGGTTTGAGGCCATGTCGGATCGCGAAGAAGCGGCGATGGCGCGAGTGGAGGCCAATCGAGCGTGGATCGAGGCGCAGGTAGCGCAGGTAGCGCGGGTGCGCTTTACGCCGGTGGAATTAAACGCCGTAAGAATTCCCGCTGTGACTTGTCCGCGGGTACGCGTGAATATTCCTCGAATCGATGTTCCGACGGTACACGTCGATTTGGGTGCTGGACCGATTTAGAGTTCTTGTCTTTCGAAGGCGGACGGGGAGAAACTGCCGCGCCCGCTTTTTTGTTTTGGGAAAGTACAGTGGCCGGACAGCCGATGCGATTGTCTTCACATGGCATTGCTCGCCGTCTTTGCAATTCTCCTTGATGATGCCTCATCCGATTCCTGCCTGTGCAAAAACTCAATATTTTGTGTGTCTCAATTCGCGAAATAAAGTTATAGTTTGAAGGCTCAGCGATTCATTGCGACAACTGACCTGAACTGATGGCGCGGAAGTCGGGTTCCACCATCTTGCAGGAGGAGTTGTATCCACCCAGCGTGGAGACTGCGCGCGAGGAGATTGACGACGCGCGTCTGGTCGACCTGGATGTGGACGAGGAATCTCCGTTTCTGCGCGGGCAAAAGCGTGTCTCCGCCCGCCGAAGTTCGCTTCCGAAAAAAACTGCAAACCGTTTGCTGTGGGCTGTGGTGGCGGCCGGCATCGTGTGCGTCGCGGCAGTAGGTGCGGCGTGGCTGTATCACTATGGCGAGCACTCGTGGCGTTTCCGCGTGGAGTCGAGCGACAACATTGAAGTCACGGGCATGCAGAACGTGACCAAGCCGCAAATCATGGAAGTGATGGGCGCCGACATCGGACGAAATATTTTCTTCATTCCGCTGGCCCAGCAAAAGGCGCAACTGGAGCAGATTCCGTGGGTGGAATCGGCCAGCGTGATGCGCTTTGTTCCCAACCGGCTGAAGGTGGAAATTCACGAACGCACGCCGGTTGCGTTCGCGCGCGTAGGTCCGCGCATGTCGCTGATCGACGCTGGCGGAACGCTCATGGAGTTGACCCCGAAACACAAATATTCCTTCCCCGTGATTCTGGGAATGAATCCGGGTGAGCCGCTTTCTACTCGCGCGCCACGCATGAAGACCTATGCCGAGATGGTGAGCGATCTGGATTCAGGTGGGGCGCGCTACTCGCAGGATTTGAGCGAAGTGGATATTTCCGATCTGGATGATGTGAAGGTGCGGGTGAACGATCCGGCGGGCGATGTTTTGGTGCATCTGGGATCGTCGGATTATCTGCGGCGCTACAAGATTTATGTGAGCCACGCGCAGGGTTGGCGGCAGCAGTTTCAAAAGCTGGAGTCGGTGGACTTGCGCTACGACAACCAGATCATCGTGAATCCGGACATGGAGCGCACGGTGAAGACTGCCGCGCTAAGACCGGCGGTTGCGAAAACGGCCACTGCGGCGGGAGTGAAGCCAGCGGCGCTGATTACCCGCCTGCCTCCGCATGATCGTGCCGTCCCAAAGCCCGCTTTTGAGCTGACGCAGAAGACGCTCGATGCAAAAGGTGCGACGGTCGTAGCTAAGAAGCCAGCCGCGAAAACAAAGGTTAAAAAGACAGCGGTGAAGACGGGCAAGGCAAATACAAGCGCGAAGAAGGCGTCTGCTGGGAAGCCCGCGACATCTGCAATGGTAACTAAGGCGCCAGCAGGAAAGCCGACAGCATTATCTGCGCGGAAACCGACGTCTACGCCGAAGCCGGCGGCAAAATCTTATGGCCACAGCGGTGGTCAGAAACCGAGTCCGGCGATTGCCAAGAGTCAGACGGATCAGGAGCCGAGGCAATGAAGAGTCGGCCCAGCGCGACAGGGAATTCATTAAAGAATTTATTGCAGTGCTTATTGGGGTGGTTATAAAGAATGGCGAACCAGCAGGGGAATTTTTTAACGGTGATTGATGTTGGCAGTGCGAAGACGTGCGCGCTCATGGTGGAGGTCACCGATAGCGGCCTGCGTTACCGTGGGCACGGTGTGGCGGAGTCTCGAGGCTCGCGCAAGGGCGTAATTGTGGAATTGGATAAAGCGGTTGCGTCCATTCAAAAAGCGGTGGAAGCAGCCGAGGATGTGGCCGGTGCGGCGGTCGAGCATGCCAGCGTGGGCATTGGCGGAGCGCATGTGCGCGGAGTGAATAGCCATGGCGGCATCAGCTTGGGCACGCGGCCGCGGGAGGTTGGGCGCGATGAAAT
>JBAPQU010000524.1:0-6816 GCA_049280795.1 Candidatus Sulfotelmatobacter sp.
GGTAAAGATGGTGGGCGCCGAACCACCAGTGGCTGGAATCCTCTTCGTTCAAGGATTGCTGAAAATACTGCTCCGCTGCTTCGCGAGTGAAGCCCGCCGATTTCGTGTGCAACGCAACCACTTGACTATTGCGATTGACCAGCACTAGCAGATCGCTGCCCGTCAACTGCCATACACCCCGCGATGCATCCTGAATGGTGGCCGGATCGGGTGCGGTCATGATGGAGCGCGTTATCGGCAGGTCCGCCACCAACTCCGCTGACCGCGTCAACATAACTTCGCGATCATGTTGAAAGTTTTGAAACGTCGTAACCGAGTTTCTCAGGTCCTGCGCGATCCCTTCCCGCGCTCGCTTTTGCATGCTGTGCTGTACCACCAGCAGGCTCAGCGCCGTGAGGCCGGCCGTGATCAGCACCATTGAAAGCAGGAAGCGCGTGCGCAGCCGCGTTCGCCCCACCAGAGCGGCTCCGGAAAGTTCAGGAAAAGCGTGGGACACGGGTTCAAGGGATTGGTCCAAGAGATCTCAGCGAACGAACTTGTATCCCATGCCATGAACGGTGCGAAAGTGTACCGGACTGGCGGGGTCGCGCTCCAGCTTCTGACGAAGCTTGAGGATGTGATTGTCGACGGTGCGTGTGGAAGGATAATTCTGATATCCCCAAACCTCATTCAATAGTTCGTCCCGGCCAATCACGCGGTCCGCGTTTTGCACCAGAAACTGGAGCGTCTTGAATTCCTGCGCGGTCAAAACCACAACTTTACCGTCGCGTTGCACTTCCATCTTTTTGAAGTCGATGGAGATGCCGTCGAAACTCACCAGGTTAATCATTGCCGTTCTGGAGGTGTGCCGCAGAGCTGCGCGCACGCGCGCCAGAAGCTCCCTGGGACTAAAAGGCTTGGTTACGTAATCATCGGCACCCAGTTCCAGCAGCAGAACCTTGTCGGAAACATCGCTGGTTGCGCTGAGAACCACAATCGGCAGGGTTGGCGCCTGCGCCTTCACTTCTTTACACAAATCGCTGCCGGAAAGCTTGGGCAAGCGCAAGTCAAGAATAATGACGGCCGGCGGAGCAGCCTGGAAGCTTTCGAGCGCAGCCCTACCATTGCCCTGCACCTCGACTGAATATCCCTCGGTTTCAAACAGCCGCTTGAGCGCTTTTTGGACAGCGGGATCATCCTCGACCACCAAAATTCTCCCCATAGGCCGCGCCGAGTTGATTGGATCCGCCAGTTTAACCGTGCTCATCGGTGTTGCGATCTGCCCCATGACGCTATCCTCATTAGATTCGGCCCGTCTGCAGATTGTCCAGTGGGCCTAACCGATTCCTAACCCGGCCGACAACTCCTGAAGCTTACAACCTTTATATGGCGGTTTTTAGATTTGTCATCAAGGTTTGACAATTTTTTTACAATTACACGCCTAGGTAAAAAGGCTCTACGGCACGGGGCGTGCGGTGCAGAGACCCGTGCTCGGCGAACTCATCTCGGTTGATTAAGCATTAGGGTTGGTCAACTGCTTCGGTAGCGTGCCGTAGAATACAAACAGCTTGCCCGCACCGCCTGAATTCGCTCATCTGCGCGTCGTACTGGTGGACGCGCGTAATCCCCTAAACATAGGCGCAGCCGCTCGAGCGATGAGTAATTTTGGATTTCCACTCCTGCGGGTGGTGAATCCATACGACGTGGCCTTTCGTACCGCCCGCTCAGCCGTCGGCGCCGCCGCCGTGCTCGAAACCGCCGAAGAATACAAAACTGTCGCTGAGGCCGTTGCCGACTGCACGCTTGTCGTCGGAACCACAGCCATCGGCCATCGCGATCTGCAGCATTCCATCCAGCGGCTGGAAGCAGGTGCTCTACTCCTTCGCGCGCACATTGCCGCGGGCAACTGCGCATTACTCTTCGGATCGGAAAAATTCGGCCTATCGAATCTGGATATGAGCCATTGTCACTGGCTGATGCACATCCCCACGCGCGACGAACATGCTTCAATGAACTTGGGACAAGCCGTGGCCATCTGTTTGTATGAGCTCAGCCGTGATCCTAACGCATTGGTGAAGCCGGGGAAGGGAACTCCCGCTTCAGCAGAAGAGACCGAAAGAATTACCGAGACCTTGCTTACGGCCCTCCGCGCCAGCGATTACCCGAAGCTGAATACCTCGAAGTCTTTCCACAGCGCAGTGCGGCGATTGGTGTGGCGGATGCGCATGGAACAAGGCGATGCGGAATTCCTGCTCGGCATGCTGCGGCAGATGGTCTGGAAGTTGAATCAGAACGAATCCGTCCGTGACGATTCAGAGGACTGATTCAGACGATTGATTCCTCAGCGCGGGGGTTTTGTTTCCGAAGGGAACACCTGCGTGGATGCGCGTCCAAACTGAAAGCGCAGCAGCCACTCACTGGCGGTCGCTTGTCCATTCATTTGCGGAGGATTGAACTTCCAGCGCCGTGCCGCACCCAGCGCCAGGTTCGCGAAGTACTTGCTCTTCACATCGGACTTGAGCGTTGCCTGCGTGACATTTCCCGACGCATCCACTACCACCCGCACATCCAACTTCACCCGGCCGGTGATAGTGTTCCGCGCACTCCTGGATACCTCCGGCATAACCTGTTGCAGCACGCTCCCTCGCTCGACAGCATTCTTGGTGGGTTTGACTTTCTCAGGAACCGGGGCCTGCGATCGCATCGCCGGTGCATCTGAAGATGCAGGTTGAGATTCTGCGGGTTCAGATTGTGCTGGCGGAGCCTGAGGCGTATGGCCGATAAATCTGCTTCCGATCAACGCCGCGATAACAAGCAATGCGACCGCAATCGGCACAATAATCCATCTCTTATTAGTAGAACGCTTTTCGGGCAGGCGCTCTTCGACTAAGTGCGCGTTCGCCGGTTCCTGCTCTACCGAGCCCTGCTCGCCGGTCGCGACTAGGTCCGTCTGAAACTGGCTAAGAATGTCACCGACCGAACACCGCTGCTTCGGATCCGCGCGCAGGCATTGCCGCGCAATTTTGCGGAAAGGCTCAGGAATGGTCTCAGGAATGGCAACCTGTCCTCGGTTGCCATTGCTTGACATCGGCTCGCGCTGAGTCAGCACTGTGACCAACATAATCCCCACCGACCACACGTCCGCCGCCGGCGATACGCCAACGGTCGCTACTTCCGGCGCAGTGTAAGTGCCGGTATCGCCTGCATCGCCGGGCTCTCCGATCTTGCGTAGTCCGTCGGCGGAAATCTTCAGCTGATTGTCGACCGCCATGACGTTCGAGGGCTTGATGTGGCCATGTGCGAATCCAGAACGATGTAGAAACGCCAGCGCCTCGGCCGTCGGCGGCAGCATCTCCGTAACTTCCACGGGCAAGAGCGGTCGCAGTGGGAGAATCTGCGCCAAATCCTCGTCGGCAAATTCCATCACGACATATAGAAATCGAGTGCCGTCGATCTCGCAGCGCCCGCATTCAAATAACCGGATGACATGAGGATGAGAAAGCTTGGCGGCATCAGCCCAACGCGAAAGCTGGGAATCTTCGTCGATGCCTTCCGAGGGAGTGAGCTTGATGGCGGCCTTGTGCGGTTCGCCGCTTCGCTCGGTCAGAAATGCGGCGCTGTGATCCGAGCCTCCCAGCCGCTGCTGCAGCGGGAACTTTCCCTCAATCACTCGTCCTTCCAACTTCGCCAAAAGCTCGGCAGGAACTCGCATAGGCGCTGGCTTCCGAAGCGTTATTCTATTCCACAGTGAGCCCTAACGCTCGTTGATTCAGTTGTATATGATTCAAAATAACCATGCCGCGTCAGCCTCTCATTTTCGACGACCGGAAACTAATTCAGATCGTGGACTCCGCTTTGGCCGATGCTGCGCGCCGTAGCGGCGAATGGCTGGCCTGTCGTCGTGGCTGCACCCAGTGCTGCATTGGAGTTTTTCCCATCAATCAGCTTGATGCGGCGCGGTTGCGGCGGGGATTGGCCGATCTGGAAGTGCGTGCTCCGGCCCGCGCGAGGCGCGTACGCGCCCGGGCTCAGGATGCGGTTGCTCGCCTATCCCCGGAATTTCCCGGTGACCCGGCGACCGGGGTATTAGACGAAGGAGACGCGGCGGAGCAATGTTTTTCCGATTTTGCGGACGATGAGCCCTGTCCCGCGCTCGATCCTGCAACCGGCAACTGTGAGCTCTACGAATCCCGCCCCATGACCTGCCGCGTCTTCGGTCCGCCAGTTCGCTCCGAAGACGGTCTGGGCGTATGCGAACTCTGTTTTAAGGGTGCGACAGACGAGGAAATCGCCGCCTGCGAAATGAAACCTGACCCAGACGATCTCGAATCCGTTTTACTGGATAAGCTCGAAAAAACCACAGGGACTCATGGCAACACGATCATCGCTTTCTGCCTGGCATCCTAAAACCGATCCCCGGGAGGCGAGGGTTCGACCGACTTTATCCATTCTTCTTCTTTTCAAGCTCAGCCCAGCGCGCATAAAGCGTGTCCACCTTTTCCTGCGCCTCTTCCATCTCCGCATGAGCCGTCATCAGTCGCTGGCTGTCGCTGACAATCTCAGGATCTTCCAGTTGAACCCGTTTTTCCTGCAGAACCTGCTCAGCATCGGCGACGCGCTGTTCGATCGAGTCATACTCCCGCGCTTCCAGATATGAGAGCTTCTTTTTCCCAGGCGATTGCCGCGCGCCCTCCGCAGCGGACTTAGCCGCAGTAGCGCGGCCATCGTTTCGCGCCAACTCCCGGCGTTCCTCCAGCCACGATTCCCATTGCGAATAATCGGCAAAAAGCCCCGCCCCACCCGCCCCATCAAGCCCAAGCACCATCGTCGACACGCGGTCCAGCATGTAGCGATCATGCGTAACCAGCACGAGAGAACCGCGAAACTCCAGCAGGCTTTCTTCGAGGATGTCGAGTGTCGGAATATCGAGATCATTCGTCGGCTCGTCCAAGAGTAAAACGTCAGCTGGTTGCAGCATGAGCTGAGCAATCAAAACCCGCGCCCGCTCACCGCCTGAAAGCCGTCCCACAGGCTGGTTGAGCTGCTCGCCCGCGAACAGAAACTTAGCCGCCCACGACGCCACGTGTACCAATCGGTCCTGATAAACCACAGAATCGCCCTCCGGAGCCAACGCGCGGCGCAGAGTTATATCGGGATCGAGCTCGCGGCTCTGATCGAAATAAACAATCCGTAACCAGTCGGCGCGGTGAATCTCTCCGCTACCGGGTGTGGTCTCCCCGCGCAGCAGCCGCAGCAGACTAGTCTTCCCGCTGCCGTTCGGCCCCACCAGCCCCACTCTCATTCCGGCAGTGATTACGCAGTTGAGACCGGTGAACAATGTCCGGTCACCCATCTTGCAGGTGATATCTTCCAATTCGATCAGCCGCTTGGTCTTGCGATCGGTCGCCGAGAAATCGATCTGCGCCGTTCCACTGCGTCTTCTTGCATTCAGGTCGGCCAGTTCGCCCATCAACTCGCCGGCTTTGTCGATGCGCGCCTTTGATTTTCTGGTTCGCGCCTTGGCCCCGCGCCGAAGCCACTCGATCTCCCGATGAACCAGATTTTCCAGTGCCTCCTGCCGCTTCGACTGCGCGTGCAGAAATTCTTCTTTCTTCTCCAGAAACCGCGTATAGCTTCCCGCCACGCGAAGCAATCCATCGGGATAGGTTCGATTCAACTCCGCCATACTGGTGGCCACATTCTCCAGAAAGTAGCGATCATGACTCACCACCACGCAGGCAAAAGCCGCAGCCTTCAGCAAGTCTTCGAGCCACTCGATCCCTGCGAGATCCAGGTGGTTCGTGGGCTCATCGAGCAAAAGAATATCGGGAGATTGAACCAGAGCCTCCACAATCGCCAGCCTCTTTTGCCAGCCTCCGGACAATGTGGACGCCTCGGCCTCAAGATCTTCAAAGCCCGCCCGGCCCATGGTTTCGGCGAAGCGAGTGCCGCGGTCTGACTCCGGCACAGCCGCCCGCTCCATCGCGCTGCGGGCAACCGAGCGTATCGTGTCTCCGGCCTTAAATGTCGAGTCCTGCTCCACATAGCTGAGCCGGATCCGTTTGCGTACCGCGATTTCCCCGCTATCGGGATTAACATCGCCGCCAAGAATCCGCAGCAGCGTAGACTTGCCCGAACCGTTCGGGCCGATCAGCCCAATGCGATCGCCTTCTGAAACTGTAAAGGAAACGTTCTGGAAAAGCGGATTAGCTCCGAAGGACTTGGAAATTCCCTGTGCGTTGATGATTGGCGGCAAACGGGTTAGGCTCTCCTGAAATACCTACATTCAGACTATCAGGAAAAAGAGTGCTGTCCGTCGCCAGCGCTTCCCGTGTCCTCATTCTGCATAGCAGATCATGATCGGAACGATAAATAGTTTCGATTTCCGTAGAATGCCCATAGACGATAGAGTAGGTACGGCTGAATGTCGTTCAATCGATTGTGCTGCCGGATAAGTGTGTGGCGCCAGTGTATGATTTTGTAGCCGAGGTCGAAGCGGCCAGGACCAGAGTTCGAGAACAATATCATGACCAAGGTTGAAGCAGTCATCCAGAATTCCAAGCTTGAGGCCGTAAAAACCGCGCTGCAGGAAGTTGGCGTCGAAGGCATGACCGTGATCGAGGTACGTGGTCACGGGCGCCAAAAGGGGCACACCGAGGTCTACCGCGGCCGCGAATACAGCGTGGATCTCATTCCCAAAACTAAGCTCGAGATGGTTTTGCCCGATGCCTTGGCCGAGAAGGCTGTGCAGGCGATCGTGAGCACGGCACGGACGGGAAAGATCGGTGACGGAAAGATTTTTCTTACGCGCGTAGACGAAGCCATTCGCATCCGCAA
>JBAPQU010000525.1:0-5609 GCA_049280795.1 Candidatus Sulfotelmatobacter sp.
CGACGTTGTTGCGGTTCCCTGCGCCGGCATCCCGCCGCCCATTCCCGCTCGACCGCCGCTAGGCGACGCCCCGCCTCCACTCGGCATCGATGACGTCTGAGGCGCGCCGGCATTGCTATTATTGTTCGAATTCGGCGGCGCGATGATTGCCTGTATCGACATCGGCAAGTTCACGTCCGTCCCA
Source organism: Candidatus Sulfotelmatobacter sp. (assembly GCA_049280795.1). GTDB lineage: Bacteria > Acidobacteriota > Terriglobia > Terriglobales > Acidobacteriaceae > Sulfotelmatobacter. Next base: position 185 of record JBAPQU010000525.1, read on the forward strand.
TTTTTCATGACTACATGATTGAAGGCGATGCCAACTTGCGATTCCTTCTGCTCCTTACTCCGGGCCTGCACCTCCGTGATGTGCCCCGTCACCTTCGTATCCTTGGGCAGCACCACTTCACCGTTATTAGATTTCAAATCTTGCGTGATTTTCGCTTCGACTTCGTCTCCAGTCTTCGCCTTTTTAGCATCGATGGTTTTTCTCAACTCCACCGGGATAACGCTGCCGGGCGCAATCCGCGGCGCATTTGCCTGCGTCTGGTTGGACTCTACCGGTTGTGGCGCAAGGCTCTGCCCGGTCTGTGAATTTGTCGCGTTGCTTTGCGGCGTCGAGGCGTCCTGTGCCACCGACCACCCGCATAGCCCCGCCCCTACTAGAAGTGCAGTAAGAAGCATTTTCATAGAATTTCTCCCTTTTAATCGAACTTTCCGCGGCGCGCACAAAACAATTTCCGACACTCGTTAGATGTCATTTCTATCGCAAACGTAGAGCGCTCGAAGCAGGATTTTTCTCCATTAACGGATCGAGTTTTTGATTAAAAAGCCAGCCCAAGAGAGAGCGTTTCGGCAGGATAGAAACCCTCGGCCGGCCGAAGACTTGCCAATAAATACCCACTCTGGCAGTTCATCTGCTCAGGATGCTGCTTATATATATGAGCGGTTTGGTACATACAAGTCGCCAAATAAAGCATAGGCTTGTGGCAGTCTCTTCTAGCAGAGCGCCGCTGCTCTTTCGACCAAGAACGGTTCCTTGCGAAATCAGACAGCGGTCACGCTGTGTGAGGAGCTCTTCTATGGCTAAGAATGGTGGCGTTCGTGTCTCGAAGTCCTTCAGTCCTTCCCGACAAGACGGCGATGGTAAAGAAGTAAGCAATTTCATCTTGCGCAGTATTCCGCAAAATGAATACAGCCTGCTGTTCCCCTCAATGGAATTTGTGCGCCTTAAGCTGCATCAAGTGCTGCATGAAACGGCAGAGACGATCCGGTCGGTCTATTTTCTGAACGACGGATTGGCCTCAGTACTCACGGTTCAGCCGGATGGCAAGAGCGTTGAAGTTGGATTGATCGGCAAGGAGGGTTTTGTCGGTCTTCCAGTCATCTTTGGTTTCAAGACCAGTGGACTCAGGGTAGTGACGCAAGGAGACGGAACGGGTTACCGTCTGGATGTGGAGTTTTTGCTCAGAATACTGCCGCAGTGTCCCGAACTGCAAAAGCTGCTGCAGCGTTTTTCCCTGATTCTCGGTATGCAGTCCACACAGCTTGCCGCTTGCAACCGCCTCCATGAAGTGGAGGAGCGATTAGCCCGGTGGTTGCTCATGAGTCAGGACCGGATTGGCGGGAGGCATCTTCCACTTACCCAGGAGTTCCTGGGCCAGATGCTCGGAACCCGAAGGGCCAGCGTTAGTGAAGCCGCCAGCAGCCTGCAGAGAGCCGGCATGATTTCCTATACGCGCGGGAATGTGACTGTCTTGAATCGAAACAAACTGGAAAAGACCGCCTGCGACTGCTACGACATAATTCAGCAGCAGAGGAGAAGATGGCAGGCGGAGTCAGAATAATGCCGGAGCAAGAAAACAGCTCCTATGCGAGATAAACCTGCGCTAATCTCCCTTGCAAGCACTTCGCAGCACGGAAAGTAAATGGTCGGGGTTTCCTGCGGATTTTGAGACGACTTCCTTGATCCCGGCGGCGCGGGCGGCTTTCACCAATTGCTCGGAGCTGTGCATGGTGAACATCACCATTGTCGTGTGAGGCGCAAGCTGTGCAATTTCCCGGCCGGCCTCCAGCCCATTCATGACGGGCATCTCCAGATCCAAGATCACTACATCGGGACGCAACTCTTTGACCTTCTCAACGGCTACCCTACCGTTCTCCGCTTCACCGCATATTTCCCAGTTCTCATCGCGCTGGATCCACGACCGGAGCGCATACCGAAGCGTAGCGCTGTCATCGACAATAAGGATGGAGTATGCCACAGGATTCCTCCGCGGCCCTTGGCTGGCAGCTGCCGCGGAAGTCGTTCCGGTCCATAACGGACGGCGTCGAGGAAAGGGTTAACCCAACGCTAGCCCCTTGGACCATACACGCCAATAGAGTGAATACTGTACTTAAACGTATATTAGTAAATCATGTAACGTACATATACCCAAAGCAATTTGCCATGCTGGAGTGGCGTTCAATCTTGAGCGCGAATATTCTCAAAACTGCGCAATATCTCGCTTGTAAACCGCGCACCGGAAAACATCTATTTCAGACCGCATAGTGCGGGATCCCATTTCTTCACCTCTTGTCGCGAAGATTCCCGATTTGGAACTATTGGCCGTTCGGCCAATAGGTATATGTACTGCCGGAATCTACTCTGGCCGCTAAAGGGATTTCATACTTCAGGGCATGAGACTCCCCCAGTCCATCCTCCAGCGTCTTTCCGTTCGCGCCGTCCACTTTCTAACCACCGGCTTGGCGATCTTCCTGCTTGGGTTGCTCCCGTTGAGCGCAGCAGCGTCTCCTCAACTCGCCTCCAATCCAAACGGCATACGCTTTGGCGGCGTCGTTGTCGGTCAGACCGAGACCTTGCTCGTCACGCTCACAAATAGTGGGGCGGCGACCATGACCATCGACTCCATGAGGGGAACCAACTCGGATTTCACCAGCTCGGAATTGAGCCTGCCCATGTCATTGGCTCCTGGTCAGAGTTTCAATCTGAGTATCAGCTTTACTCCCGCTAAGCAGGGATGGACGAGCGGAACGATCCTATTCTCCAGTATCAAGTACCCTGCATTTTCGCTTATGGTTGAGGGCACGGGCGTGAACAGCGAAGCCCTGACTGCCAGTCCATCAGCGGCATCGTTTGGTAACGTAACCGTGGGAAGCAGCGCTACCGTTCCTGTCACGTTCAAAAATGATCGTTCCTGGCCGGTGCCGGTCTCCGCGATAACAACAACCGGAGGTCAGTTTGCACTGAGCGGTCCCAGCTTGCCTTTGACTTTAGCGGCCGGGCAGAGTGTTACCTTCAATCTCACCTTCACGCCGCAATCGCCCGGCACGGTTGGTGGGACTTTGTTTGTGCTTAGTCCAGCCCTCATCGTTCCGCTCTCGGGCACGGGAATTACCGCGGGCCAGCTAGTCATAGCTCCGGCGCCGCTGAACTTCGGCAGCGTGACCATTGGAAAAACCGGGACGGAGCCCATCACCATCAGCGCGGTCGGCGCCAGTGTAACCCTCTCTTCCGCCAGCAGCAGCAGCTCCCAATTTGCCCTGAACGGAGTTTCTCTTCCGTTGACAATCCCCGCCGGCCAGAGCGAGTCATTCAACGTGATCTTCACCCCGCAGAACAGCGGGAACGTGTCTGGCTCGCTCACGTTTGGCAGCAACGCTTCCACGTCGCAGACGACCGAATCAATGAGCGGTGTTGGCGCAGCGCCTGTCTACAGCGTCAATCTCTATTGGAATTCCAGCACTGACGTGGTCGGTTACAACGTTTATCGCAGCACCGCTGCGAACGGCAACTATTCCAAAGTCAATCCCTCTTTGCAGCCCAGCACTTCCTACACCGACTCCACGGTCGTCTCCGGCCAGACGTATTACTACGCGGCTACTTCGGTGAATTCCGCTGGACAGGAAAGTAGCCGCTCGACGCCACCAGTGCAAGCAGCGATCCCATAGGGCCAGCTGAAGATTTGGCTAACGGCATCGTTGGAATGGGTAGGCTCTTTCTGCCGACTTACGATTTGTATCAGGGCATCCCTTCAGCGATGCCGGAATCCCCGCAGAATCAGCTACGGCTTTAGCCGCTGCGGACCGTTCGCGAGCGCACTAAAAGGCGTTAAGGGGATGGAACCACTGCCTTGATCTCGTGCGAAGAGCCGCTCTGTTTTCCGCCTTCCGTAACCGCCCGGACCACGTAAAAATATGTGCCCTGCGCTGCGACGTTACTATCGATGCAGCGGGTTCCCTTCACCGGCATTTCACTGATTCTGTTGCTCTCCCCATAGGTCTCCGATGTCAGGCTCCTATACACGTAATAGCCCCTGATGGCATCCCGCGGCGACTTCGAAACGGGAACGGCCGCATTCCATGAGAGCGTCACATAGTGCGGATGCAGGTTGACCTGCGAAGGCGTGCGTCCAGCGCTCAAACCCGATCCGTTGCACGCTGGGATATCGGCGGGCGGCGGGGCGGCCTTGGCTTCTTCCGCATTCGAAGTTTGTCTGGCATGGCTGCAGGACTGCCCCATACTGCTCAACACCAAGATCACCACGATTTTCAGAACCCCATGTGAGACCCTGGCTGGCATCGGTAACCTCCGGCCCTTATCTTTAATTCTTATTCCAAAGCAGCGAATGATCGGTTTTCACTGAGCCACAAGAACGGAGCATTCTACCCGATCCACGAATGCTCACTCAGCAATGCGAATCTAGAACTCATAATTGGCTCATGTGGGGCCGGCCCCACCTGTCCATCAAGCGGAGCTTGACGCTCCCGCCGGCGGCAAGCGTACAGGCTCCGAAACGGACTCCACCGGATCGCAACCATTCCCAAACGAATCTTTTCGAAGTATGCTGTACTCTCTTGCCTATGACCACCGTACGGTAACCAGCAAGCTGCACTCTGAATGAAGCAGCGTCGACGGGTGCGCGTTTCGTTCTGTCTCGCCATTGTTCCCAACAAGGTTTCATAATCCAGAAAGGATGATTCCCATGCAATTCGTGGATAAGGCATTGGCGCGCCGTTTTGAGGCGTGCGAAGAAATGCCGCAGGTTCTCTACGCGCGTGTATTCCAGAAAACGCGCCCGGAGATTGGAGCCGCCGAGGAAGAAATCTGCGGCGGTCACATGGTGTTTGCTGGTCTGGGATCGCCCATCGGCAGAGCAACAGGCGCGGGCCTCGACCGGCCATTTACCGCAGAGGCCTTTGATCGCCTGGAAGAGTTCTACCGCGCGCACAATGCTCCGTCACAAGTAGACTTGTGCCCCCTGCACGATGCATCTGTGTTCGAGATGTTCAAGGAGCGCGGCTACGGCATCGCCGAGTTGAACAATGTGCTCTACCGGAAGCTCGATCCCAAAGAAGAGTTTTCCCCGCCTACCAAGGTTCACGAAATTCGCCGCAGCTTGCCGGAAGAGGCGGCGGAGGCAGGCGCGATCGTGGAGCGTGCCTTCTTTCCCGAAGGAGCGCCCGAGCCCTATCGCGGACTGCTCGAACCTCTGTATCAGATGGAAGGTGCACTTGCTTTCGTAGCCAGTATCCATGGCAAGATGGTGGCCTGCGGCACCGGGTTGGCCATTCCCGAGCATCGCATCTTCGCGCTCGGCGGAGCCGGAACGCTGCTCGAGTATCGCGGCCGCGGATTGCAAACGGCGCTGCTGCGTGCCCGCATGGCAGCCGCAGCCCAGGCTGGATGCGAGTACGCAGTCGTGGTCACCAAC
>JBAPQU010000526.1:0-5399 GCA_049280795.1 Candidatus Sulfotelmatobacter sp.
CAACCGTGTCGAAGCCGAAAGCCTTCGCTTGCGCCAGCGCCACGGCCACCACGCGGTCCTTGAAACTCAGCGTGGGCAGGCAGACGGCATCATTCTTGAGATAGAGATTCTGCGCGGTCTTCGAGCCAGCCTGCGCGCCGAACAGCCGCTCCGCCAGACGTGGCGCCTGGATCAGCGGCGTGAAGCCGACCGGCAGCCGCGGTTCAAAACCCGCCGGCAGCGGCAGCAACTCGGCGTAGCGCCACATGTTCGTCGGCCGCTGCGCGATGCGCTCGTGGCTGAAAGTTCCTTGGGCAATCGCGGATCGGATTACGTCGTAGTCGTATGCAACTTCGAGAGGAGAGAAACACTCGTCGCAGATGGAGCGGGGCTGGTTTCCCCAGCTTCGGCCGCATTCCCGGCAGCGCAATTCGTAATGAGCTCCGTCGTAATTCGACATCGGGCTACTCGCTTTCTGAATCAGCAGCGAGTAGCTGAGGACGAGCCCGCAAAAAGCGCCCTAAAACAGAACGGCCTCTTTTTCCAGGAAATAGGGAAAAGAGGTCGGAATGCAAATAAAAATGAAGCTCGCATCCGAATCTCATGTTCCCCGTTTCCGGGCGGGAGTTGGCACCTGGCGGTCGAGATATATGATCCCGATCCGGTTGCCGTGGCGTCACAGGGCTCGTCCCTCAGCCACTCTGCATGAAATTCTGTCTGCCCCGAAGAGCAAACTTGTCTCTACCATCGTACATAGAAGGAAGAGGTTCGTCAATAGGGTAGTGGATCGGGTGGAATCCGCGAGTATTGCAGTCAACAAAAATTCCTATGTGAGGACAGCCGGCCTCGGCTATGCAGTTCGAGCGAAGCTCGGACTTTTCTCGATATTACCAAGGCATTAAGCTGCCCCACGCTTCCTGATCTTGCAAAGTCCTGCGACTTTACAAGCTCCGAAGCGTGAGGCACTTTAGTTCCGCAAGTTTTCCAAGCCCGGAATCCGAGCTTCTTTCCCGTTTCTTAGTTAGTCACCCGCACAGGTCACGTTGTTGTTCCAGTCCACGAACGAGCCTTGCGGGTTATCGCGCCAGGCCCAGACGTGGAGTTCGAAGAATGAATGGATGTGGAAGCGATTCGGAGCGCCGACGAAATTGAACACCTGCCCGTTGAGCACCGGAGGAGTGTCGTTATTGGCGGCAAGCCAACTCGCCGAGTCCAGGATGAACTCGACGCCTACAAGTGTCATCTTGCCATTGAATGGCTCATAGATCAGGGCCTGTGGCTGGGAGGGGTCAAGCGTGAGGTTGCCGAGCAATGTGCCGTTGACATAGTGCACACCCATCGCCCCGTGATCGTCACCTGATACGCAGCCTAGAAATGGTCCGTAGCCGGCTGCGGTGGCATTGTTAACGTCGATGTACTGCTTCGTTCCTTCGCGAACAAGCTGCACCAGGTTGGGCGAGGACGTTTCATGGGCGGCAGCATGCTGAGAAGGTTTCTGCGCGAGCAGCGGCGTAGCTACGATGAGGCTGCTGAACAAAGCTAAAGTTAGGGTTCGTCGCAGGTTTTGTAGCATGGATTTCTGGGCGAGCTGGAAGATCTGTGTCGTCATAAGTTTTTCCTTTTTTTATATCGATCGTTGAGATTGTCAGCCGCGATCGTTTCTGCGGCGCACCAAGCGAGCTCATCTTGCATTGAACTGGGCAGGCGATCAATCCACGCCACCTCCTTCCTTCCCCAAAGTTTCCTCCATCGGTTAAACCAAAGAAAAATATAGACTTAGTGACGCTGCACATAAGCCTCAAGCCGCAGAAATAATGTGGTAGCCTTAGTAGCCTTTTGGGGAGTTCGTATGTTGACGGCGGCTCCAGCCTCGCGCGTCCTGCGGTTTGATAGTTTTGAACTCGATGTTCGGGCCGGCGAACTGCGAAAGGCAGGCGTTAGGCTGCGTCTGCAAGGCCAACCGATTCAGGTGTTGGCGACGCTGCTGAATAGCGCAGGCGGGCTAGTGACCCGCGAGGAATTTCAAGCGCAGCTCTGGCCAGCCGAAACTTTTGTCGATTTTGACCACAGCCTGCATAACGCGATTGCGCGAATTCGTGAAACGCTGGGAGACTCAGCTGGAACTCCGCGTTACATCGAAACCCTGCCTCGCAGGGGATACCGATTCATCGGCACGGTCGAAAGAGTGGGCTTTGAGGAACCGCTGCCCTCCCAGCCAATCCAACCATCCCTGGAAACTCCGATTGCGCCGGTACGAAACAGATCTCGCACCATTCTCATCGCTGCGCTATTGCTGACCTTTGCGATCGCGGCCGCTATAGTGATCCCCGCCCTTTTGCATCGCGCAGTTGCCACACCTTCCGTGCGTTCCATCGCCGTGCTGCCGCTCGATAACTTTTCCGGAGATCCCGCTCAGGAATATTTCGCTGACGGCATGACGGATGAGTTGATTACGGACCTGGCCAAGATTGGCACCCTCCGAGTGATCTCCCGGACTTCTGTGATGCAATACAAGGGCACGAAGAAGAACTTACCGGAGATTGCCAGAGAACTGAACGTGGACGGGATCATCGAAGGGTCGGTAATGCGTTCGGGGCAACGAGTGCGGATTACGGCTCAGCTTCTATACGGGCCCACCGACAAACATCTTTGGGCCGAGACGTATGAGCGTGACCTGGGAGACGTTCTCAGCTTGCAAAGCGAGGTGGCGCAAGCTATCGCGTTGCAAGTTCGCGCGCAGGTAACGCCGCAGCAGCAGGCTCGGTTTGGAGCGGTCCGCCCGGTAAATCCGGAAGCCTACGATGCTTACCTCAGAGGACGTTATTACCTGTCGAATCAGTACACGATGGCTGGGCCTCTTAATACAGCGAAGGCATACTTCGAAGAGGCGGTTCGTAAAGATCCGGGATTTGCGCTGGCCTATTCTGGCCTGGCGGATGCCAACGTTTATTTGGTATTTTTCGGGCACATGCCGCCAGAATCCGGTTACCGGCAAGCGGAAGAGGCGGTTCGGCATGCACTGTCTCTGGACGACAGCATCGGCGAAGCCCATGACACCCTCGCGGTATTAAGTTGGCGGTACAACTGGGATTGGGACGCCACCGAACGAGAGTTGAATCAGGCAATCGCTTTGGCTCCGAGTTACATTTGCGCCCATGAGGATCGAGCGGCATATCTCGCCTTCAGGGGGCGGCGATCCGAGGCTGAAGCGGAGATGGCCAAAATTCTGGAGTTGGATAAGAGCGTCAGCGCAACCCTCACCGAATCGGCCGTAGATTACCAGTTGCGCGATTTCGACAGGTTGCTTGAAGTCGGCCGCAGGGGAATGGCTTTGAATCCCAAGGAATGGCTTGAACATTACTATCTCGGCATCGGCTACGAGGGGACGGGAAAACGATTGGAAGCCATCTCCGAGTACCAGAAAGCAGTTGAGATGTCAGGCGGCAATGATGATGCCACACTATCGCTGGCGCACGCCTACGCGGGTGTGGGGAGAAGATCTGAAGCTCAGAAGATGCTGCGGGAGTTAGAGCAAAAATCGACCAAAGTCGATGTTTCGCCTTACCGGATCGCAACGTTATACGCCACGCTGGGTGATAAAGACTCAGCCTTCAAGTTCCTGGAGAAGGCCTATCAGGAGAAATCGTTGGACCTCTCCTGGCACCTGAAGGCTGATTTGCGCATCGATAATCTCCGCTCCGACCCCCGCTATCAGAACCTGCTTCGCCGGGTTGGCTTGACAGACTAACGGCGGGGGTGCCTGTGATCCCTCAAAACGTTGTACCTTCGAAAACCGGAGCGCGACTGACGGGTGGAGCGTAACCGAGGCTACCATGGGGACGGCGGAAGTTGTAGTAGTCGAGCCAGGGAGCGAGCTGGCCGTCGCGTTCAAGTGAGTCATGGTAATGGCGCACATAGGCCCACTCGCGCAAGGCGGTTTGAATGAAACGTTCGGCTTTGCCGTTGGTGCGGGGAGTATAGGGACGCGTGAAGCGGTGAGCAATGCCGAGGACCGAGCAAGCGTGGCGAAACTGGCGGGATCGATAGCAGCTGCCGTTGTCGGTAAGCAGGCGACGAATGCGGATGCCGCGCTGGGCGTAGAAAGCGAGGGCATCGTGCAGGAAGGCGATGGCAGTTTCGGTTTTCTGATTGGGCAGCATGCGGGAGAAGGCGAGGCGGGAGTGGTCGTCGATGGCGACGTGAAGAGCCTGCCAGCCGGCGAACCGAGGGCGGCCGCGGCGGCGGCCGTCGCCGCGAATGGAGACCTGCTGATAACGGGTCATGCCCTTGATGTCGAGATGAAGCATGTCCCCGGGAGCGGCGTGTTCATAGCGCACGACCGGCGGAGCGGGATGCAGATGCCGCCAGCGATTGAGGTGAGCACGCTGCAGAATGCGGCTGACGGTGGCGGCGCTGAGGCGAGTGGCCTGCGCGATCTGATAGGCGGGGCGGAGTTGGCGGCGCAGTTCGATGACCTGAGCGATTAACGGCAAAGAAGTTTTACGCGGGCTGCGCAGCGGGCGTGAGGAGCGGTCGAACAAACCCGACGCTCCCACGGCGCGAAAGCGGTGAACCCACTTGGCGGCGGTTTTGGGAGTGACATTGAAGCGGGCCGCGGCCCGCTTCAACGTCACTCCCCGAGAAACCCGATGTACCAAATCTTCTCGACTGCGCAGGGTAAGTCGGGCATTCTTGTGGATGTCCATTCGATCTATCCTCGGAAGAGATTGCTTCAGCACAATCAGCTTCTCTGGTTTTGGTCGAATGGACAACGTGTTGAAAGATCACAGGCACCCCACTTTGCTGGTGATGCCCGGCGAGATCAAAAGCCCGGACCACCCGCCAGCCGACTGCTGAGCAGCGAAGGATTTATTGCGTTCCAGCAGGTGGTCGAGGTTGGTCATGTGTTCTCCGTTGGAGGGGTGATTATGGCAGGGTCGGAAGTGGAGCGGGTTCGGGGCCGAACAAAAGATGGTTTTGAATCCGATGATTTATTTCTTGCCGAGGATTTCTAAAAGATTTAATACGCTGGAGACGGTTGGTGGGCTTGCGCTGTTCAGTATTTTGCGGAGCGGGTTTTCTTCCAACCCGAGATGCTCGAATACTTCGGCCAATGGCGCTGTGCCCTCGACGATTGTTTTCAGCGTAGATTCGTGCGTTTTGAAGTCCTCTCCAAGCACTGGATACTCTTGTGTGATTTTGGTAACCAGCGCTTCTTCCTTTTCTGCATCGATACTGTCCCTGGTCGAGAGGATGCTCTTGACGAATTCTGGAATGCCCCAAATTTGAAATTCAAAGATTTGAGATTGGGTGGCTATTTCTATTCTTCTGTCCAAAAGGAACGACGTATTTTTTATCCCCTGAATGGTGGGGAGAAAAATGCTGAACTTGCCGACCACACGGTTCCAACTGTTGGAGGC
>JBAPQU010000527.1:0-10286 GCA_049280795.1 Candidatus Sulfotelmatobacter sp.
GCGTAAGGGATACCAGCGCCTGGGGCTGGGACATGTGGGACACCGCCAACCAGTACGTGGCGACCTGCGATAATTCCGGACTCCTTCCCTTTATTTTCTTTGTGGCGGTCCTGGTCTACGGATTTAAGTACCTGGGACGAGCCCGGCGGGCTGCGGGCAAGGACAAGAAGAGAGCACTCTTTATTTGGGCGATGGGCGCGGCGCTGTTCGCCAACGTGGTGTCGTTCATCGGCATTTCCTATTTCGATCAAACCGAGGTGGTGTGGTATTGCTTCCTCGCCATGATTCCGGTCGTGGCGCTGGCGCAGCGGAAGAAAGAGTTGAAGCCGGTGGAACCTGAAGTTTTGCCGGAGGCAGTCAGCGTGGTTGAGACAGAGATGACCTGGCCGCTCGCGGAAGAATCAGTTCGTACGAATTCATTATGACCACTACTCTCGACAGCGCTCCGGCCTGCACTGAGCCGAAGGTTATTTCCAGTTCCGGCCCGAAGCTCGCGGCCAGCATTGGAACCAATACCATCTTCGGCATCATCCTGGGAGGCACGCAGGTTGCGACCCGGTTGATCACAATTCCGATTGTGATCTACCACCTCGGCCTGGGCGGATACGGCATCTGGTCGATCATCATGACCACCGCCGCCTACATGCGCTTCGGAACGGTGGGCGTCAAGTCGGCGTTTCAAAAGTATGTCGCGGAAGCGACCGGCACCGGAGACTACACCAAGGCCAGCCAACTGCTGAGCACGGGCTGCGCAGCCATACTCACGCTGTCCGTCGTCGGGTTGATACCGATCGCGTTTTTTTCGCATGCGCTCGCCCAAGCCGCCGGAGTGCCTCTACAGTTTCTGAAAGAGACGAGCAGTTCGATTTCCGTGCTGGCTTTGATCATGGTCATGGCGAATGTGGGCGCCGTGTTTGAAGCCATCATCATGGGTGGGCACCGCATCGATATCGCGAGACGATTTGGGATCGGGTTTGCGGTTGCGGAAGCGATCGCGATTGTCGCATTTCTGCACTTTGGCTACGGGTTGCTGGCCATGGCGTCGGTGATGGGGGCTTCAGAACTGGCCTATGTAGTGTGCTGCTTTGCAGCTTCGCGCAAGGTCGTGCCGCAGATCCACATCGCGATGCGGCACATCAAAAAAAGCGTGTTGCGCGAGCTTTTCCGGTTTGCGGGCAGCTACCAGTTGGTCAGCGTGCTGCAGGTTCTCTATGCCGCGATTCTGCCCGTCACCATGCTGCATGCATTTGGGGTGGACTTCGCCGGCATTTACGCGCTCTGCCTCCGGCTGGTAAATCCGGCGCAGATGCTGCAGGACGCATTTCTGCTTTCGATTCTTTCCGGTGGCTCCATGGTTTACGCCTCCGGGGCAGTCGAGCGGATGGGGAATCTCCTGCACAAGTCTTTCAAAGTGACGATGGCTTTTGCCCTGATTCCGCTCTCGCTGATCGCATGCTTTGGCGCGGCCATCATCTTCGCCTGGACCGGGCAGAATGCTCCACAATTCAAGACCGCGCTGGCACTGGTTGCTCTGGCGGGGGTTTTCCAGGCAGTTTCGGTGCTGGGACTGGTTCTCTACCGCATTTCAGGCAGCGCGGTGCTCGATAACATCCGGCAGGTTCTGGTGATCGCTACTTTGCTTTCGGTCACCATGTTCGCGCACCGCATTGGATTCTACGGGGTTCTGGGTGGGCTGGCCTTCGCGGAGATGCTGGGCATGCTCTTCATGGTCTACGCAGTGGCGAAGACCTTCCACGTATTCCGTCCGCAGACGCTGCTTTCCGATTTTTACAAAGCGGTAATTTCGACCGCTGGGATTGTCGCGGTGGGTGTGGCGGCAAGTTATATTCCGCTGCCCACACTTGGGCCGCGCATGTTTGCCGCCGTGCACGCTGCCATAATTTTTGGAGCTTGCGCTCTGGCTTTGTGGCCGGCGCTGCGGCTGACCGGGTTCGTCACCACCAGCGATAGTCAAACTGTGTTGGGCGTCTTGTTCCCGCGCCGCGCAATCCGCGTGCGCACTCAGAAGCCGGCCTTTGAAGCTGCCGATTAGTTCAAGCGAAAGGTGAGTAGATCCTAATGAATGCATCAAACACTCTGGTCGATCCCGAGATGGCAACAACCGCACAGGAAGGTGCAGGTCCGCAAGCCGTGACTTGTGAGATCTGCGGCGGTGAGCAACTCGCCGATTTGCTGATGGCTCCAGACAGGTTTCATCTGCGCACGGAGGTGTACCGGCTGGTGCGGTGCGAGTCGTGCCGCGCCGTCTCGCTTGCGGACCCGCCAAGGCCTGAGGAGATGGGACGCCACTACACCGAGGACTACCACAAGGCGATCGTCGCCGGAGGAGAGTGGGCGGGCGCCCGCCGCTGGAAAGACCAGGTGAAAATGATTTCGCAGCACAAATCCGGAGGAGCCATTCTTGACATCGGGTGCAGCTCCGGCGGGTTTCTGGGCGCGATGAGAGGACCGGCGTGGAAGCTGTACGGAATCGAGATGGAGGAATCGACGGCCGAGCGGGCGCGGGCCATCACGGGCGCTGAAGTCTTCGTGGGGGATGCAATTGCGGCTCCATTTCTGCCAGCGAGCTTTGATGCGATCACCGCCTTCGATCTTCTGGAGCACGTTTATGCTCCGCGTCAGTTCCTGGCTAAGGTGCTGGAGTGGCTGAAGCCCGGCGGCATCTTTTATGCCATGATGCCGAACATCGATTCCTGGGAGGCGCGGCTGTTCGGTTCCTACTGGTATGGCCTTGAACTGCCGCGGCATCTGTCTCACTTTTCTCCGGCATCGATTCGCTACGTCATGACCGAGCTTGGGTTCGAGGAAGTCAGCGTGGGAACGCCGAAAGTTTCCTATCTGGAGCGCAGTACGGGATATGTCTGCTCCAGCGTGCTGGAAAAATTTGGTTTTGAGCCGACGCCCCAGTCCAAACCCAAACCGCGAAGTTTGCCGATGAAGGTCGTGTCCAAGGGATTCCGCATCGCGGTTGCGACGCCGTTGGCGCAACTCGCATCCGTGGCGGGAGAGGGACCGTGCATGGAAGTAGTTTTCAGAAAATCCCAACACTGATTTTTCTTCGGCTGAACCCGAACCGTCCGAACAACTATGATTTCAATCATCATTCCCGCGCACAATGAGAGTTCGGTAATCGCCCGGACTTTGAAGTCAACTCTCAATGGCGCTGAGCAAGATGAGTTGGACGTGATTGTCGTTTGTAACGGATGTACCGACGATACCGCATCGGTGGCCGGCGGCTTCGGAGAGCGGGTGCGGGTCATTGAGACCAGTGTGGCCGGCAAGGCTCACGCGCTGAACTTGGGCGACCAAGCGGCATTAGGCTTTCCGCGCATCTATGCAGATGCCGACGTGGTGATCAGCGTGCAAGCGATCCGAACGTTAGCGCAGCACCTGGAACGGGGAGATGTGCTGGCGGTGGCTCCGACTCCGACTTTCGATCTGGCGGGTTGCTCATGGGCGGTTCGCGCCTGCTATGACGTTCGATCGCTTCTGCCTTCGGCGCAGGAAGGGATCGGCGGCTCGGGCGTGTATGCCTTGTCGGAAGCTGGGCGCAAGCGCTTCGGCGAGTTTCCCCGTCTGACTGCCGATGACGGCTATGTCCGCATCCACTTTCAACCGGGAGAACGGGAAACTGTTGGTTCCGCAACATCGACGGTGTTTCCGCCGCGAACCATGAAGGATCTGATCGCCACGAAGACGCGGGCCCATTATGGGTCACTTGAACTGGCCAGCCGCTTTCCCCAACTCTGGCGGAACCGGGGTGAGAGCAACCATCAATCGCTTCTTGGTTTATTCCGGAAGCCGCGGCTGTGGCCCCGGCTGGCGGTCTACTGTCTGGTTACGGCTCTCGCGAAGAATCGAGCCCAAAGGCGTCTTCGTGACGGAAACATTGCCTGGGAGCGGGACAATACGTCCCGCGCCATTGCCTAGCTATTGAATTCCTTAAGCCCTGAGCCGAGGAACTCACGATTCAAACTCAAACCGGCATGCTCCGGCTGCCCCCAAAGTGAATTATGAATTTAATGGAAGATCAAGAGCTTAACCCCGCGGCCGCCGTGGACCTTTCGATCGTCTGCGTCAACTGGAACTCGGTCGAGTATTTGCTCGAATGCATTCCGAGTATTTATGAGCACACGCGGGGGATCTCCTTTGAAATTATTGTGGTCGACAACGCGTCGCCTGCGGGCGATCCGAGCGTCCTGAAGCAGCAGTTTCCCGACATCGTTTTGATCCTGAGCAAGGAGAACCTGGGCTTTGCCGGGGCGAATAATCTCGGAGTGCGGCATGTGAAGGGAGAGTACGTCCTATTCCTGAATCCGGACACCAAGCTGGTCAGCCCTGCATTAACGACTATGCTGAGCGCGATTCGCTCCCTTCCCGACGCCGGCGTGGTGGGGTGCAAGCTGCTAAATGGAGATATGACGATCCAGACCAGCTGCATCATGCTATACCCAACCATTTTGAGCCAGTGTTTCGAGCTTGAGTACTTGCGGCTGCGCTGGCCAAGGCTCTGCGGAATCGGTCCACTTTTTTCCGACGATCCGGCTCCGGCGAAGGTCCAGGCTATTTCGGGCGCGTGCATGTTGATGCGGCGGGAAGTATTCGAGAGAGTCGGCATGTTCGCGGAAGACTACTTCATGTATGCCGAGGATGTGGATTTGTGCTACCAAGCTGAACGCGCGGGATTGACCAACTATTACGTCGGAAGCGCGACCATTGTCCACTATGCCGGCAAGAGCAGCGCGCCGGAGTGGCAAAATGTGATGAAGATGAAGTCGGCAGTGCGATTTTGCGTGAAGAATTATGGGCGCGCGTATGGAGTGGCATTTCGGATTGCGATGGGGTTCAATGCGGCCCTGCGCCTGCTGGTCATCGCGATCCTGTCTCCCTTTAAGAGAAGCTCGAAACAAAAAGAAGCTCTGCGATCGACGGGATCGAAATGGATCGCGACGATGAAGGCGCTGCTATCGCCCGCCGGATCGAGCAAGAGTCCGCGTGTGGCGCCGAAGAGCACTCCCGATCTATACGAATCGAACGTCTAAGGATCAAGAGCCTAAACCCCACCAAACATTTTCAGTTCAAAATGAGTTGGCCGGCCATCCCGATCTGGCTGCGGCATCCGTCATCGGGCGAGACAGCGTAAGAATTTCTGCATTGATGGAGAGGAATTAGATCATGTTGAAGCGAGTCGTTAATTTGAGTGGAAGTTTGTTGGTCTGGGCATGGGACCGGCTGCAGCCACGCCGAGGCTGCGTTGTACTGGCCTACCATTCGGTCACGTCCGAGCAGCGGGCTCAATTCGCCCGGCAGATGGACGTGCTGGTCCGCAACACGACTCCGGTATCCGCAGCTATCGAGAGTCTGCCAGAGAACGGCGGGCGTTGTGCAGCCGTTACCTTCGATGATGGACTCGAAAACATAATCACGAATGCGTTGCCTGAGCTTGCACAAAGAAAGATTCCATCCACTCTGTTTATTGTGACGGAAGCGCTCGGAACCAATCCTAAGTGGGAGTATTTCGGCGGAGACGATCCCTCACAACAGAGGGTGATGACCGAGCAGCAGCTTCGGCAACTGCCCTCTGAGCTGGTAACTATCGGATCGCACACGATGACGCACCCCGTGCTGCCTAGCGTACTGAACCATGATCAACTCCAGCAGGAGTTGGCTGGATCGCGGGCGAAGCTTGAGAACATATTAGGGCGAAAGGTAAAGCTGTTCAGCTTTCCTTACGGCGCGTTCAGTGACGGCGTCGTCGAGGGGTGCCGTGAAGCCTGTTATGATCGGGTTTTCACGGCTCTTCCAGAATTTGCCTTCACGCAACCGAAAGAATTTGTCAGTGGGCGCGTCGGCGTCACACCTACCGATTGGCCAATCGAGTTCCGCTTAAAGCTGGCGGGAGCGTACCGCTGGCTCCCTTACGCGTTTGCACTGAAACGCAAACTGCGGTCTTTAGTGCGGCCGGGCGGCGCGCCGGTGCTAAGCGCTCAAACAGGAGAAAAGAGAATCGCATGATTGCCATCACGGAAAATCAGGGTCGTATCGTTCAAGTGCTTACCGAGGTCTTCCAAATGAAGAGCCTCGCAGTGCCGTCGCTTGATCCGGACACAGTTCTGGACCAGATCGGTCTGGAATCGCTGGACTTTGCCCAGGCGGTGATCCGCATGGAAGAGCTCACCGGAAAAGATCCGTTTGCAACCGAGACCGAATTTCAAATCAAGACCCTCGCTGATCTTGCGGCTGTGTACGACTAATTCCTGGTGTCCTAACTTAGAGTCCTAATTTAGTTTTCTAATGCTAAGCCGAATTCTTTTCGACGAAACTGTACCCGAGCAGCAACAGGCCGTGGTCACGCGCGAGTGCTCGACCACATGGGCAGAACTGCGGGCGGGAGCCCGCGCAATTGCAGATAGCCATGGAGCGGTGAGGCAGCGGCGAGTTGGGTTGTCGTTCCCGCCGACCGCCAAGAGCTATGCCGCTTTGGCAGCACTCGCCAAACTTGAGTGCGACGTTTTTTTGTTCGACGCTCATCTGCCTCTCGAAGAAACGCTGCGGCTCGCGCGCAATCTTAAGTTGGGAGCGCTGCTGGTTGCTTCTGGAGATGAGGAAGCCTCGAGTTTTACCGCGCATGAGTTGCCGGATGAAGCGGCCTGGAGCGGGACGGGCACGGTTACAATTCTGACTTCAGGAAGCACGGGAGCGCCGAAAGCAGCGAGGCACTCGTGGGAGAGCCTGAGCCGTCCGGTGCGGCAGGATTCCAAACATCCTGCGCCGCGATGGCTCCTGACTTACCGTCCCAATCTCTATGCCGGTTTGCAGGTAATGTTGCAGTGCTTCGCCAATCGAGGAACGTTGGCGGCGGCTGAGCCGGAGATGAATCCACAAACGACGGCTCAGTTCATGCACGACGCGAAGGTGCAGTTCGTTTCTGCGACGCCTTCTTTTTGGCGGCGGCTGTTGATGTTCGTAGACCGCGGGCTGTTGCGTCGCATACCGATTCAGCAAATTACGCTGGGCGGCGAGGTAGTCGATCAGCCGATTCTCGACCAGCTTCGGCAACATTTTCTCGATGCGCGGTTGGTGCACATTTACGCTACAACCGAGTTGGGACGATGTTTTGCGGTGAACGATGGTATTGCGGGATTTCCTTCAAGCTTTCTCAATCAGGCATTGTCGGACCAGGTCGAACTCAAAGTCGAAGGCGGAGAGCTTTTCGCGCGATCTCCGAATGCGATGCGGATGTATGACCCGTACTCGTCGAACCGTCCGGCCGCGAGCGATTGGTTTGCCACGGGCGACCTCGTGGAAGAAAAACAGGATCGCTTCTACTTCGTTGGGCGGAAGTCGGACATGATCAATGTCGCGGGCAGCAAGGTGTACCCCATCGAGGTGGAGCGCACGATTCGCGCCATTCCCGGCGTTTCCGACGTGCGAGTTTTCGGCAAGCATTCGTCGATCGCGGGCGAGTTGGTGGCTTGCGAAATTGTGCCGGATGCAAATCAGAACGCTGAGGCTCTAAAGGAAACTGTTTTTCGCGTGTGCCGGTCGCAGCTGGCCAGCCCGCAGCAACCCCGGATGATCAAACTGGTGGAACGAATCGACATTTCGCCCGCGGGCAAGACGCTCAGGACGAAGACTTCATGACGACCACGACACCGGCTGTCGATCGTCATATCATCATCAGCGGCGGTAGTCGGGGGCTTGGGAAATCGATCGTAAGTGGACTTTTGGAGAGCGGCTATCGCGTCAGCACATTCAGCCGGACAAGATCCGACTTTATCGATCGGCTCAGCGGAAACGACAAATTCTTTTTCGCGACTGCCGACTTATCCGATGGACCGTCTGTGGCGGCGTTTCTCAAATCGGCGCGCGCGGCGTTCGGCGATCCTTATGGTTTGATCAACTGCGCTGCAATTGCCGCCGACGGCGTGCTGGCGACGATGCCCGAAGAGACGATCCACAAACTTCTGGCGGTGAATGGAGAAGGCACGCTCCGGCTGACGAGAGCGGTGGTACGCAGGATGCTGGTGGCGAAAGCTGGCGGAGTGATTCTGAATATTTCGTCGATCAGCTCCATTCGGGGATTTCGCGGCATGTCGGTTTACGCTTTTACCAAGGGTGGCATGGACGCTTTCACGCGCGCATTGGCGCGAGAGTTGGGAGAACAAAATATTCGCGTGAATTCGGTGGCTCCCGGCTACTACGATACCGAGATGAGCAAAGGGCTGAACGATCATCAAAAAGAACAAATCCTGCGGCGCACGCCGCTGGGCCGACTGGGCGTTCCGGAAGATGTGGTTGGTTCAGTTTTGTTTCTATTGTCGGATAAAGCCAGCTTCCTGACTGGGCAAGTGCTCGTAATCGATGGGGGCAGTACGATTTAGTGAAGTGAGCGCAGGCCTTCGCGGTCTACGTGCAATCGGCAGAGAGCCGGCAGAGAGAGTCGTAAGAGAGAAAGAGAAAGGCGCCGTTCGGAAATATGGCAGGTTTAAGGGCATTTGTTGCGGGAGATGTGCCGGCGGTATCGGACCTGGTATGGAAGGTTTTGCACGAGCGCCAGGGCCCTTCGCCTGCCAGCCTTAAAACCTACTTTGAAGAATTATTCCTGCAAAATCCCTGGCGCGACGAAGGAATCGTCTCGCGGGTTTATGAAGATGGCGAAGGAAAAGTTCGGGGATTTTTCGGCGCCTTGCCGCGGCGGATGACCTTGCAAGGAAAGCTAGTCCGCATGGCGTTCGGCAGCAACTTTGTACTCGATCCGGAATGCCGGGCATCGATGGCGGCGATGCAACTGGTGCGAACGTTCATGAAGGGCACGCAGGATGTTTCGATCACGGATTCGGCAAACGAGAACAGCCGCCAGATGTTGCGCAGTCTTGGATTCACCGTTGTGCCTGTGTATAGCCTGTTGTGGGCGCGCCCGTTGCGGCCGTCTCTCTACGGCGTGCATGGTGTTACGCGCTTGAAAAAAAGCAAACTTATGGCCACGCTCGGGGCCGTGGCGAAACCTGTGTGCGGCCTGGCCGACGGAGCGGCCGCAAGATTTCCGGGAAGTCCTTTTCGCCAAGTGCGGCCCACGGCTACGACTGGAGAAGAACTCAGCGTCGAAACGCTCTTGCAGTGCTTGCAGAGCATGCCCAGCAAGCAACTGCTGCTTCCGGAATACGATTTGAATTCTCTGGACTGGGTGCTGCAGTTCGTAACAAAACGAAAAGCGCTCGGCGAGGTGCGGCGCGTTCTGGTCCGCGACAAGGATAAGAAAGCCATTGGCTGGTTTATCTATTATGTGGCGCCGGGCGCGGTCGGCGAAGTTTTGCAAATTGGATCCGACAGCCCGTCGGTTGGCAAAGTTCTCGATCATCTTTTCTACGACGCATGGGAACAAGGCCTGGCCGGACTTCACGGACGGCTCGAACCTCAGTTCATGCAGGAGCTGACGCAGAGGTCGTGCTTTTTTCTGCGCAACGGAAGCTGGACGTTAGTGCATTCCAGCAAGCCGGAATTGCTTGGCCCGATCCAGAGTGGGGCTGCGTTTTTCTCGCGGCTGGATGGCGAATGGCCTTTTCGCGTGGATGCAAACCGGCTCGTCCACGAATCTTAGAAGCTTCTGAACCTCAGGCGCTAAAGCGCGGGTGTATTTCAGCGACTAACGGCACGAGTAAAACTCGTGCCCTTCCCGTTCGTTGGTAGTGTCCTAGCGTCGAATCTAAAATGCGCAAGACAATGAGTACGGCCCTGGCGGCCACGATCGGACTGGCGGGCTCGGCCGTTTATTTCTCGCCGTGGTTGTGGCGGCGCTACCGGATGAACCGAGCGCGGCAGGAAGTGGTGAGAGACCGAATTCTCGCGCTCACTTATGACGATGGTCCGAGCAACGGGCTCACGCCGCAACTGCTCGACCTGCTCCAGAGTCGCGGCGCACGCGCCAGCTTTTTTATGCTGGGCCGTCACGCGCAGCAGCACCCTGAGATTGTCGATCGCGTGATTCAGGAAGGGCATGATGTGGGCTGCCATTCCGACCAGCATCTTAATGCGTGGAAAGCTCTGCCCTGGGAGGCGGTCGCCGACATTGATGCGGGATACGAACGGCTTTCCGCATGGATTGAACCGAAGGGAATGTTTCGTCCGCCGTACGGCAAGATGACGCTACCAACGTATTGGTCGCTTCGTCGGCGGGGAGCTCCGGTGTGGTGGTGGACGATTGATTCCGGAGATAGCCATGCCACCCTACCCAGCGCGCAACAAGTGACGGACCGGCTGCTCAG
>JBAPQU010000528.1:0-5736 GCA_049280795.1 Candidatus Sulfotelmatobacter sp.
TATCGGCCCCGTCCACCGTCCAGTTATTGGCGCCGGTGCGCGCCCCGTTAACCGAAATTGAGGTGTTGCTGGACAGCCCAAATCCAGGTTCATCGCCCAGTTGATTGGACACGCCGGGCTGCAGCAGCACGAGTTGCTCGAAATTGCGGTTGTTCAGCGCCAAACCTCGCACCTGGTCGCCAGTGACGGTGCCGGATTGTTCCGCCGTCGTGGTTTGAATGGGCGTGTTCTCAGCCGTCACTTCGACGGTCTCGCTCGCCTTGCCGGGCTTCAATTGCACATCGAGAGTGTGCTTCTCGGCCACGTTAAGAATGACATCTTTCGCTACATAGGTATCAAAGCCGCCGTTCCTGACCGTGACCGTGTAGTGTCCGGCAGGGAGGTTCGTAATATTGAAGCTGCCGGTGCTGCTAGTGTTGAGAGAGCGGACGTCCGCGCCGGTATCTTCGTTGTGCACTATGATAGTCGCGCCTCCCACAACGGCACCGCTGGAATCCGTCACCGTGCCTGTGAGCGTCGCGGCCAACTCTTGCCCTAGACCCACGCACGACAGACTTAGGACAACGACACAAACTGCCAGCCATGAAAAGCGCTTCCGTACAACTCCGGAATTATCCTCAGTGGACTCTTTACGCCTTCGGCACGTTAATTTCGTCATCGCACTCCTCCTCAAACTGACCTACCCAACTGGGATCACAAACGGCCTGCTAATGCAAACGCACTATGCTATATAGCACGCGATAGTTCACAGTCAAGAAGAAAAACGCAATCGGCCCGAGAAAATTGTTCGATCCGGCTGCGGTGATTTCCCGCCCTGTCAAAGGCGATCAGCGCCGGAGAAGTTTTAAGGGCCGGACTAGCTGCGAATGAGGAAATAACGGGCCAAGTGTCTGTAGAAGTGCTTGTTATTGACCTGACAGGTACTGCGACTCCCTGCTCCGCTTAAATGGGATGCGCGCCGCCACGCCCAAGTTCTCCGCCGGTCCCGCCCGAAAGGACCATTCACGCCATCTCTTCCAAGAATTGAGGCTTTACATCAAAGTCGCAATAAGCTATATAGCATAGGGCACCGCAAAATGGCCGCATGCGGGACTTCGCGTCTCCTGTGCCTCTATCTAGCGGGCTTGCCGTGCTGAGAGTCTGGCAACGACTATGTCTGGAAATCATCGCAACGGGATGCCCGCTTACAAAAAGATTCAGGGCGAAATCCGCGACCGCATTGGGATCGGTCGTCTAAAGCCGGGGGATGCGGTTGCGTCGGAGCGCGAACTGGCCAAGATTCACAAAGTGAGCCTCATGACGGCTCGCCACGCCCTGGCCGGCCTGGAGCACGAGGGAATCGTCGAACGCCGTCTCGGGGCAGGTACCTTCGTAGCCGTGCCCAAGATTCATTTCAACAAGTTGATGAGTTATACCGAGCAAATGTCGAGCCGCGGTTTATCCCCGCGTTCCCGGGTGTTGGTGGCAAAAATCATCGAGAGCGAGCCGGAAGTCGCGGCCAGGCTCGGGCTGCCAGAAACCACCCGGCTGGTAAGAATCCAACGTCTCCGGCTCACAAGTGAAGAGCCGTTTGCACTCGAAACCTGCTATTTGCCGGCCACCGATTTTCCCAATCTGGCGTCTGCTCCTCTAGGAAGAAACTCCCTGTTTGCGATTCTCGAACATGAATACAAGACGAAATTGGCATACGCCGACGAGGAAGTCGATGCCACGTCAGCGGATGCAAACATCGCGGAGTTGCTGAGCCTGCCGAAGGGCGCCTCACTCCTGCGTATTCGCCAGACCATCTATTCGGTGAAGGGCAAGGCTACGATTTACGGAGTTGGCTTCTATCGCTCAGAACGTCACACTCTGTTTATCCGGCGCATGCGCTAATGCGGGGTAAGCCTGCGGTTCGCGAAGAAGAGCAATGATGCATCTGACAATTGCAATGATTCTTGGAAGCCTTGTAGCCTGGGCTGGTGCGCCCGGCCAGTCAACGCCGCCAAGCCCGCCTCCCCAATTCGTCAACACGCTGATGCCGCAACCAGCGCATCTTTCCGCACAGGAAGGACGGCTTACCCTTACGCCGTCCTTTGCTGCCATCCCTGATGGCTATCGAGACGCTCGCCTTGACGCGGCCATTGCGCGCAGCCTTGATCGCCTCAGAATTCGGACTGGAATTTCGTTTCAAGCGTCTCCGCCATCTTCTGGCGCATCCGCGGCGCTCATTGTCCGTGTTGATGGAGCTGGAGAAGCCATTCAATCGGTCGATGAAGACGAGTCCTACTCGCTTGAAGTCACCCCGTCCGGTGCGCACCTTCACGCCGCTACAGTCGTCGGAGCCATGCACGGTCTCGAAACTCTACAGCAACTTGTGCAGTCTGATGCATCGGGATATTTTCTTCCCTCGGTGTCGATTCACGACACTCCACGTTTTCGCTGGCGCGGGCTGATGATCGATTGCGGACGGCACTTCATGCCAGTCGACGTTCTCCTCCGCACGCTCGACGGTATGGCCGTCGTCAAACTGAATGTCTTCCACTGGCACCTCAGCGAGGACCAGGGTTTCCGGATGGAGAGCCGGGCTTTCCCCAAACTCACGGGTTTGGGTTCCGACGGGCTGTTCTACACGCAGGAGCAAGCTCGCGAAATCGTCTCTTATGCACATGATCGAGGGATACGGGTTGTGCCCGAGTTCGACATGCCGGGCCACACCAGTGCATGGTTTGTGGGATATCCCGATCTTGCCAGCGCGCTCGGCTCTTTCCACATCGAGCGGGAGTTCGGCGTCTTCGATCCGGTGATGGATCCAACGCGCGAAAGCACCTATAAATTTCTCGACACTTTCATCGCGGAGATGGCGGCCCTCTTTCCCGACCACTTCATGCACATTGGAGGCGACGAGAACAATGCCGTCGAGTGGAAGGCGAATCCGCGCATCCAGGCTTTCATGCGCGAACACAATCTGCAGGACACAGCCGCCCTACAAAATTATTTCAACCAGCGTCTGCTGAAGATTCTAGAGAAGCACGGTAAGCACATGATCGGCTGGGACGAGATTCTCACTCCGGACCTGCCCAAGGATATTGTCGTTCAGAGTTGGCGAGGCTTCGATTCGCTTGCAAGCGGCGCGAAGAATGGATACAGCAGCATTCTTTCGGCTGGTTATTACTTGAATCTTATGAGTTCCGCCGCCGACCACTATCTGGTGGATCCGCTGCCCGAGGCGAATACTCTGAGCCCCGAACAGCAGGCGCGCATTCTCGGCGGAGAAGCCTGCATGTGGGATGAGCAGACCACTGCGCTAGATATCGATTCGCGCATTTGGCCGCGGACTGCGGTCATCGCCGAGCGGTTGTGGTCGCCGCGCGATGTCAACGATGTCGACGATATGTACCGCCGGCTGGTCACCGAGTCGCTGCAATTGGAAGCTCTAGGCCTCACGCACATCTCGCAGGAGACGGTGAGTCTGCGTCAGTTGGCGGGAACAGTAGAAATTGATCCACTGCAGATATTGGCCTCTGTACTCGAGCCTGTGACGTTCCATGATCGCGCGCATCAGCAGCACCCGAATCAGCTCACGGTACTGAATCAGCTGGTCGACGCACTTCGCCCTGATCCGCCATCGCGCCACAATTTTGAGTTGCTCGTACGCGCTTACCTGCAGAATCCCGCAACTCGATTGCAGGAGGAATCCGAACTTAGCACCAACTTCAAAGCCTGGATCGCAGCAGAACCTGGAATCCTGCGCCTGATGGCTGGCTCGCCAATGCTCGCTCAGGCAGAGTTGCGAGCTCAGCAGCTCACTGTACTCGGCACCACGGGTCTCCAAGTCGTTTCCTATCTCTCGTCGGGCCTATCCGCTGCGACCGGTTGGAAAGCACAGCAACTGGCTTTACTGGATGAAGCCGAGAAACCGCAAGCGCTGGTTCGCTTCACAGTTATCGAACCATTGCGTGATCTAGTCAACGCAGTTCCCGAGGCGGCTAACAGCCAGGCGCCGTCTGCACAAAAGTAAAGCAGGCCGACTTTCTCAAGCCAGCCTGCTGCGGTGATTCGTTCCAGCTACCAGTTCGCTATCGCTAGCGGCCCAAGCCTGCAGCCATAGTTTTTACCATCGTGCCGTTGGCATCATCGTCTTTTACGGCCCATACATAAGCTCCGCCCAGACCGCCCGGAACTTTGAAATTTATATAGATCATCTTCAGAGCCGCCGTGATGGGATCGTCATAGGTGTAGAAGGTCCCACTTGTGGGATCGTAGAGCGATACGGCGATTCTTCGTGCATCATAGTACTTGCTGTAACCATTCGATGTAAGCGTGGTAAGAGTCGAATAGGTCAAGAGTCCGGGGGTCAGCAGTGTATCGCAACCCGGCGTATTACCGCTGAGATCCGTACATACTGCTGTTCCGTTCGCCAGCAGAACCGGCGAAGGAGCAGTTGAGTTCTGGTACAAGCCGTGATTCACGTTGGGAGTGCCCGTCCAGCCGGCGCCATACAAAGGCAGGCCCATCGTGTACTTCGAAGGCGGCACGCCGGCCTTGAGATAGGCGTTTACGGTGTCGTCGATGTCGAGATCCTGGCCATACAGTGGGTCCTGCCGGGAATCGAACAGCGGAGAGGCTTCATTGGTCTGCGTGACCCATGAGCCGGAATAGTTGTAGCCATCAATGGTAATGAAATCAACCTGCGCAGCGGCCTTGGCAAGGTCGATGTTGACATAGTTCTGCGACCCAGCAGGTCCATCGAACGACAAGGTATATTTCTTCCCCGTGGTTTTGCTCAAAACGTCCAACTGGGTGCGGAACTCTTTGAGCAGAGCCGTGAAGTGTTGCGTGTCGGTCGCTGTGGGGAATTCCCAATCGATATTGAAACCGTCAAACAAGCCGGGGGCTGTAATGCCTGCGGCGATGTTGCCGTTGATGAACATGTCGATGCAGGAAGCTGCCAGAGCTTGGCGTCCGGCAGAGGTGCTGGCGGCGGTGACAAAGGCCGCAGTGTTGGTAGCTGATGCTCCACCCAGCGACATCAGCACCTTCAGGTTGGGATGAAGTCCCTTGAGTTGTTGGATGGCCGCAAAATTTCCGTAAAGCGGCCCAGGGTAGGCAGTACCGTTCACGCTGGGCAAGTATGGAGATTGATAGTCGGCCCAGGTGTCAGCGATGGCGCATGCTGGCGACGGAGTGGTCGTAACATTGCCAAAGGCGTAGATGAGGTGCGTCAGTTTATCGGCCACACCGTTTTGCTGCAGGTTCGCAATGTTATAGCCAGCGTAGTAGATACTCCACTCTTCGAAGTATCCTCCCAGAATTTTTCCTTGGTTATGGTTTTGTGCAAACGAGGGTGAGATGCATGCAACGAGGGCCAACAGAGTTAGCAAGGATCCTCGGAGCAGGCGAGGTAGGGAATCGGTAGACATAGCAAACGCCTCCAGGAATTCGTAAAGTACGAACCGCCGGAGTATAGAGCTATATAGCGGAACTTTGCAATACCCTGCTTTTTGGCAGGATATTTTGACGATTCGCCAGCCCCGGCCACTGGCGCTTCGTCCAAATCAAACGCAAAGCAAAATTAAAGGCAGGCCGACTTACAAGTCGGCCCGCCTTTGCGGTTATTCCTGGCTCCAATCCCTACGGATTTAGATCGCCAGCGATGGCCTTGGTCAGGTCACTATTCGAGTCGTCGTCTTTCAACGCCCAAACGTAGCCTCCGCCGAAGCCCATACTCTTGATGAAGTTCACCTTGCATTGCAC
>JBAPQU010000529.1:0-10475 GCA_049280795.1 Candidatus Sulfotelmatobacter sp.
GCTCGAAGACGCGCTGGATGGTGGCGCGTTCGATGTCTTCCAGGTCAGTGGTGGAAAGTGGCATCGTGACCGATCCGTCACCGGAACTCGCACCGGAATTCGCTTCGGCCGAGGCGGCTAGATCGGAAACTAATTCGGCCACGGATGGTAAAGCAGACCGTGACGAGGACGAATCCAATGCTGCGATCGAAGGCGGCAGATCACTGAGATCGATCAGATTTCCGTTGCCCAAGGCGACGGCGCGCTCCACGCAGTTTTCCAGTTCGCGCACGTTGCCGGGCCAGTCGTAGTTCATCAACGCTTTCATAGCGGCACTGGAGACGTGAAGATCGGTTCCGGGAGAGTACCGCTCGCAAAACCAGTTCACGAGCATGGGGATATCGCTGCGACGCTCGCGCAGAGCGGGGACGTGAACGGTGACGACGTTGAGGCGAAAATAAAGATCTTTGCGGAAGGTTCCGTTTTTGTAGGCGGCTTCGAGATCGCGGTTGGTGGCGGCGATTACGCGCACGTCTACTTTCACGCGCTGGTTGCTGCCGACGGGACGCACTTCTTTTTCCTGCAGGACGCGCAGCAGCTTGGCCTGCAACTCAAGTGGCAGTTCGCCGATTTCGTCGAGAAAAACCGAGCCGGTATCGGCGGCCTGGAATAATCCTTCTTTCGATTTCAGTGCGCCGGTGAAGGCTCCTTTTTCGTAGCCGAAGAGTTCGCTTTCAATCAACGTGGGCACGAGCGAACCGCAGTCGACGGCGACGAAGGGACGGTTGGCGAAGGCACCGCGGAAATGAATCGCGCGGGCGATCAACTCTTTACCGGTACCGCTTTCGCCGGAGATAAGAACCGAGGTGCGCGTGTCTTTAAGACGCGAGGAAACGCGCAGCACTTCCTGAATCTTCGCGGAAGAACCGATGATGCCATGCACGGCGGTTTCGGAATCGGTGCGCTGGCGCAGGAATTCGTTTTCCTCGACCAGGCGGACTTTCTCCGCCATCCGGCGCAGAAACAGCCGAAGTTCTTCTAGTGGAGAAAACGGCTTGGTGATGTAGTCGTACGCGCCCAGCTTCATGGACTGCACGGCGGTCTCGATGGAGCCGTGTCCGGTCATGAGCGCGACTTCGGCGCGAGGAACTAACTTCTTCACCTTCTCCAGGAATTCGAGGCCGGACATGTGGGGCATGACCATGTCGCTGAGAATCATGTGGACCGGCTGCTCTTCGAGAAGAGCGAGGGCCGACTCGCCGCTCTCGGCTTCGAGGCAAATGAATCCTAAAGCTTCGCCCACGGTGACGCAGAGCTTGCGGATACTTTGATCGTCATCGACGACAAGCAGGCGAATGCGAAGGTCTTCTCGATTCAGATCCCTGTTTAGATTTCGGTTGAGATCTCTGCTTAGAGCGATCTTTCCTGGCGGCTTGGCGGGAGTTGGAATCACCGGGCTTTCCCCATGGTTTTTTCGACAGCTGAAATAAGATCCTGCACGCGGAACGGCTTCTCCAGATAGAGTGCGCCGATCTTGCGCAAGGTGGAAACGGTTTCTTCGTTGGCGTAATCGCCGGTAATGATTACCACTTTGTCAATGAGATCGGGACGATTGGCGGAAATCCAGGAGTGGACCTGGGCGCCGTCGACGCCGCCGGGCGTGCGCATGTCGGAAACGACGCCCAGGAATTGGCCTTTTTCCAGCAGGCGCAGGGCATCAGCGCCGGACTCGATGCACACCACGCCATAGCCATTGCGCTCCAGTGTGGCGCTCACTAGGGCCATGATGGAAGGCTCGTCTTCGATCAGCAGAACCGGCAAAAGGGTTGGTTGAATGGCGGGGGTTGTCATTTCTGTATCACTCCTGCGGCCATACCGAGGGAGGCCGTGTGGGATGCCTGGGGAAAGCGGACGATGAAGGTAGCGCCCTGGCCGTCTGTGTTGTTGTGGCAGAGAATTTCGCCGCCGTGCTCCTTCACGATGCCGTAGCAGATGCTGAGGCCGAGGCCGGTTCCCTTGCCGACCTCTTTGGTGGTGAAGAAGGGATCGAAAATGCGATCGGGATGAGAGATGCCGTAGCCATTGTCGCGGAAGGAAACTTCCACAGCCTCTCCGGCCTTGGTAGTCATGATTTCGATGCGGGCGGAGCGGCCGATCTCGTGCACCGCGTCGTAGGCGTTGTTCAGGATGTTGAGGAAAACCTGCTGAAGTTGATGAGCGTCGCCGATTACTTCGGGGAGTTCTTCGTCCAGATGTTCGACGATATCGACGCCGTGACTGTTGAAGTCGTAGGAGCGCAACTGGATGGTCCGGCGCAGGATGATATTGAGTTGGACTGCATTACGCTGCGGAGGCATCTGCCGCGCGAAACTAAGTAGGTTCTGCACGATCTGCTTGGTGCGCTGCGCTTCCTGAAGAATTACTCGCAGATCTTTTCGCGCACTCTCCGGAATTTCGGGATTCTCCATCAGCAGGTCGGCGAAGCCGAGAATCGCGGTTAAGGGATTATTTACTTCGTGGGCAACGCCGGAGACAAGTTGTCCGACGGCTGCCATCTTTTCCGCATGAACCAATTTTCCGCGCAGCTCGGCGGAGTCGGTAATGTCGGTCATCACGACGACGATGCTGTTGATGTTGTCCTGCTCGTCGCGCATGGGGCTGAGGTTGACGGAGAACTGGCCGACGTTACCGTTGCCGCGCATGATCTGCAACTCCAGGTTGTCGACCTGAGCGCCGCGCAACGTGGCTTGCAGCGCATCCGCCAGCGGACGAACGTAGCCAGGAGCGGCGAGTTCCAGCAGGGGACGGCCCAGAAGTTCGCGCTGCTCGAAGCCGGCTTCGTACCAGCGGCGGTTGGCGTAGCTGACCAGGCCGGCCGTGTCGGAGACCAGGATGAGGCTTTGCGTATTGCTAAGAATTTTGCCCGAGAAATCGCGCTCGCGTTGCAGCTCAGATTGGAAAGTGTGGAGGCCGGTAACATCGAGCATCAGGCCGCGAATCTGCAGCAGGCGCCCCACATGGTCGTACATGCCGAAAGCGTTGATGAGGACGTAGATCGGGGAGCCGTTCTTGCGGCGAAGCGTGGCCTCAAAGTTGCGCATGTGGCCATCTTTTTCCATGGCCTCGGTATGGCGGGCGCGCTGCTCGGGAGAAAAATAAACCTCGGTGGGGATATCAACCTGCAAGAGTTCTTCCCGGCTGGAATAACCCAGCATCGTTACCAGTGCATCGTTCACTTCAATGAAACGGCCCTCGGGCGTACTGAAAAATAATCCTTCCTGGATGTTGTCGAACAACTCTCGGTAACGGCGCTCGGCCTCGCGGCGGTCGGTGATGTCTTTAAGAACGTGAATGGTTTGCAGTCCCTCGCCGGAAGCTCCGGGCACGCGAGACGTGGAAACCAGAAAGGTGCGGTCCAAGGCGGGATGAACGAATTCGTCGTTGCCTTCCCCCATGGAGCGGCAGAAAGGACAGGAATAAAGCGCGGATTCGCTGGTGAGAGCCAGAAGAGCGCGCATGTTTACGCCGATCAGTTCGCTGGGGGCAACGCCAATCATGGCGGCCAGAGAACGGTTGACACGCAGAACTTTATCGGTTTCGTCGTGTACGACGATCAGGTCGGTGATGGCGTCGAAAATTTCCAGCCAGTGTCGGTTGGCCCGTTCGATGCGGGTGAACAGCCGCGCATTTTCCAAGGCCATGGCTGCGTGAACGGCAATCGCCTCCAGCAGGTCGCGATCCTCGGCCGCGAAAGGGCGCGAACGGCCGGAGAGGCAGAGCAAACCGGCAAGCTCTCCATTGGAACCGGGCAGGCGCGCCACCACACAATCGCTCCAACCCAGGCTTGAGGCCAACTCCGAACCCAGCAGGTCAGTGGCGGAGCCGGAGACGATCGCATCCGCACGATGTGCCACCAGGTCAGAAAGTACATTTGCGAACTTCTGCTGCACAGCGTGATCTACACTATCGTTATTGTTGCGGACAGCGGATTCACCCTCGGAGTGAAACTCCAATTTGCGATCATCGCTCAATCCAGGCGGACCAGCGGATGGAGCGGGCAGGGGATACAGCGCAACCGTCTGAAACCGTCCATCCTGAAACAGAGCAAAGGCGCCGGCCTGAGCCCCGCACAGTTCGACGGCGCGCTCCACGAACTTGCGCGCGAAGTCCGGAACCCGCAGCAGGCCATCTATCTCGCGCGCGAGTTGAATCAGCACATCGGAGCGATGGCGGTTCAGTTCGGACTGGTGCAGATTGTGTGCGACTTCGAGTACCACCGAAACCTGCGCGGCCAGGGCGCGGGCCCGGCGAATATCCTCTTTGGAGATGCCGGTATCGTCGAGGCGGTCGAGCACGCCAAACATGCCGAGCACCCGCCCATCGGCTCCCAACAATGGCACGGCGAGTAACTGTTTTGCCTTGTATTGCGCAAGAAGCTCAAGATTGACGTCGGGAACGTGTTTCAGATTGTCCGACCAGAAAACTTCTTTGGCGCGCAGGGCGCGCGTCGCCACGCCCTCGGGAAAAATCGTATCGACCCGCCGCCGTTCTCCATTCTTAACGCTATAGCGGACGTGAAACTGCCCTGCTTCGAGGAGGGCGATGAAGCAGCGCCCGAAGCCGAGAAAATCGGCGGCGCGGACAACGAAGGCCTGCAAAGAATGTTCGAGGTCGCCGCTCGAGCTGAGCTCGGAAGAAATCTCAAGCAGCTGATGTAGCTCTTGTGCCTGACCTTGAGCGGTGGCCGACAGCTCGGCATGCGCCACGGCGACCGCACCGAAGCCGGCAATCGCCGAGAGCAGGGATTTCTCCTCAGCCGTGAAAGCCCCTTCTTCACGGGGATAGACCAGAATTGCTCCCTGCGTGCGCGCAGTGCGGAAGGGAGCGGCAATCACGGTTCCGTGAGGCACCAGGCTGCCGAGAGAGTACTGGTCACTGCTCATCGAGACCGTGCTCATTGAAACCGTGATAACTTCTCCGGCGGCAACGGCCCGTTGCGCGAGGTCGGCGGCGAAGCGAATGGTCTGGCGGTCATGGGCAGCGCGGAAAGAATTCGCGAGCAATGGACTTTCGGCAGAGACGGCCCGCAATTCGAAGGGTCCATCACGGCGCAGCAGCACCGAAACGAGGCGCGTGCGCAACAGCAGCCGCAGCCGGTCGGCGAGCGCCTCGATCACCGCGTCCATGTCGGGCGTTCCGTGCAGTGTGGTGGCGACTTCGGCAAGGATTTCCGCCCGGCGGTGCTCCTGGCGCGATACTTCGCCGAGCCGGGTGGCTTCCAGCAGGCTGCCCAGTTGCCCGGCGAGGATGGTGGCCTTGGCGACCAGGTCCTCGTTGAAGAATTCCTCGTCGGAATCATGCAAAAACGTAACTGCGCCGATTACTTCATCAAAGACCACGAGCGGGGCGGCCATCAGGGAGCGAGCGTTAAATTGCCGCGCTAAGGGGAAGATCGCGGATTGCACTCGATTGACGAAGATGGTCCGGCGTGAACGCACGGCGTTGGCCGTAACTGCGCTGTGTTGAGGGAGCAGGCGCAGGCCGATGAAACCCTCGACCATCCTGCCATCGGCCTGTTCTCCGACAAGCTCATCGCCCGACTGGCGCCGCCAGAAATAGACTCCGGTGACCTGAAAAAACTCGCGGCAAGCGCGGCAAAAGAGCTGGATCATCGCGGCGGGATCGGAACGTTCCGCGGCCTTGGCAGCGAATTGCAGGAGGAGCTTTTGAAAAGCATCATCAGAATTAACTGCGGGGGAATTAACTGCGGAGGAATTGATTGCGGAGGAATTGGGCGCAGGGCGACCGTCCAACGAGGGCGTCGAATTGCCTCCGGCTACGTTCAGAATTTCTCCCGCCGACACAGAATTTTCGCGGTTCTCACAAGTGATTGAATCCAATGGAAAAGTATCTTGTCATCTCAATTTGAGTCAAGAGAAATGGGTGGACAGGGTGCCTAGGTGTGAAATCCCGAGAATTATTGGGATTTCGGCCTCTCACTTTGAGAATAGCTCGTGCGGGACGGCGAAGATGAGACGGCACTAATGCTGATGCGGAACCGGGAAAAAGAGTAGAGCTTCGAGTTAAGTCTTTGTTTTGCAGGGACATCTTGAAAGTGACTTTGGTTTTTCCGAAAGGTCACGCATGGCCCCGGTGTTGCTCCAATGGCATCGCTAGCATTATTGCCAAGGAGGAACTGTGTCTTTGCGACGGATGGGAACGTTGTTGGCAGTGACGATGATCGTGGCGGGAGCGGGGGTTGAAAGACTGCCAGCACAAGCGGCGCAACAGAATGAACTCGTACGCCGGGCCAAAACCAAGGTGCAACCGGATTATCCGGATCTGGCCAGGAAGATGAATATCACGGGCTCGGTAAAGATTGAAGTTGTGGTGTCTCCAAACGGCACAGTGAAGGACGCGAGGATCGTGGGCGGGCACCCGGTGCTGGCTACCGCGGCACTCGAGGCAGCCAAAAAGTGGCGCTTTGAGCCGGCAGCGGCGGAGAGTACGGGCATCGTGGATTTCAAGTTTGAACCTCATCAATAGAGCTGATCAATAGAGCGGGAAGCGGACGAGGCGGCGGGAGGAAATGGCATGACGATCGGCAAGAAGCTTTACCTGAATTTCGGAATCATCCTCAGCATGGTGGTGGTGCTGTTTCTGGTGAACCTGCTGGCGGTACAGCGGGAGCACGCCGCCAAGGCTGCGGCCACGGCCTCGATCGAACTGACGGACGCCACTAACGAGTTGCGCTTCCAGATGATGCAGAACCGCCTCTACCTCAGCAACTACCTGCTTAGCGGCGACACCCGGGAAGTGGACCGGATGAATGACGGCCTGCGCACACTGGCTGAAAAATTACAGCAGGGTGCTAACCTGGCCAATTCCGAGCAGGAGCGAACCGCGCTAAGCAAGGTGGACCAACTGGAACAAGCGTGGGGCAAGGAGTTTGCCCAGCCGCTGATCGAGAAGCGTAAAGATGTCGACTCGGGCAACGCGACCGTCGCGGAATTGCAAATCTACTACTTGCAGAAGGACGCTTCTTCGTGGGTAAAGAATTCAACGGATGCGCTCGATCTGGCCGATGGGGAAAACCGCAAGCTGGTGGAAGCGCGGCGGAAATCCGATGAGACGGCCAGCACGTGGACGATTCTGGGTTCCCTGGTAAGCACCTTGTTTGCTTTGGGCCTGGGCGTAGTCGTTGCTTTCACCACTGCCAAGTCGATCACCGCACCACTGACCAGCCTGATGATTGTGTCGCGGCAAATTGGCGACACCGGCGATCTGGAACACAACATCGATGTGAAGCGCGATGACGAGATAGGGGAACTGGCGCGGGGCTTCGCCAAGATGGTCATCTATCTCAAAGAGATGGCGGGTGTTTCCGAATCGATCGCCGGCGGAGATCTTACGGTAGAAGTCAAACCACGATCCCCACACGATACTCTGGGCAACGCCTTTGCGCGGATGGTGGAGGGTTTAGGCCGCCTGGTGCGCAGCGTGCGCGACGCTTCGTCGCAAGTAGCCAGCGCCAGCGGACAGGTGGCGAACGCCTCCGACGATTCCGCCAAGGTTGGGCTGCAGGCTTCCTCGGCCATCGATGAGGTCACGAGCACCATGCACGAGATGAGCGTGAACGTGCAGAACATGGTGAAGAGCACGCAGGTGCAAGCGTCCAGCGTGAGCGAAACTTCGGCATCGATTGATCAAATGGTCGCCTCTATTCAGCGTGTCGCCGATACGGCCAAGGTGCTGCTCGATATTTCGAATCGGTCGCGCGAAGAAGTGCACAGTGGAATTTCGACCATGGAGAAGGCCACCGACGGCCTGAACCGCATCAACGCAACCATCAACAGCTCGGGAGAAATCATTGGAGCGCTGGGCCAGCGCGCCGACGACATCGGCAAAATTATCGAGGTCATCGACGATCTGGCGGAGCAAACCAACCTCCTGGCCTTGAATGCGGCCATTGAAGCGGCGCGCGCCGGCGAGCATGGACTGGGCTTCGCAGTGGTCGCCGACGAAGTGCGCAAGCTGGCGGAAAAATCGGCGCAATCTACCAAAGAGATTTCCGAACTGATCCAGAGCATTCAGAAGGAAGCGCGTAAAGCCGTCGAAAATATGGACCGCTCCACCGGCATCGTGAACGAGGGCCTGGACCTGGGCGGCGAGTTAAACGCGGCACTGCGAAAGATCTCGAACGTGGTCACCGAAGTTTATAAGTTCGCGCAGGAGATTGGCGCGGCCACCAACGAACAATCGCATGGCTCATCGCAGATTGCGCGGGCTACTACGCGTCTGAACGAAATTACCCACGAAATCAATTCGGCGGTGGAAGAACAGGCCTCCGGAGCGCAGGCCGTGGTGAAAGCCATGGAGCGGATGCGCGAACTGGTGCAGCAATCGACTTCGGGATCGACCGAACTGGCGGCTTCAGCCGAACAGATGTCGAAGATGTCGCGTGGCCTGCTTGAATTTATGGACCGCTTCACTCTGGGTGAGTCGTCCTCGCCGTCGTCTCGGTTCGCCGATCTCGACGACAGGCCGCAGCATGTGCGGCGCGCCAGCGTAGGATCCCGCAATTAGCGGGAGTGGTTAAAGGACCAGCGATGAATGATGAATTCCATATCGTGGGCTTCCAGATCGGGCGCGAGACGTATGGCGTGCCCATCACTTCGCTGCACGAAATCGTGCGCGTGCCGGAGATTACCGCTGTGCCCGACGCACCGGATTATCTGGAGGGCGTGATCAACCTGCGCGGCAAGATCGTCTCCGTGATGGATTTGCGCAAGCGCTTCGGCGAGAAGCAGGCCACGCTCAAGAAACGGAACCGGATTCTGGTGGTGGAGCACTCC
Organism: Candidatus Sulfotelmatobacter sp.; assembly: GCA_049280795.1. Taxonomy (GTDB): domain Bacteria; phylum Acidobacteriota; class Terriglobia; order Terriglobales; family Acidobacteriaceae; genus Sulfotelmatobacter. The sequence continues at coordinate 8,835 of JBAPQU010000529.1, forward strand.
GGAAGGCTGGCCGGTTTAATCGTAGATTCTGCCACCGAAGTATTAAAGATTCCGAGCAAAGACGTGGAACCCTCGCCCGCTGCCTTTCAGGAAGGCGGGCTGAATTGCGTCACTGGACTCGGCAAGGTGCAGGGCCGCCTGATCGTATTGCTGGACATGACTAAGTTGCTGGCTCCGGCAAGCCTGTTGCACGAAAGCGCGAAGGCGGGAAATAAAGCCACAAAAGCGGATGCGCGGGGAGCCGCGGCCGCCAAGTAATTCTAATCTCAGTTTGAACACTAGTGGAAACGGCATGAGCGACGCACGCGAGGAACGAGAGAACGCATGAGCACATCCGGAGCGGCACCGGCTCCTATCCTGACAGAAGCGGAACTCAAACTTCTGCAGGCGCTGGTGTATCAGGAGTGCGGCATGCACTTCGACGAGCGCCGCACCCATTTCCTCCAGGACCGTCTGCTGCGGCGACTGCGGGAATGCCACGCCGATTCCTTCTACTCCTACTACCGTTTGCTGATCAGCCAGGAAGGCAAAGGAGAGCTGGCCAAGCTGGTGGAAAATCTCACCGTCAACGAAACCAGCTTCTTCCGGCACAAAGCGCAACTCGATCTGTTCCAGAAATACGTTTTGGAGAACATGCTGAAACAGAAGCAAGCGCATCGCGAATATTCGCTGCGGGTGTGGAGCGCGGGCTGCTCCACCGGGCAGGAGGCCTACACGCTGGGCATGATGGCCGCCGATACTCTGGCCTACTACTACCTGCGCAATCCGCTGCCGGTGGAAATGTCGTTGCCGAAGCCGCTGATCCCTCCGCCGTGGCGGGTGGAAATTCTGGCCAGCGACATCAGTTACTCGGTGTTGCGCACCGGGCAGGAAGGCATGTACAGCGACCACCAGATGGCGGCGGTGGATTACACCTTCCGCCTGCGCTACTTCGATAAAATCGGTGACCGCTATGCGATCAAAAAGTCGCTGAAAGAGATGGTCCACTTCGACTTTCACAATTTGAAGACCGAGTACCTGCCGCAGCGCAACGACGTAATTTTCTGCCGCAACGTAATGATGTACTTCGACGAGGCGGAACAGAAGCGGCTGATCGAAAAGTTTTACCGATGCCTGAACCCCGGCGGCTATTTGTTTGTGGGCCACGCGGAGAGCCTGCTGGGCCTTACCGAGAAATTTCACATGGTGCACCGCGACAGCGGTACCGCTTATCAACGGATTGAGGTGCGCGAGTGACGAATCCTCCCGATGAGCGCGGCGCGGAACTGCAGGAGTTGTTCTTTGAGACTTCGCAGGAACTGCTGCAGGCGTTGAACGAAGAATCTCTCAAGCTGGAGAAGCATCCCGGCGACGAAGAGATTGTGCGTTCGATCCGGCGCACCGTGCATACGTTGAAGGGAGACTCGGCGGCTTGCGGGCTGCGCGAGTTGAGCGAACTGGCACACCAGTTCGAGAACGCGCTATCGCTCGATACCGCGGCCAGCCACGCGGCGCTGGCGGAAATTGCCTTTGCGGCCGCGGACGTATTCGGCGGAATGATTGCCGCCTACCACGCCGGACGCGCAATGCCCGCGACCGAATCTCTGCGGAAAAGAATCACCGAGCTGACCTCGGCGCCTGCGGCCAAGAAATCCCGCCAGA
>JBAPQU010000530.1:0-3004 GCA_049280795.1 Candidatus Sulfotelmatobacter sp.
TGTTCGGCATCAAAAATGCTAGGCGGTCCGCCGGTGAGGACGAATTTGTCGTCGGAGGCAGTGTAGATCAGCTTCTTACCGTCAGCTCGGCGACCCGGCTGTGTGACTACGACGTTGCCCTCCGCCACCATGTGATCCAACTGGCTGGGTCCGGTAAGTGATTGATGGCTTGAGGTTTGAGTGGAGGTCTGACTGCGGGGCACGAGGTAGGCATCCATAGTGCTGGCGGAGGCGGTGAAGTTGCTTCCTTTGGCTACTACACCCCCGTCGTAGTGAGCCAAGCGCTCAGCGTCGGCATAGGTTAAGCGGGCCGAGGTTATGGCGACGGGGCTGGTGTCGCTGGATTTTTCTTCAGATTTTTTCTTCGCTTTATTTTCGTCTCCGGCTTGAGAATCGGCGGGCTGAACTTTAGTTGGTTGAGCTTCGCCGGAGGGAAACGTCCCGGGCAGCGGCAGCTTTGTCTGCACCAGAACAGTGGAAACTGGCTGTGCCTTGGTGCCCTGGGCTACTAGAAAACGGTGGTCGCGGTCGAACTGGATGGACGGTGCTTCGACGATATTCGCGTCCTGCCACAGGCGTGCGTTGCCCTGGTATAGGGCGATTGCGGGTGAGTTGTGCGCCGTCATGGTGGCTGAGGTTACGTGTATGGGCGAGGCGGAGGCGAGCAGAGCTCCGCTGGGTTGCTCGGTGAGTTCGCTGTAGGTGCTTTTGACGTCTCCCTCGGCGAAAGCGTCGTCGGTGTCGCGGTTGATGCGGATGGTCTTCGCCGTGGTGACCATACTGCCTTCGGAGACGCGGGGGCTGCCGGTGAGGACCAGAACGCGGTCGGCGGGAGTGTAGAGCGCTTTGTCGGCCCAGGCTTGTGTGAGTTTTTGCGGCGGCTGATTGTCGGTGTAGGCAACGCTTCCCTCCTGGACGATCGATGCGATTCCGCCTTCGGGGAGGAAGTTCGCGTCCAGCATACGGCTGGTGCTGACACGGTCGGGAAGACCGGGTGTGGAGTTTACGATCTTCGCATTGGGTGCGCCGTGAACGGAGGTGAGGCGACTGGAGCCTTGGGGAGTGGGCGCGAATTTTGCGTCGAACTTGCCTGCGGTGATGACCGTGCGCTGGGCAGAAGCTGCTGCTGAGGTTGCCGGGCTTTTTTGAGCCGGGCTCTCCGTCGGGGAGATTGTGATCTGTGCGGCGCCGGAAGTTACGGCGCGGTCGAGTCGGTTTCCGTCGGCGAGAAAGAAATCGATGATGGGCGCGGCGATGTCGTAATCCTGAGGTGTTGACTTGGGCTGAGACGCGGGCGAAGAGTTGACCGTGACTTTGTCGCTTTGAACGGCGTGCTGCGTGAGGCGTACGCCGTCGGCGGCGTGAATTTTCTGGAGTTGATTCTGGCCGAGGAACTCCAGGATGGCGCTGCCGGCATCGCCTTGCATGGGTTGCGAGCCAATGCGTTCGACGTGCACATTGCCGGTGAGCATGGCCGTGCGCAGCAGATTATGTTTGTCAGTTAGAAGAAGATCGGCCTGGTCGGCGCGGGCGTGCATCTGATCGGCATTGGGCTCGGTGGGCTTTGTTTTTGTTCCCGCATTCACATTTCCGATGGCCAGCACGCGCTGCACTTCGTTCTCTGGGCCCAGGAAGAATGTGGCCTCGTCCGATTGCAGGGTTCCGGCCTGGCGCTCCATGCGGGGATGGTCGAGCACCATCTCGTGCGGGTCGCGGGTGAAGACGCCGTGATTGGCATAGAGTATGGCGGCATCGGGGCCGCTCAGCGTTACATGAACCTGAGTCGCCAGCGTGAGCGCGCCGATCTTTGCCGAATAATGCACGCCCACGGCCCAGCCTGTGGCTTGCGGTGTGCGGAAGTCGACGCGCGCGTCGGTGGAGGCGTCTCCGCTGTCGCGGTTGAAGATCATGTCGCGGGTTTTGAGGTGGATCGGATTCTTGAGCTCTTTCGGCGTGGCTTGATCGGGCGCGGCGCCACCGGTGGGATTCGCTTGCAGATCGATCTGCACTTCGCCATGAGCGGTGACGTTTCCGGATTGCGGATCGTAGGTGAAGTTATCGCCGTAAATCTGGTCGAAGCGTGAAGTGTCGCGTCCGTAGAGGATGATGCTGACGTCGTGCAACTCGGCGTGGCCGTTGAGCTTGAATTCTTTTACGTCTTTGGCGTTGATGGTAAAGACCGTGCGGCCGGATTCGGACTTGGAAAACTGAAAGCCGCTGGCCGTCTGCTTGATGTCGTACCCAATCTTGCCGGGGAATCCTTTGAGCACGCTACGCTGGCGCAGACGCGCGTAGAGATACATGCCGGCGACCACTGCGATGAACAGCAGCGTGATCGCGACCAGCCAGCGCCGGAGACGGTAGATGGGGAGCGGCATTGAGTTCAGTGTAATGCAAGGCGCGGAAGGCAATTGGCGGACACGCTTGTACGGCGCACCTCATCTACACTTACGTCTACACTTAATTGACGATGACCCAATTTGCGATGACCCAATTCTCGATGACCCAGGAAACGCCGCCTCTGCTGGACCTACGGCGCATCCGCGTAATGCGCGGGCAGAAAATCGTGCTCGATGATTTTAGTCTCAGCATCCGTGCCGATGAACATGTCGCGATCCTCGGGCCCAACGGGTGCGGCAAGTCGACGCTGATCAAAACTATTACGCGCGAGTGTTATCCGGTCGTGCGGGAAGGCTCGTCGATGACGATCCTGGGGTTGGAGCGCTGGGATGTGTTCGAGTTGCGGACGCTGCTGGGTGTGGTTTCGAATGACCTGATGCTCTCGTGCACCGGGAACGCGGTGGGGCGGGATGTGGTGCTGTCCGGGTTCTTCAGCAGCATTAGGATTTTCCCGCATCACACAGTCGATCCTCAGCAGCGGGAGCGGGCCGATGTGGTTCTGGCGCAGTTGGGAGTCTCCCATCTGGCGGGGCGACCGGTGGGCGAAATGTCTTCTGGTGAGGCAAGGCGGGTGTTGATCGCGCGGGCGCTGGTGCATAATCCG
>JBAPQU010000531.1:0-15635 GCA_049280795.1 Candidatus Sulfotelmatobacter sp.
GGGAGATGCTGGTCGAGCAGATCACCTAATTCAGTGTCTCACCACGGGCTGCCAGGGATCCCTTCGGGTTCGCTCAGGGTGGGCTTTCGACTGCCGTCGTGTTTCGCGTTCATGAGGCACCACCTACGCTCAGGATCCCAGGAAATCTGCTAATCTTCCTGCGCATAATTCTTGGGTTCAATCTGCTTGAAGATCGAGAGTGTGGATGACGGAAACGGCGCGTCCTGAACCGAGCCGGCTGTACCGGTGGCTGGTTTTGATTTTTGTCAGCCTGGCGATGTTTGGTAGTTACTACGTGTACGACGCGCTTAGTCCTCTCGCCGATGTGCTCAAGCAGCAACTTCATTTCACCGATCTGGATATCGGATTTCTGCAGGCGATTTACAGCTTCCCTAACATTTTCACGGTGGTCATCGGCGGGTTTGTGATTGACCGCATCGGGCTGCGAAAGTCTTTGATGATTTTCGGGGTGCTGTGTTTTATTGGTCCGGCGATTACGGCTGCGTCCGGGCATCTCTCGGTGATGGCGACGGGACGGCTCATCTTTGGGATGGGCGCGGAATCGCTGAACGTGGCCGTGATTACCGCGTTGGGGCGCTGGTTTCGAGGCAAGGAGCTAAGCTTTGCTTTTGGGTTGAACCTGACTACGGCGCGGCTGGGGACGTTTGCTGCGCTTAATTCTCCGACGTGGGCTCGGGCGGCTTATGCGACCTGGCGGACTCCGTTTCTGATCGCGGTGGCTTTCTCGGCTTTGTGCGTGGTAGGAGCGATCATCTACTGGGCTCTGGAGGTTTGGGCGGAGAAAAATTACAGCCTGGGAGCGGTCTCGACCGACAAAGTGGTGTTCGCCGATCTGTGGAAGTTTGGCATGAGCTACTGGCTGATCGTGGCGCTGTGCATTGTTTTCTATTCGGCCATCTTCCCTTTTCAAACTTTTGCGGTGAAGTTTTTTATGGAGGCGCATGGGACTTCCCGGGAATTCGGAGGGTTCCTCTCAAGCATGCTGACTTTGTTTGCCATGATTGCTACGCCGCTGTTTGGCTTGTGGGTGGATCGCGTGGGCAAACGGGCGCTGCTGATGATGTTCGGATCGCTGCTGCTGATTCCGGTGTATCTGATGATGGCGTATACGCACATCAACTTGTATGTGCCCATGGCGATGATGGGGATTGCATTTTCGTTGATTCCGGCGGTGATGTGGCCTTCGGTGGCCTATATTGTGGATCAATCGAAGCTAGGGACGGCCTATGGGTTGATGACGATGATCCAGAATATCGGGCTGTTTGGGCTTAACTTGCTGGTGGGATGGGCGAATGAATACAGGCATGCCGATGCCAGCAATCCCGCAGGGTATCATCTGGGGATGTGGATTTTCTCAGTATTGGGGATCCTTGGGGTGGTGTTCGCCTTCCTGCTGCGGCAGCGGGAGTTGGGGCCGCATGGGCATGGGTTGGAGACGATTACTACGGCCAAGAGTGCGGCTTAGGCTGGGCAACTAAAGCCTAGAAAACCGTTAACACAGGGGTCACAGGGGAACACAGGGTATTGACAAGAGATACCAATTTAGGGAGATCGCGACTCTCGGCGCTGGTTCGGGTTTAAAGTTTCGGGGAGGTTTGCTCATTCAAGCTTGCATAGGCAAAGGCTTTCACGCGCCAGCCTGATTGCGAAAAGGCTGGGGGAAAAGCATCCGAAGTTTGGTAGAAATACTCTGATATTCTGTAAGCGCGAAAGCCGTTACCATCGCGACCGATGGCTGCAACCAATACAACATAAACTACTTATGCCGCATCCGAATGAATGCGGCCGGAAAAGAGAACTTGACCGAGCCACGACAACGACAGAGCATCGATCTTAGCGAGGCCGAGGCGATTGAGCGGGCTAAGCTGGGGGACGCAGAAGCGTTCCAGGTGCTCTATGACAAGCATAAACGGCGGGTGTATTCGCTTTGTCTGCGAATGACGGCGAATACGGCCGAGGCCGAGGATCTGGCGCAGGAAGCTTTCCTCCAGCTCTATCGTAAGATCGCAACATTTCGGGGGGAGTCCGCATTTTCGACCTGGTTGCACCGGCTTTCGGTCAACGTCGTGCTGATGCATTTGCGGAAAAAGAGTCTTCCGGTGGTTTCGTTGGAAGAGACTACCCAGGGTACGGAGGAAGATTCTCCGAAGAAGGATTTTGGGGCGGATGATGTAGCATTGGCCGGGTCGATTGACCGGCTGCAGTTGCAGCGGGCGGTGAGCGATCTTCCTCCGGGCTATCGAACGATCTTTGTACTGCATGACATTGAAGGCTACGAGCACAATGAAATTGCGGGCCTGGTGGGATGCTCGATTGGGAACAGCAAGTCCCAGTTACACAAGGCGCGCATGAAGTTGCGCGACCTGCTCAAGATGGATAGAGCCGAAAAGGCCGGGAAATCGCGAGTGGGGTAGACGGAGCGGGCCGGGTACGGGTCGAAGCAGTATTATCGATCCAATATTGAGTGGGGCCCGGACGGAAACGGTTATAACCTTGGCAGGGGCGTTCGAGTTGCGGGTAGAATCTAACCGCGGCGGATTTCGGGAGAGGTCAGTATGAATTGCGTTGAGCTTCAGGAGAGCTTGGCGGAAGCGGAAAGCGCCGGAGGTTGGGATCAGCGAGCCCATCTGAGGGCCTGCCCAGCGTGCTCGGAGCTGGTGACAGAGTTGAATCAGATCGTCGCGGCCGCGGGCCAATTGCAGGCGGCGAACGAACCCAGCCCAAGAGTTTGGAATTCCATTGAAGCCACATTGCGGCAGGAGGGATTGATTCGTCCACAGCGGACGCGTCGGCCGATCGTGCCTTCCTTCGGCAGTCGCTGGGGCGTGGCCAGATGGCTGGTGCCGGCGGCAGCGATGTTATTGCTGGTGGTGGGAATTTATGTGCGGCGCGAGTCTTTGCCGAACCAGTTGGCACAACACGCAGCGGTGACGGCGACAGATGCGAATCCTTCGGATTTGAATGACGAGGATCTGTTGCAGGAGGTTGCGGCCAACTCTCCTGCGATGATGCCGCAATACCAAGAGAACTTGCGGCAGGTGAATGAGTCCATCCGGGATGCGCAGGGCGTGGTGGACGAGAGTCCAAATGACGAGGAAGCCCGGCGATCGCTGATGGATGCATACCAGCAGAAATCCATGCTGTTTGAAATGGCGATGGACCGGTCTCTGCCATAATGGTGGGGCTTTTCGGGGTACGGCGCAAAAAGCGCTTGTTGGGAATGACAAGAATTGACGGCGATATACGGAATCAGTTAGCTCTGGGGAGTCGCGTATGGTAAACAAGCGGACGGCAAAACTGGTTGCGATTGGCGTGATCGTTGCGGGCACGCTGGTGGCCGAGAGCAAGAAGGAATACCACTTCACGGTGGGGCCAAAGGCCGGCGTATCAGTGATGAATCCGTATGGCTCGATTTCGGTAAAGCCGTCGCTGAACAATACCGTCGTCGTAAATGCGATTCTGCATTCCGACAAGGTTGAGGTCGATAACAATCAGAGCGGAAACCGCGTGGATATTCAGTCACACCTGCTGGCCGGGGCCGACGCGGATTCGGGACGCGTGGATTATGAGGTACTGGTACCGGCCGATGCCAGCGTGACCTTGCACTCCAGCACCGGCAGCTTACACGCCGAGAAATTGCACGGGGACGTGAGCCTGGAGGGTCCGGGCGCGGCCGTGGATGTCCGCGATATTTCGGACGCGCATGTGCATGTTAAGACGATGAACGGCGCGGTGAATCTGGAGAACATTCAGAATGGACACGTCGAGGTCGATTCGCTGAGTGGAGACGTCACGTTGAACGGCGTGAATGGTCCGCTGGTGCAAGTGGTTTCGACGAGCGGAAGAATCAACTACATTGGCGACTTCGGCAAGAGCGGTGAATACCGATTGACCAGCCACAGCGGAGATATTGACGCCACTATTCCCGATTGGACCTCCGCCGACGTAAGCGCCCGCTCGGTGCGCGGAGAAGTGCATGACGACATTCCTCTTCAACCCAAGACCCACACCTATTTCCCGCTCGATAAGGGACGTGCCTTCGCAGGTACGGTAGGGCGGATGGCGGTATCATCCACGGTCGTATTGCGGACCTTCAGTGGTAAAATTCACCTCAGAAAACGCTCCGAAAAACAATAAGAAAAACGAAGAGTAAACCGGATCGGCGAAAAGGGCGTCCTAAAGTCTCGGCCAAGCCCGCAAGGGTTGGTGCGTTTCGGGGCGCGGTAGTCCTGATCGGGTTTATGGGAGCCGGCAAAAGTACGGTGGGCCGGGTTTTGGCGCAGCACATGGGCTGGACGTTTGAAGATCTCGACGAGCACATTGAACGCCGAGAAGGGCGTAAGGTGCCGGAGATCTTTCGCGATTTGGGCGAGGCAGAATTTCGCCGGGCCGAGCACGAGGCTTTGAAGGAATTGCTGGAGAGCTTGCGGGCGGGCGCGGAGAAAGTGATCGCGCTGGGTGGGGGAGCGTTTGTGCAGGAGCGCAATGCCCGGTTGCTGGAAGCGAAAGAAGTTCCCACGGTGTTCCTGGACGCGGACGTGGATGAATTGTGGCGCCGTTGCCAGTCTCAGGCCGAAGAACAAGGGATTGAGCGTCCATTGCTGAGTGGATTGGAAAGTTTTCGCCAGCTCTACGAAAAGCGGCGGCCGCATTACTTGAAAGCATTGTTGCGGCAGGAAACCGGAAGAAGGGACATCGCGGGGATCGCGGGGGAGCTGATTCAGTCTCTGGGACTGAAACGACGGGGCGGGAGACGAGGAGAAAAGCAGTGACTCTGATGGCGTGGATGCGATGGGGAACGGTAGCGGTTTTAGCGAGTGGGGCTGCGCTCTATGCGGGCGACAAGAAAGAGAAGCCTGCGGCCGTGCAAAAAGTGGACTCAGGCTCCTTCGGCGTTTTCGTCAAAGGACAGCGTGTGCTCACCGAGACTTTTAGTGTGCAGCAGGAAAACGGCATCAGCACAGTGAAGTCGCAATTAAAGCAAATTGGCTCCGACTCCTCCGGCCAGAAATCGGAACTGCAGATGACAGGCACGGCGGAACTGGTTAAGTACGAATGGAGCGATAGCAGCGGGTCTCTGCTGGTGACTCCAAGCAACGATTTTTTGATGGAAAAGATCACGACTGCGGCGTCCACGAAACCGGCGGAGCAGCCGTTTCTGATGCCGAGCACGTCGGCGATTCTGGATAACAATTTCTTTGTCCATCGCGAAGTGCTGGCATGGCGCTATCTGCAGACGAATTGCGGCAGCGAGAGTGGCGAACTCCGGTGCAAAAAAGATCCGGGAGAATTTGGTGTATTGGTGCCGCAGGATCGAACCTCGATGCGGGTACGCCTGGAATTGGTGGGAAGAGAAAAAGTTATGATCCACGGAGCACAGCGGGAATTGTTGCGCCTGAACTTGCTGGGTGAGAATTTCACGTGGAACCTTTGGGTGGACGATAAAGATCAATTCAAGCTAATGCGCGTGCTTATTCCGGACGATAGTACCGAAGTAGTGAGAGATTAGTGAGGGCGCAGCCGTTGCCGGGCCCGACAGGATGTTGAAGGGGTAACTGATTTGCTGCTGGCAGATGCACGTACGGCTCGTGTGGTAATGACGTTGTTGCTGTTTGCGCTGGGCTTAGGGTTTCTCTATGTGGCCCGGCAGACGCTGATTGCGTTTCTGTTTGCGATCTTTTTTGCCTACCTGATGAGCCCTCTGGTGTCGTCTCTGGAAAAGTTACTGCATGGGCGGGTACGCGCTATCGCCGTGATCTACGTGTTGCTGCTGGGCGTGGTAGTCGTGTTTTTCATTTCCATGGGGCCGCGGATCGGACGGGAAGGTGCGCGCTTAACCCAAACGCTACCGGCACTGGCGCAGTTGAGTTCCGGCCAGATCGCGGAACAACTGGGAGAGCAGCACGGCTGGAACGGCAGAGCGGTCGAAATGCTTCGCGACTACCTTGCCAACCACAGCGATGACATCGTTAAGCTGGCACAAAGAGTGGGTCTGCGCGTGGCGGACGTGGCGAAGCAGGCGTGGCTGCTGGTGATTGTCCCGCTCTTATCGATTTTCTTCCTGAAAGATGGCCAGGCCTTCAGCGAAATTCTGCTCGATCTGGTGCAGTCGCGGCCGCAGCGCGAATTGTTGCAGGGCGTACTCAGCGACTTGAACCAGATGCTGGCCCATTTCATCCGGGCGCAACTCACCCTGGCGGCGCTGACGTTCGTCATGTACTCGGCGGTTCTCGCCATGATGCACGTGCAGTATGCGCTGGTGCTGGGAACGGTGGGTGGCTTGCTGGAATTCATTCCGGTGGTCGGGCCGCTGGTGGCCGCAATCGTTATTATGGGCGTAGCCAGTCTGATGGGCTACGGGCACTGGCTGGCGCTAATCGTCTTTCTCGGCGTCTGGCGGTTGATTCAGGATTATGTGACTTCACCACGCATCATGGGGCACAGCATGGAGTTGCATCCGCTGGCAGCAATTTTTGGCGTGATGGCGGGCGGGGAGATCGCCGGCATTCTCGGCATTTTTCTTTCGATTCCGGTAATGGCGAGTTTGCGGATTTTCTTCCGGCGGTGGCGGCTGTATGCGGAGAAGCGGAAGTTCGGCCCGCTCAATGAGTATGCTCTGGGTGGGCCGGTGGGACGGCCAAAGTAGGTGGGGCAGTCTCAGTACCTAGTACTCAGTACCTAGTACTCAGTACTTAGTTCTTCGCTTGTGTTTCCTTTCAGTACTCTGAAGAACTTTCTTCCGGCGTTGAATCTTTCGGTTGTACGACTGCTTTAGCGGGCACCAGTTCCGGTGGCTTTTTCTGTCTGTACGTTCCGCAGGAATTCGGCGGCGGTTTCCGGCAGCACGGTATTGATGAACATACCGGAGCCCAGCTCGAAACCGGCAATGCGTGTGAGGCGGGGAATCACGCTCACGTACCAGTGGAAATGGCGGGCCGCGGCATAATCGGACGGGCTGCTGCGGATGGTGAAATTGAGATCGGGATTTTCAAGTCCGACATAGATTTTGGCCAGCAGACTCCGCAGGACGTGAGCAAGGTCGGCAATCTCGCCGGGAGAAATGTCGCCGAAGCTGGCCATGTGGCGGAGGGGAACGATATGAGTCGCGAACGGCGTAGCTGAGGCGAAAACCTCCATGGCTACGAAGTGGTCGGTCTTCAAGACAATGCGGGTTTGCTCCTCGATTTCCCGTTCCACCATGTGACAGTACATGCACTTTCCTTCGTCGTCATAGTAGAGCAGGGCCTCGTGCAGCCGATGCCGGACCTGGCTGGGGATCACGGGGGTTGCAATCAGTTGGGAATGCGGATGTTGCTGACTCGCGCCGGCATCGGCGCCGTGGTTCTTGAAAATTGTGACGTGGTTAACGCGATGGTCCATGCTCAGCAAGTTGTAGCGTTCCCGGTAGACGCGAAGAATGTTGGCGACCTGCACCTCTGGCTGCAGGGCCATGGTGCAGGAGTGGTCGGGGCTATCGATGATGACTTCGTGAATTCCAAATCCCTCGATGCGTCGCCACACGTCCTGCTGGCTGCGAGTGGGCTGAGCGGTACTAGATAGCGCGGCAAACTTGTTGGGGATGACGCGTACCGCCCAGGGTTCGTGTGTATTCGCCGGAGACCGCAAGACTTCGACCGGAGTGTTACTCTCGTTGCCCGGGCAGAAGGGACATGTTTCCACAAAAGAAGGCACGATCTGCGCGGGCCGATGGGTGGCCAACTCCTCTGGGCGCTTGGCCCGTTCGGTGGCGATGATTACCCACTCCTTGGTAAAAAAGTTTTGGCGCAGCTCCGGCATGGTAATCCTCCAGCATCTTCTATCGGCAGGAGCTGCGCGGCGATATAGTGACCGAAGATTTTCAGCTTCGGGAACGACACGGAAGTGGCTGCCATTTCGGTATTTTGCGGGCTTTGCCGCCATGTGGAATGCTGAGTTGCTCCCTTTTCACAAGCATTTCGCGATCGGAGCCTGTTGTAGAATTCAAAGTACCTTCTTATGAGCAATAAAATTCCTATCGGGATTCTGGGCGCTACCGGCGTAGTTGGACAAAGGTTTATCCAGATGCTTGAGCGTCATCCGTGGTTTGAAGTGGCGTGGCTGGCCGCGTCCGACCGTTCTGAGGGCAAGATTTATTCCGAGGCCGCGCGCTGGCGGTTGAAGACGCCGATTCCCGCCAACGTGGCGGCGATGAAAGTCGCGCCAGCCATCCCCGAGGGCGCGCCCAAGATTATTTTTGCGGCGCTCGATGCCTCGATTGCCGCCGAGATGGAACCGCGCTTTGCCGAGGCGGGCTGTGCCGTGGTTTCGAATTCCAGTGCACTACGCATGCAATCGGATGTGCCGCTGGTAATCCCGGAGGTGAATGCCGGGCATATCAAGCTGATTGACGGGCAGGCGTGGCGGAAGAAATCTGGTGGCTATGTTGTGACCAACCCCAACTGCTCGGCGATTGGGCTGGTGCTGGCCTTGGCGCCGCTGCAACGCGCTTTTGGCCTGGAAGCGGTGATGGCCGTGACCATGCAGGCGGTCAGCGGTGCGGGTTATCCGGGCGTGGCCTCGCTCGACATTCTGGGCAATGTGATTCCCTACATTCGCAATGAAGAAGAAAAGATGGAAGAGGAAACGTTGAAGCTGCTGGGGCAGATGAATGGAACGAAAATTATTCCAGCAGCTTTCGCCATGAGCGCGCAGTGTAATCGCGTGGCGGTCGAGGACGGGCACACGGAATCGATTTCAGTGCGGCTGAAGACGAAAGCCAAGCCGGAGGAGATTATCGAAGCTTGGACCAGCTATCGCGCCGAACCGCAGGAGTTGAAGTTGCCGAGCGCGCCTGAACATCCGGTGATTTATTTGACGGAAAATGACCGTCCGCAACCGCGGTTTGATGTGGACATGGGAGCGGGCATGAGTACCGCGGTGGGCCGGCTGCGGCCGTGCGGCGTGCTGGATTGGAAGTTTACCGTGTTATCGCATAACACCATCCGCGGAGCCGCCGGTGCGGCTGTGCTCAATGCGGAGCTGCTCAAGGCCAAGGGCTACCTTGCGACTGCCTAGCATGAAATCCGAGCCGCGTTTTTATCGTCGGCGTTCCCAGAATCTCGCAAGCGAGTCACGCCGATGATTGTAATGAAATTCGGCGGCACTTCGGTGGAGGACGCGCGGGCCATCGAGCGCGTGGCCGCGATTGTAAAAGACCGGCTGCCACAAAAGCCGGTGGTGGTGGTCAGCGCCATGGCCAAGGTTACCGACACGCTGCTCGCCATGGCGCGTGCTGCTGGTGCAGGCGAGCGCAAGACGGCGCTCAAACTCTGCCGCTCACTGCAAGAAAGACACTACAACACAGCCAGCGAATTGCTGGGTACGGCGCTGTTCACCGACTTCCACTCGGAACTCGGCACCGACTTTGAGGGGCTCGATGAACTGCTGCGCGGCATTTCCGCAGTGGGCGAGATCACTCCGCGAACTACCGACCACGTTGCCGCTTACGGTGAAATGCTTTCCGCAAAGATCGTGGCGGCTGCGTTTTCGGCGCATGGCTTGAATGGTGCGCATGTGGACTCGCGCGAGGTTCTGGTTACCGACAGCAGTTACATGCAGGCTGTGCCGCAGACGGAAGAGACCAACGAGCGGCTGCAGAGTAAAGTGAAGCCGCTGCTTGATGCAGGCCAGGTTCCGGTGATGGGCGGCTTTATCGGGGCAAATCGCGCGGGCATTACGACGACGATTGGACGCGGCGGTTCGGATTTTTCGGCGGCGATTATTGGTGCCGGGCTGGAAGCCGAGCGTATTGAAATCTGGACCGATGTTGACGGAATTTTGACTACCGATCCGCGCATTTGTCCGGACGCGCGGCGGATTAAGGTGATCAGCTTCGACGAAGCCGCCGAACTGGCTTACTTCGGGGCTAAGGTGCTGCACCCGGCCACCGTGCTGCCGGCGATTCAGAAAAATATTCCGGTGTACGTGCTGAATTCGCGGAATCCGTCGTGCGAGGGAACAAAGATTATTACGCACGCCCCGCAAGGGAAAAATGTTTTCAAAGCGATTGCGGTGAAGAAGCGCATCACCATTGTGGATGTGGCCGCGCCGCGCATGCTGCTGGCTCACGGCTTTCTGCGGGCGATCTTCGAGGCCTTTGACCGGCACAAGGTTGCCGTCGATGTGGTCTCGACTTCGGAGGTCAGCGTTTCGCTCACCGTGGATTCGAACCAGGCCATTCCGGCGCTGGCCGCCGATCTGGCTAAGCTGGCCGACGTTAAATACGAAGGCCGCAAAGCCATCGTGTGCCTGGTGGGCGAAAGCCTTCGAGATAAGCCGGGTGTGGCCGCTCTGGTGTTTGGTGAGTTGGCAGATAAGAAGATTCGCATGATCTCGCAGGGCGCCTCGGAGATCAATTTGACTTTTGTGATCGAGGAAGATGAAGTGCCCGAGGTGATCCAGCGTTTGCATAAGACGTTTTTTGCGGATCTGGATCCGGAAGTGTACGCCTAGGCGATCTCTGCATTAAGGTTTCGATGAACATCCTCCTTCTCGGCCGCGGAAAAACCGGAGCGCTTGTAGCGCAAGTGGCGCGCCAGCGCGGACACAGCGTGCAGGTTGTGGGCGCGGCGGAGAATGCCGCATGCGAGGCTCTTACAGTAGACAAGTTGAATGGAATTGACGTGGTCATCGATTTCACAGCTCCTTCCTGCGTGGTCAGCCATATCGAGGCGTGTGTTGCGGCGGGCAAGAATATGGTCGTCGGCACGACTGGGTGGCATGGGGAAGTCGATCGCGTGAAGAAGTTGGTGGAAAACCGCGGCACGGGATTTGTTTATGCGGCTAACTTCTCCGTGGGTGTGAATCTTTTTCTCGACGTCGTGCGCGCTGCGGCGGGGGCTCTGCGGCACGACTACTCCGGACAAATCTTCGAGCGGCATCACGCGCAGAAGAAAGACGCTCCGTCGGGGACGGCGATTGCAATCCAGCGCGTGATCCGCGATGCGAGCGGTGAGGGCAAGAGTGAAGAACTTGAGATCACTTCCTTTCGGGAAGGTGAGGTCGTGGGTATGCACGAAGTCGTGCTTGAATCCGCTGCCGACCGAATCTATCTCTGCCACGACGCCAAGTCCCGGCAGGGTTTTGCCGATGGCGCCATGCGCGCGGCGGAGTGGGTTTCCGGTAAGAAGGGCTTTTACGAGTTTAAGGATGTGTGGCGAGAGTTATAGGAGAGCCAAGAATGCATGGCCAAAAGAAAAGACGCAAACGCTCCATGGAGGGCATGATCGAGGTGGATGGAATTCGGCTCTCGTGGCAACTACTCAGCGAGCCGCAGCGAACCAGCGAGGATGGTTACAAAGGTCTCCGCATCTCAGTTCGCAAGGAAGACGGTGCCCACCGGGAACTCATTTTGGAGTATCCAATGTCGAACAAACGTACCGGAAACGGCTCACTCCAACTCCCGCAACGCCCAAACTTTTCCGAGAAAACAATCGACAACGGAATTCGCCAAGCAATGATGAGCGGATGGGAGCCGGAGTCGCGGGGAAAAGCTTTTGTACTTAAAGTCGTGAGCTAGTGCACGGTTCCCCTCACAGGCGCATTCGCGTTATCTTATTAGCATGCAACTCCGTGGCTGTGGCACTGCGCTTGTAACACCTTTTCATCAGGATGGCTCTGTTGACGACGCTGCCCTGCGTAATCTAGTGGCGTGGCAGATTGAGTCCGGTATCGATTTTCTCGTTCCCTGTGGAACCACGGGCGAGACGCCTACGCTCACGCGTGATGAATGGCTGTACGTAATCTCAACCACCATCGAGGTGGCCGCCGGGCGCGTGCCCATTGTGGCGGGAGCAACTTCGAACTCCACGCAGGATGCGGTGGAGAAAGCCAAGGAAGTTGCGGGGCGGCACGGAGTTGATGCGATTCTCACTGCTTCTCCGTATTACAACAAGCCCACGCAGGAAGGGCAATACCGGCACTTCAAGGCGATAGCAGAAGCTGTGGGCGACAAGCCCGTGATTCTTTACAACGTGCCCGGCCGCACGGGATCGAACCTGGAGCCGGCGACGCTGGCGCGGCTGGCGGAGATTCCAAATATTATTGGAGTGAAGGAAGCCAGCGGCAACATGACGCAGGTTGCCGAGGCAATCAATCTGGTGCCCGAAACATTTCTGGTTTTCTCGGGAGACGATGCGGTTACGTTGCCGGTGATCGCGCTGGGTGGAGTGGGAGTGGTTTCGGTCGCGTCGAACGAGATTCCGCACGAGATGGCGGCGATGACGCGAGCTGCGCTCGACAATGACTGGGCTACTGCGCGCAGTATTCATCGGAAGTATCTGCCGTTGATGCAGGCGAACTTCATTGAATCGAGCCCGCTGCCTGTGAAGGCCGTGCTGGCGATGATGGGAAAGATTGAAGAGAGCTATCGCCTGCCGTTGTTGCCCATGCGTCGGGACACGCGATCGAAGCTGCAGAAAATTGTCACGGAGATTGGGCTGATCGCGAAACCGGCTGCGCCCGCGCCGGAAGCGCAGGAGTTTTATATTTATGAAAATTGGGCGGCTGGTCCGCATAAGATCGTGCTGCACCGTGGATCGTGCGGACAATGCAATCAGGGCAAAGGCCGTCCGGCGGGACACGACGCCAACCACGCGCGCTGGCACGGACCGTATGCGACTCTGGTACAAGGCCGCGACGCTGCACATGGCATGACTGGTGTGCTGATTCGGAGTGAGTGCAAGTGCGTGTAAGGCAGAAGTAAGAAGTCAGAATGCAGAAGTAATAATGTGCGCACTTTGGGTTTTACTTTTGACTTCTAACTTTTGACTTCTGCATTTCCTTTATACTTTCCCGGCATGCAATCCCTGAAAACTTCCATCGAACGCCTTGCTGCACAGGGCGAGGTCGAGCACAATCCTGAGGCGCGCCCTACGTTTCTTGAATTCCGTGACGCCCTCACCCAAGGCAAGATCCGCGCAGCCGAAAAGATCGACGGGCGCTGGGTAGTCAACACCTGGGTGAAACACGGCATTCTGCTGGGCTTTCGGCTAGGTGAATTAACCGAGTCGGGCGGAACTGGACTAACATTTGTCGACAAAGACACTTTCCCTGCCCGGCAGTTTTCCGTGGCTGATCGTGTACGCATCGTACCCGGCGGGTCGTCGGTGCGCGTGGGAGCGTATGTCGCGCCCTCCGTAATCTGCATGCCTCCGATGTTCATCAATGTTGGCGCTTACGTGGATGAAGGCACCATGGTCGATTCCCATGCGCTGGTGGGTTCGTGCGCACAGGTTGGCAAGCGCGTGCATTTGAGCGCCGCGGCGCAGATCGGCGGGGTCCTCGAACCGGTGAATGCGGCGCCTGTAATTATTGAAGACGACGTTCTGGTCGGCGGCAACTGCGGAGTGTATGAAGGCACGCTGGTGCACACACGGGCTGTGCTGGGCGCGGGAACGATTTTGACGCGATCGACGCCGCTCTACGATTTGGTGCGCGGCGAAGTTTATCGAGCCACATCGGAGGCTCCGCTTGAAATTCCAGAAGGCGCGGTCGTGGTGCCGGGATCGCGGGCGGTGAAAAAGGGTGTGGCTGCAGAGATGGGAATCTCTTTGTATACGCCGGTGATCGTGAAGTATCGCGACGAGAAGACGGATCGCGGGATTGAGTTGGAGGATTGGCTCCGGTGATTCAACCTCGTTGGATGCGGCGTTGGGATGCGGGCCAACAGCGGATTCCTCTCTTGTCTCGCCGCGCTTGGGCGCGGCTACGCCTGCGTTCGGAATGAAAAGGGTTTAACTTAGGGTGACAACTAGCTTTTTCGCGCCATCTCTGCCTACCTGAACTTGCGCCAGCTTCGGCACGACGAAATCGGCTTCGCTTAGGGCTGGCGCGGGATATGTGCTGGTAAGTCCAATCACCTTCATTCCGCCCGCGTGGGCGGCGCGGATTCCGGCGGGCGCGTCTTCGATTACCAGACATTCTTTCGGATTCACACCTAACTGTTCCGCTCCCTTCAAATATGGCTCCGGATGCGGCTTACCGTTGACCACGTCATCCGCTGTGATCATGACCTTTGGGAGCGGGATTCCTGCGAGTTGAAGGCGGGCAGTTGCAAGATGACGCGATCCCGACGTAACCACGCCCCAGAAGCCTTCGGGAATCGAGCGGACTAGATCGACAGCACCGGGCATTACCGCGACTCCGTCATGGTCGGCGGCTTCGCGTTTTTCCAGACTGCGTACCTCGGCTTCCGCATCGAGCTGAGGAGCAACCGTTCGAATGACTTCGACAGCGCGGACACCGTGCGCGATGGCGATCACCTTTTCTTCGTCGATGTCGCGCTCGCGCGCCCAGATGCGCCACTGCCGGCCAACCGAGCCGGTGGAATCAACGAGAACTCCGTCGAGATCAAAGAGAATGGCAGCACAGCGAAAGGTAGGCATTCTTTTTTTTATCACAGAGAACGGTTAGCGGGAGGGTGAGGGCAGAATTGGTGAGGGCAGAATTTGCGGCGCTTGATGCTCCAATGCCGCCTGCTGCGCTTGCTGGCGAAGTTGAACGTGACGCTTGCGGAAGTGAGCTTTGGCGCGCTCACCCCAGGCCCGCACAAACCAGTAATTCAGTGCAGCGCCGATGGCGGAACTGGTCAGCGGAATGAGGCGTCCCGCCCATTTCTCCACGACTTCAGCGCTGGCGCGGGCGGCGATACGCTGGATGACGCGGGGCACGAATTTATTGACAACTTCTTTCTCTAATAGTTCGCGGCTTATATCGACCCCGGCCGCGCTGGCCGCGGCGATCCATAGTTCGGCGATTTCATCGTCCGTGCTGAACTGAAAACCGTAAACCAAGCTCAGCTTCTGAATGGTGCGCATGGTGATGGCCGAGAGAACGCCGAGATCGGGGAATATCGTGATCAGACCGCCGAGGCCGAAGCCAGCACCTTCAACGGCAGCGAGTTTCATGCCGCTGCGAATGATCTCGTCGGCAACCACATCGATTTCACCCATCTCGAGTGAATACACTCCGTGATATCCGCTAATGGGCAATCTGTAGGCGGTGCGCAGTTGCAGCAGAAACTTGCCGGGATCGACCTGAACCGTGGAGTAGGCACGAGTGAACGCCTTTGTCAGGGTCTTCTCTACGCGCCTACGAAGCCAGGATTTGGATTCGGCATCAGCCATTAATTCAACGTTACCTCATCGAGGTGGAGAATGCCATCAGTCGGCTAGTAAACGCTGCCTCCTCGCCAAGCCTCATCACATTAGTTGCATGTGCTAGCATTACTGTTACTCCAAAAATAATGCCAACTGGAAAATTGCAGATCATCCCCTTGGGGGGCCTCGGCGAGTTCGGTATGAACTGCATGGCCGTCCGCTGGGGCGACGATATTATCGTCATCGACGCCGGTCTGATGTTCCCCGAAGCTGAATTGCTCGGTGTCGACATTGTGGTTCCGGATATTTCCTATCTCATCGAGAATCGTCAGCGGGTTCGCGGGATTGTGCTCACCCACGGCCACGAGGACCACATTGGCGCGCTGCCCTGGATTCTCTCCGAACTTAAGGTGCCGGTGTGGGGCACAGAATTTACGCTGGCCTATGTGGAAGACAAGCTCGACGAGCACGGCCTGC
>JBAPQU010000532.1:0-2628 GCA_049280795.1 Candidatus Sulfotelmatobacter sp.
TTGGACGGCTTACTCGTAAAATTGTCTGAAGAGTAACCTCTGTAGAGAATAAAGGAGACTATCAAGTGCGGTACACTTCCTGCATGCGCGTCCTCGGCATCGATTGCGGCGGGCAGTACACCGGGTACGGCGTGGTGGAGATGCACTCCGGTGGGCGATTAGTGTGCCTGACCTGCGGGGCGATCAAACTTTCCACGCAGGAAACCCTGGCGCGCCGGCTGTCGCGTATTTATGACGAACTCGGCATGCTTATCGTGGAACATCATCCGGATGAAGTCGCGATTGAGGGAATCTTCTACGCGCTGAATGTGAAATCCGCGCTGAAGCTGGGGCAGGTGCGGGGAGTGGCGATGCTGGCCGCGGCCGCGGCCGGGCTGGAAGTAGCCGAGTATTCGCCGCTGACCATCAAGTCCTCGGTAGTGGGTTATGGGCGAGCCGAGAAACAACAGGTGCAGCACATGGTGACGCGCTTGCTTGGGCTGACTGAAGCCCCGGAGCCAATGGACGCGTCAGATGCGCTGGCCATCGCCATCTGCCACTTGCATACGGCGGGAACGCTGGAAAGACAGAAGGTTGCGGCGCGGTGAAGATTCGGACTTTCCAGATGCGGATTTTCTTGATGCACATTACTCGCCGCTGGCTTGTGCTGGGCCTACTTCTGCTAGCGGGAACTGCGGTGCAGTTGTCTTCGCAACAGGTAGCGAACGCCACCGCCTCGGCCCCTACGGTTACCTTCACTCTGGATTTTCCCGCGTCGAATCCCACTCACTACTCCATTGCAGTCGATGCCTCTGGACGCGCCCGCTATGAGTCTGCGGCGAAATTCTCAGATGATTCAGAGGAGCAAACCTACCAGACGGAATTCTATGTATCGGCGGGAAATCGCCAGCGGATTTTCGATTGGGCGAAGCAGGCGAAGTATTTCGCGGGCAAAGTTGACTCGGGCAATCGCAAGCTGGCTTTTACGGGAGCGAAGATCCTGAGCTATCAGGATGGGCCGAAATCCAATACCGCGCACTACAACTATTCAAACCAGGAGCCGGTGCGGGAGTTAACCAGCCTATTCCAGAATATGGCCGAGACCCTTGAGTACGGACGCCGGCTGGGTTACTACCATCGCTACCAGAAGCTGGCCCTCGACGAAGAGCTAAAGCACATGGAGACGCAGGCCCGGAACAATGAACTGAGCGAGATCCAGGGAGTGAGGCCGGTATTGCAGGAGATTGCCGAGGATGCCTCGGTAATCAATGTGGTCCGGGCACGTGCCAAAGAGCTGATCCAGATGGGGAGTACGGCCGAGGCTGGCAGGTAGCCCCGGCCCAGATTTTGCTGCCCCAGATTTAATGACACGGTCACGGCAAAGTCGTGTTCTAATAGGCCCAAAGTACGTTGGAGGCTGCTATGTACAAGCCACGACTTCACGCGATGGTAACGGTAATGATGGCCCTGGCCTGCGCGCTTTTGGCGCTGCCCGCCGCGGCTGATTCTCAGGTACGCATCGTTCGCTTGAGCGACGTACAAGGCCGGGTGCAGATCAACAAGAATTCGGGGTTCGGTTTCGAGAACGCCTTCACCAATCTGCCCGTCACGCAGGGAATACAACTGCGCACAGGTGCGAATGGCCGGGCCGAAGTTGAGTTTGAGGATGGAAGCACGCTGCGCGTCACTCCCAACACAACGGTTGCGTTCAGTAAGCTGGCGGTCAACGACGCCGGCAAGCATGTTTCAACAGTGGACCTGGTGGATGGCCGTGCCTATGTGAACTGGCTGGGAAAAAGCGGCGACGAGCTTACGCTGAATTTTTCACGCGAAAGGTTGGAGTTGAGCCAGCCCGCGCACCTGCGCGTAGCAAGTTCCGCAGACCGGGCGGAGGTCGCCAGTTTCAAGAACGATGTGGAAGTGAGTAGTCCTTCGGGCACGGTGAAGGTGGAAAAGAAGAAGATGGTTGACTTCGAGGTGGACGACAACGATAAGTCCACCGCGGCGAAGAATGTTGAATCCGATCCCTACGACGATTGGGACAAGCAATCGATCGAGTATCACGATCAGTATTCGAAGAATAATTCGACTCTGAACGGCTACGGCACCAGCGACCTGAACTATTATGGCAGCTACAACAACGTCCCCGGCTTCGGCACAATGTGGCAGCCCTATTTCACGGGCGCGGGATGGAATCCCTTCATGGATGGCGCATGGTCGTGGTATCCGGGCATGGGATACATGTGGGCGTCGGCGTATCCGTGGGGCTGGATGCCCTACTACTGCGGAAACTGGGCGAACGCGCCGGGGTTTGGCTGGGGTTGGCAGCCTGGCACTTGCATCGGTAGCGGATGGCACGGCGGAATTCACTATGTGGGCGCTGTGCAGGGATTTCGTCCGCCGGTCGCGCCAACGGGCACGGTTAGCACAGTGGTTGTGGGTAAAGGCGGCGCGGTGCTGACAAATGCTCCTGTAATGCACACCGTGGTGAGCAAAGGTTCCGCTGGACTCGGAATTCCACGCGGGTCGTATGGAGATTTGCATCACTTAAACACGCAGGTGGCGAAGACGGGATCCGTGGAACTGCATGCAGCGCCGCAGTTCGCGGCGACTTCTCCGCGTCCAGGATCGGGGTTCGGCGGACAGGCC
>JBAPQU010000533.1:0-7151 GCA_049280795.1 Candidatus Sulfotelmatobacter sp.
ATCGAGCGTGGCTATCCGCAGAAGGAAATCGCCGAGGCTTCGTATCAATACCAGCGTGCCGCCGAAGCAAAAGAAAAAGTCATCGTGGGCGTGAACGAATTTGTGATTGAAGAAGAGTCGCCGCACATTCTCTACATTGATGAGACGGTGGCGCGGCAGCAGTCCGCCAAGCTTAAATTACTGCGGGCGAGGCGGTCGAATGATGAAGTCCGGCGCTGTCTCGAGGCCCTGAAGAAAGCCGCAGCGCAGGAACCGAAGGCTGGCGCGAATGGAGAAATTTCTCCAGCCAACACCATGCCATACATCGTCGACGCTGTCCGCGCGTATGCAACCATTGGTGAGATTTGCGAGGCACTGCGCGAAGTGTATGGAACCTATACGGAAGTAAGCATTACGTAGTTAGCAAGGGCGACGGGCGAATCAAAACCAAAACGGGAAGATGATACAGTTTGTGTCATCATTCGACGAAAGTTACATCCCCTTGGGGACTATGATTAAGGTCACAATTCGTGGCCTACAATGAACAAACCAAAAAACGCAAAACTGCTGAGGATGCCGAAACGCCGTGGGACACCGCCCTTTGCTGTGGAATCGCGCATCTTGTTTCTCCGTCATCATAGGGTCATTCTCGATGCCGACATTGCTAAGCTTTACGGTGTGCCGGTGAAACGCCTCAACGAGCAAGTGAAACGCAACCAGGAGCGCTTCCCTTCTGATTTCATGTTCCAGCTAACTGAAAAAGAACATGACGCTTTGAGGTCGCAAATTGCGACCTCAAAGAAAACCCGTGGTGGGCGCCGGTATCCACCATATGCCTTCACTGAGCACGGAGCGATCATGGCCGCAACCGTGCTCAACTCCGAGCGCGCCGTGCAGATGAGCGTTTTTGTAGTGCGCGCTTTTGTGCGCCTGCGGGAGATGCTAGCCACGAACCGGCGTCTTGCTGGAAAAATCAACGAACTTGAAAACCGTCTGGACACGCACGATTCCGTGATTCAGGAACTAATCGAAGCCATCAAGGAGCTTATGACGCCGAAGGAACCGTCACGCAGCCGCATTGGTTTCCAGCTTCCATCCACTCAGGCGAAAGGGTGACCTCACCAGCACTCGCAGCATAGCCGCACGTGAGCCACATCCAAGAGACCACGTTACAATCCTCGCTTTCACCCAACGCTTTTCCGTTCATTCGCTTTTTATTCGTATTGTGTTTGTTTTTGTGGTAAAGATATATACCCATGCGGAAAGCTCTCAACCACCTCAAGAAGTCTGACCCGGTGATGCGTGCCATCATTGAGCGCATTGGACCGTGCCGCATGCGCTTTGGGCGGGCCGAGTTTCATAGCCTGGCTGAGGCCATCGTCTACCAGCAACTGAACGGCAAAGCCGCTGTAACTATTTTCAATCGTTTTGCGGCGCTGGCGGGCGAACCGCTCACGCCCGAGGGCATTCTCAAGCTGAACGATGAACAGATGCGCGGCGCGGGATTGTCGAAGCAGAAGTCGGCATACCTGAAAGATCTCGCTACCAAGACAGCGGCCGGATTGCTGGATTTCACGCGGCTACCGGAGTTGCCGGATGCGGAAGTAATCGAGCATCTCACGCAGGTGAAAGGCATCGGCGTGTGGACGGCGCAGATGTTTCTGATGTTCACCCTAAAGCGCGAGAACGTGCTGCCGACGGGCGATTACGGCGTGCGCATGGCGATGTTCAGACACTATCTCGACATCCAGCGGGCGACGGCAGCAAAAAAATCATCCGCAGGAAAGAAATCCGTAGCGGCCAAGACCAAAGCAAAGAAAGCCCGCAAGCGCAAGATCAAGCTCCCCACCCCTGAGCAAATGGAGAAGATCGCGAAGCGCTGGGAGCCTTACCGCAGCGTGGCGTGCTGGTACTTGTGGCAGAGTCTGGACACGAAAACCCTCTAGCTCAGGGGACCCAGACAACTAAGTCTCTGTGCCGCTTTGTCGCCCATGTGGTTAAATGAAAGGCGATGGCTGATCTCAAGATCCGCGTGCTGGTGGCCAAGCCGGGGCTCGACGGGCACGACCGCGGCGCCAAGGTGATTGCACGGGCGTTGCGCGACGCCGGCATGGAAGTGATTTACACCGGCTTGCGGCAAACGCCGGAAATGATTGTGAGCGCCGCACTACAGGAAGACGTGCAGGTGATCGGGCTTTCGATTCTGTCGGGCGCCCACAATGCCATCGTGCCTCGTGTGATCGACTTACTCAAACAGAACAAGATGGATGACGTTCTGGTGCTGGTCGGCGGCATTATTCCCGATCAGGATGTCGATGCTCTCAAAAAACGCGGCGTGGCAGCCATCTTCCAGCCCGGCACCGCGATGGATGACATTGTGAAGTTCATCCGCGACAACGTGAAAGCCGCAGGCGTGGCTGGGTGAAGATATTCAATCGCCAAATAACCTAATCACCCGATCACTCAATTCTTCTAAATGCCCACTCCCAATCTCACTCTCATCCGCCAACAACTTGAGCGCACAGTTGGCCCTGCGCCATGGTATTGGAAAACATTTCCGGCCTTTCAATCCGCCGCTGGGCAGCGGTTTTTCTGGACGCATCAAGGCAGCGAGGGCCCTGTCGGATATGTAATCTCGCTGGCGCTGGAGCAGGAACCGGACAGGCCACGGCTAGCGCTGAACACATACTGCCGACCATTTATTGTGCCTCCGCACTCCCTCGGAGTTTGGTGCCCGGAGGGACGCAACATTCGTTTCGCCTGCTTCGATCCCGATCAGCTCGAAACATTCGACCTGTCTGAAATTGCCGGATGGTTCAAGCAGTCCTCCGACCGCATCTACTCGAAGACCCCGCCAGCCGCGGACTTCGAAGTGCCTCTAACCCTGAGCCCGGACATGCACAAGATTAGTGTGCCGCCGGAACTGGCCGCGGTGGATGAGTTGATCGTACCCACCAGCTATAAGGCGACGTCGAATGACGATCCGGCGTTCGCGCTCTTTGTTCTCTATCTGCAGGCGGGCTTGGTCGAAGTGCTTCCGCAGAAATGGTTCACTGCCTCGCAGTATCAGGTAGGCAAGCAATGGATTTCTCGGGCCGCGCGCGATCAGGAATCGCATCGCATCTTCGGAGAATGCTTTGGGGCTGGAACTTTTTTGCTGGAAGAGGATGGTTGCAAGCTGGCGGAGTGGATGGAGAAGAGGTCTTAGGTTGGTGCCTACAGCGGCACCGGGGAAGGATTCGGAACTCCCCAGCTTAGGTTCTCAGGACTGACGAAGCAGTTTTGCCCTCTCCCCCGTAACCCTTTGAGATCAAAAGCTGGAAAGCCGTGAATCCTACCCCTGTGACCCTGTTTGGCCGCTCCGGCCATAACTTAATCAGCCGAAAAATGAGCGGCAAACTTAGCGCGGTGCTTGCGAAAGCACTTGAATAATTGACGGACACCTGGGAGAAAGGTGGCCCCCACCACCACGTTCGTGCCCTACCGAGCCTTCGCAAGACTCGTCTAAACTTCTGGCCGAACGGACTCTAAGGCTTCCACTGAGTAGCATGGGTAATGTGCTCCAGCGGGCGACTGGATGTCCTTAGCGGACTTCATTTTTTTATGAAGATTTTCTTAGGGCTCCAATGACGGACGGTAATGGCGGGGCGCAATGAAAAATGAACGGGTTTAATGAATAAGACAGTCAGGCATTTATACGGATTCGGTCCCTTCGTGCTGGATCCTGGCGAGCGTCTGCTGCTCCACGGCGCGGCACGCATGGAGCTGCCGCCCCGGGCCTTCGACACCCTATTGGTATTAGTCGAGAACAACGGACGCCTGCTGGAAAAAGATGTGCTCATGCGGACGGTATGGCGGGATACGGTGGTCGAGGAAAACAACCTCAGCCAGGTGGTCTACCTGCTGCGCAAGGCGCTGCGGGATGGCGAAGACGGCAGTCGCTACATAGAAACTGTTCCCAAGCGTGGCTACCGCTTCGTGGCAGGGGTACGGGAAATCGAGAGTGAAGAAGGCAAGAGTGAAGGCGGCAAGAACGAAGGAGTCAACGGAAACGGTTCGGGGTCGGGCTGGAATGGCGGTTTGAGCCCAGCGCCTTTCCCCGCTTCGAACCATCATGGCGAATCACCAGCAGCTTCCACAGCGCCGGAGGCAAGTTCGCCCCCTAATGGTGATTTCCATGCTTCTACCGGCAGAAACGGGAACGGCTTCCACCCTCAAACTCCCGATTCAGCCAGGCGGCGCGGCTGGATCCAGGGTGTGATAGGCGGGCTGGCTCTCGTAGCGGTCGTAGCTTTGCTCGAAGGCGCGAATTGGAAGCAAAAGTGGTTCGCGGATGCGGACTCGGATCTCATCCGCTCCGTTGCCGTGCTTCCTTTACAAAACCTATCCAATGATCCCAACCAGGAATATTTCGTCGACGGGATGACCGATGAGTTGATCACCGACCTCGCCCAGATTCGCGAGCTAAAGGTCGTGTCCAAGACCTCGATCATGCAATACAAAGGCACGCGCACGCCGCTGCCGCAGATAGGACGGGATTTGGGAGTGGACGCGGTGGTGGAAGGCTCGGTGCTGCGTTCAGGCGACCGCGTCCGGATCACGGCGCAGTTGATCCGCACCTCGACCGACCGGCACATTTGGGCGGCAGCCTATGACGGCGATCTGAAAGACGTGCTTTCCCTGCAGGCGCGCGTAGCCGAAGCGATTACCAATCAGGTCAAGCTTAACTTGACCGCCGAGGAGACCGGTCGCCTGCGGCGTGGACGCAGCGTGAATCCGGAAGCCTTGGAGTTTTACCTGCGCGGCCGGTATGCCTGGAACCAAAGAAATGTCGAAGGATTTCGCAAGGGCATCGAGTTTTTCAACCAGGCCATCGAAAAAGACCCCAACTTCGCGCTCGCGTATTCCGGTCTGGCCGATTGCCATACATTGCTTGTGCTCTTCGGGGACAACCCCGCGGGAATGTCAGACGCCCAGGCCGCCGCCGAAAAAGCCTTGCAACTCGACGGCACGCTGGCCGAGGCGCATACCTCCCTGGCCGCAGTTCGCATCCTGCATGGCTGGGATTGGAAGGGCGCCGAACAGGAGTTTCAGCGCGCAATCGACTTGAATCCCAACTATGCACAGGCCCACCATTGGTACGGCAATTTGCTGCTGGGGCCGGAAGGACGCCACGATGAAGCGATCTCAGAATTGCAGCGAGCCCAGGAACTGGATCCGCTCTCTCTGATCATCAACGCCGACGTAGGCTTCGCCTATTACTTGGCCGGGCGTTATGATCAGGCCCTGCAGGCGTACCAGAAGGTTCTGGCCGCGAATCCCAACTTCCTGCCGGTGCACTTCTACCTTTTGCAATACTACAAGCAGGCGGGCAATTACGATCTATGGCTCAAGGAAAGCATGGAGGATGCCCGCCTTGCCGGCTCGCCCGGCTACGCCCAGGCACTGCAGCAGGTCTACGCCCAAGGCGGGTTCCGGGCGGTAATGCAAGAGATAGCTAAGCCCGGAGGATCGAGCAAGCTGGCACCGCATCAAGACATCCGCGTGGATGCTTGCGGCTCGGCAGAGGCAAATGTCGTGCTGGGCAGAAATTCAGCGGCCCTCAACGCACTCGATAACTGCTATCGCGGAGCCGAACCCGCTCTGCTCTATCTGAAAGTCGACCCCGCCTGGGCGAAACTCCGCTCTGAGCCTCGCTTTCAAGAATTGCTGCATCGGCTCGAGTTGCAGTAAGCACCCCGGCCACCGCGTTGCGCGCCCCTACGCCCGTGGTATACCGTAATCAGTCCGCTTCTTCATCCGTACCCATGGCCGAACGCAGCGAAGCTCCCGTAGTTTCTTCGTCTCAGGCGTCGAACGTCCTGACCACGAAACTCGACCCCACCTCGGCAAAATTCGAGGCCAACATGCGCTTTCTGGCCGACCTCATGTCCCAGGTGCGCAACGAAGGCGAGAAGATTTGCGAGGGCGGCGGCGTCAAGGCCATCGAGAACCAGCACAACAAAGGCCGCCTCACCGCACGCGAGCGCATCGAACTGCTCGCCGATCCCGGAACTTTCTTCGAGCTCGGACTCTACGCCGCCCACGGCATGTACGAAGAGTGGGGCGGAGCTCCGGCCGCCGGCGTGATTACCGGCATGGCCAGGATCCATACCCGGCTGGTGATGATCATCGCGAATGACGCCACGGTGAAAGCGGGCGCGTTTTTTCCCATGACGTCGAAGAAAGTGATTCGCGCCCAGAATATCGCCATCGAGAACCGCATCCCAACAATCTACCTCGTCGATTCTTCCGGCGTGTTCCTACCGCTGCAGGAAGATGTCTTCCCCGATACCGATGATTTTGGCCGGGTCTTCCGCAACAACGCGGTCATGTCCGCTCTGGGCATTCCGCAGATCGCAGCCATCATGGGCATGTGCGTGGCCGGCGGCGGCTACCTGCCCGTAATGTGCGATCACGTTCTGATGACCGATGGCAGCGGATTATTCTTGGCCGGGCCAGCGCTGGTGCAGGCGGCAATCGGGCAGAAGGTTTCGGCGGAAGATTTAGGCGGCGCGGCCATGCACTCGAGCATCAGCGGCACGGTGGATTTCCGCGAGCCCGACGACCAATCCTGCCTCGCCCGCATTCGCTCCATCATCGAAAAATGGGGATACCGCCGCCAATCTCCCTGGGACCGCAAGAAGCCAGTCGAGCCGGCAATGGCCGCGGAAGAGATCTATGGCATTTACGATTCTTCGCCCGCGCGCCCCTACGACATGAAAGAAATTCTGGCACGCGTGCTCGATGGCAGCCGCTTCGACGAATACAAGGCGGAATATGGCAAGACGCTGGTCTGCGGCTACGGACGCATCGGCGGCTTCGCCGTGGGCATCGTCGCCAACCAGAAGCTGCACGCGCAGGCGATCGACCACGAAGGCCACAAGCGCACCGAATTCGGCGGCGTCATCTACACAGAATCCGCCGAAAAGGCCGCGCGTTTCATCATGGACTGCAACCAAAATTTAATTCCGCTGATTTTTTTCCACGACGTGAACGGCTTCATGGTAGGCCGCGATGCGGAGTGGAGCGGCATCATCAAAGCCGGCGCGAAGATGGTGAACGCGGTATCGAATTCCGTGGTGCCGAAGATTACCGTAATCGTGGGCGGATCGTTTGGCGCGGGACACTAC
>JBAPQU010000534.1:0-13652 GCA_049280795.1 Candidatus Sulfotelmatobacter sp.
ACACAGATTACGTGCTCGTCCAGGAACAATTCGCTCCCGCGGCGCTAAAAGAGTTGGAGCAAGCCGGCCATCGACTTGTCTAAGATTGCAGTTCACCGCATGAATCCTGCCATCCGTTGCTGCGGGAAGGCAAAAATCCTCTCGCCTGTGTTGTAATAGAAGTTAACGTTCAATCATGCCGTCACCTCTCACAACCCTGCGCCGCCGCGCTAAAACCCTGCACCGTAATCTGCGCGGAGCTTCCATGGCCGCGCGTGCGCTGGCTTCGACCGATCATCCCCTACTGGCGCACATTATTCCCGTGCGCCGCTGCAATCTGGCCTGCACCTACTGCAACGAATTCGACGATTTCTCCAAGCCCGTGCCCACAGAAGAAATGTTTCGCCGCATCGACAAGCTGGGCGCGCTGGGCACTGCCGTGGTCACAATTTCCGGCGGAGAGCCTCTGCTGCATCCCGATCTCGACGACGTGATCCGTCGCATCCGCTCTAACGGAATGATCGCCGGATTGATCACCAACGGATATTTTCTGGTTGCAGAGCGCATTCAGCGCCTGAACCGCGCTGGGCTCGAGTGGCTGCAGATTTCCATCGACAACGTCAATCCCGATGAAGTCTCGAAGAAGAGCCTGAAAGTTCTCGACAAGAAGCTGCAGTGGCTGGCCGAACACGCGGACTTTCATGTGAACATCAATTCCGTCGTCGGCGGCGGTGTGGCGAATCCGCAGGATGCGCTCGCTATCGGCAAGCGCGCCGTTGAACTGGGTTTCAGCTCGACTATCGGAATTATCCACGACGGCAGCGGGCAAGTGCAGCCGCTCAACGACGAAGAGCGCCGCATCTACGACGAGATGAAATCATGGGAGAAGCGCAGCTTCACCCGCATCAACGCCTTCCAGGACAACATCGCGAAGGGCCTGCCCAACGACTGGCGCTGCCGCGCCGGAGCGCGCTATCTCTACATCTGCGAGGACGGGCTGGTTCACTACTGTTCGCAGCAGCGCGGCTATCCCGGTGTGCCGCTGGCGACCTACACGCACGACGATATGCGCCGCGAATACCTCACCGAAAAAGATTGCGCGCCGCATTGCACAGTTTCATGCGTGCACCAGGTTTCAATCTTCGATTCATTCCGTGCCCCGCAGCATCCCGCTCCATCGCTTCCAGCAGGGGCGTCGGCAGCCGAACTCGTGCAGATCAAATAGGATTCGTCGACCGTACCAGATTTGAAAGGGCGCGGCTTCTAGCCGCGCCGCTCCCGTTCAATAAACAAAATCGGGATTTAGCCCGAGCACTACTTCTTCGGTTGTGCCGATGGCGGCAAAACCCCGTTCAGGCGTAAATACATCGCGGCGGCAGCATAGTGGTCAGCCCATCCGCTGGCTAGGATCAGGTCCGCCATGGCGCGGGGAGCTTGACGTCCACCAAAGAGTTCAATGGTGTCGCCTAGCTTGGAATCGTCCATCTTGCCCAGCGCATCGGCGCAAAAGTCGTATGAAGCCGTAGCTGCGGCAAGCAGCTTGTCTTTGGAATCGCTTTCCTTCGCTTCCTCGACTTTGGGTGCGACAACGTCGGCAGCCTTGGCGCAAAAACCGTTATTGAAGCCAATGATGTGGACGACTAGATGCGCGAAACTCATCTGATCGGGCGTGGGCTTGTAGCTGAATTTGTCGGCGGGCATCGCGGTAATGGCACCGAGGGTATTGTTCCGCGAGCGGGGCAGCAGTACACGCAGGCCAGCCGTCACCGGATCCTTTACAGGAGCCTGCGGAGCCGCCATAGCAGCGGCGGAGGAAGATGGGGCCATGGTCTGTGCTTGTTCAGAACCGGCAAAGGCGCAAATAAACACAGAAATGAATAGGGAAGTAACTAAAATGCGTTTCATTCGATGTCTCCTTAATACGCTAATACGTTAATACGTCAAATTGCGATAAGAGTTGCGATTTCGCATCACAACCCGCTTTCACCGGGCGGCGAAGGCCGACGTACCCAGCTTCCAGAGTACATACCATGCGGCGACGATCGTAACCGCCGTCGAGCGCTTCACCTTGCTATTGCAGGAGAACCCGATGCCCATCAGCACGATAGTCCAAATAACAATAATGTCCAGCCCAGAGGCTATACCGTAAAGAAACTTATTTCCCATGCGATCCATGAAGTACGCTGGATTTGTAGCCACAGGATTGTTTACGTTGAAGCCCTCGGGACTCACGCCGGCGAACATCGAGATCGCGCCCAGGATCGAACTGATGATGCCCGGCAGGCTGGCATAGAAAATGATCGCGTACGCCGTCTTAAAAGAGATATCGGCGCCCGCGCCAAAATTGAATGTTGCCCACAGCACCACGGTTGTGATCGCAAGAAAGATCGGAATGGTCGCCGGGATTCCGTAGGACAAGTCGCGAACCAGGACGTCGGAGAAGCGAAGTTGTCTTGCCTGATCATCCGGCGAAAGTTTGTCGAACTGCTCGGCGCGCGGGGAATGTGCAATCTCGTTCCTGCTGATCTGATCGAAGCCGATCTGCCGGTCCATCGAGTAAATAAAAATCAGAGCAAAGATGGAGATCAGCAGCCACGGCCCCCACCAACTTGCGTTGCGATGCAGGTCAGTAAAGGTCTTCGATGGCGCAATAAAAGTGTTCACGATACGAGCACCCTCGGAAAGCCGTGCAGCTTGGGGCGCGGGGACGGATGCGGGCAACGGTGGGAGCGGATCGGCAGCCATTTTTGGCCTCCAGTTTGAATGCGAAGAAATTCTAGCGGGGAGTAGGCGGCAAGACAAGCGAGCTAACCGAGCGGTAGTGGGTCAGTTTCTCAAACTGACCCACTACCAGCCGGGCGACGGCTTAGGGCTAGGCCGAGGTCGCGGACCTGGCCCGGAACTCCTCCCGAATCAGTCACCTCACGGCGTTACCGAAGTTTCCGGCATGCCTCATAAATCATTGTTACTAAACCTGTTAGCTGGGTATCCTTGGTTTGGGGGATTCTCGCGCGCCGACAGCAGGTGCGGGGCGCACCCATTTGTAAACACTGATCTGTTAAACGATGTCCACCAGCACAAACTCGTGGAGAAGTTTGCCCGCAAGGGCCCAGGTCTTTGTCGGTTTAGTGATTGCGGCGGGCATTGTGCCTCTGCTTCAAGCCGCTATTCACCAGAGCAGCAAGAACATCGCCGAGTTCATCTGCTATTTGGGTATCTGCATCCTTTCCTCAAGGCTGCGGGTTACGCTTCCGGGCATTACCGGCACGCTTTCGGTGAACTTCCTCTTTATCCTGGTGGGAATTGCGGAGTTGGGCTATGCCGAGGCCATCACGCTAGGCGCCATCGCCATGCTGGCCCAGAGTCTGTTCCCCGGCCGGCCTACGGCGATGCAGTTGACGTTCAACGTTTGCGCGGGCACGCTCTCGACCGCTTTAGCCTATCTGGTCTATCACAACCCTTTCTTAAATGCGCTGATCGGCAGTCGCCCGCTGCTTTTGTGCTTAACCGCGTCGATCTATTTCATCGTAAATGCGGGCTGCATCGCTGTCGTTATCTCGTTCAGCGAAGGCAAGCCACTGCAGAAGATTCTGGTGGAATGCTACTTCTGGTCTTTCCCTTACTATCTGGTCGGGGCCGGAATCGCAGGAACGATTTCCTGGTTCAACCACGCTTTCAACTGGGAAACTTCGCTGTTGTTTGTTCCGGCGATTTACCTCATCTTCCGTTCTTACCGCCTATACCTCGGCAAGTTGGAAGACGAGAAGCGCCATGTGGAAGAGATCGCGAACCTGCATCTGCGAACCATCGAAGCGCTAGCGCTGGCCATCGAGGCCAAAGACCAGACAACGCATGCTCACCTGCAGCGGGTTCGCGTATACGCCATTGAGGTAGCGAAAGAACTGGGAATGAAGGGAGCGGAACTCGAAGCGCTGCATGCCGCCGCGCTG
The DNA here is from genome assembly GCA_049280795.1 of Candidatus Sulfotelmatobacter sp. Classification (GTDB taxonomy): domain Bacteria; phylum Acidobacteriota; class Terriglobia; order Terriglobales; family Acidobacteriaceae; genus Sulfotelmatobacter. The sequence goes on from JBAPQU010000534.1 coordinate 3,930, forward strand.
CTGCACGACATCGGCAAGCTCGCGGTTCCCGAACATATCATTTCGAAACCCGGCCGTCTCACTCCGGAAGAGTTCGAGAAGATGAAGATTCACACCGTGGTGGGAGCTGAAATTCTCGAGCGGGTTCGCTTCCCTTATCCGGTGGTGCCGATCGTGCGTGCTCACCATGAAAAATGGGATGGGTCGGGTTATCCCTACGGATTGAAAGGCACGGAGATCCCCATCGGCGCCCGCATTCTCTCTGCTGTCGACTACCTGGACGCGCTGGCTTCCGACCGGCAATACCGGCGGGCCATGCCGCTGGATGAAGTGATGCAGCGGCTTTCGGGGGAGTCAGGCAAGTCGTTCGATCCAAAGGTTGTGGATGTTCTGAAAAGGCGCTACCGCTCTCTGGAGAATCTCGCACAGGCAAAATCCGGAGAAGATGGCACCTCCAGCGCCCCTGCTGAGATCAAGATTACGCGTGGGCAAGAGCCCGCCGCAGGGTTCGAAAATGCCGCCGTCTCCGATGCGCCAGGGCGGGAAACAAAGTTCTTATCTTCGATTGCGGCGGCGCGGCAAGAGGCGCAGTCTCTTTTTGAGCTCAGTCAGGACTTGGGGGCTTCGCTCAGTCTGGGTGAGACGCTTTCCGTTTTCTCCGTAAAGCTCAAACCGATGGTTCCTTACGACGCCATCGCCATCTATGTTTTGCGCGACGGAATCCTGATCCCCGAATATGTTAACGGCGATAACTACCGCTTGTTCAACTCCCTGCGAATTCCGCTGGGCGACGGCCTTTGCGGCTGGGTGGCGCAGAACAAGAAACCCATCGTGAACGGAAATCCTTCGGTAGAACCGGGATATTTGAGTGATCCGGACAAATTCAGCACATTGCGTTCTGCCTTGGCTTTGCCGCTTGAGGGCGTAGCCGGCGTGATTGGAGTGCTCGCGCTCTACCGCGCCGAGCGCGACGCGTTCACCTCCGATCATTTGCGTATTCTTCTCGCCGTAAGCGGCAAGATGGCTCTAGCCATTGAAAATGCTCTAAAATACCAGCAGGCGGAGAGCTCCGCTACCACGGACTACCTGACCGGTCTGCCCAATGCCCGATCGCTGTTCCTGCAACTCGACCGCGAGCTGGCGCGCTGCAAGCGCGACAACACTTCTCTGACGCTGATGGTTTGCGACATGAACGGCTTCAAGAAAATCAATGACCGCTTCGGCCACCTGGAGGGAAACCGAGTCCTGCGTTTATTTGCGCAGGCATTGAAAGACAGTTGCCGCGAGTACGATTATGTAGCCCGCATGGGCGGAGATGAATTTGTGGTCGTTGCTCCAGGACTGGCGGTCGACGTCGCGGCGAAAAAAGCCGAGCAGCTTCGCGCTCTGGCGAAGCAAGCGGGCTTTGACGTTTGCGGAGAGGACATGCTCTCGTTGAGCGTAGGACTGGCTGTGTCGTCGGAAGACGGCAACGACGCCGAGCAACTGCTGACCCAGGCCGACCGCCGGATGTACGTCGAGAAGCAAAAGCAGCCTTCGCAGAAAGACCAGCGCCTGCATACGCGCATGAAGTGCCGGCTCACCATCGAATTGCATCCGCAAGGCGACGGCGGACCGATCTTCGGCAATCTGATCGACATCAGCCTCGGCGGCTGCTACGTGGAAACTAGCGCGATTCTGTCCCCTGGCTCCAATGTGGGGCTGGTTTTCTCCATCGATGACGGCGCCTTGAGTGCCGAGGGCAGCATTGCCCGAATTCATCCCGGCTCCGGAGTGGCCGTGCAATTTAAGGAGATGAGCCGCGAGTCGCGGGACAAAATGTACCGCATTCTGGAGTTCGTGCAGAATTCCACTACGGTCTACAACGACCGCTACCTGCAGAATCTCTTCAAGCGCTAAGCGGACATCACTACCGCTTGAAGCCCGCCTCTGCCGCCCGTACACTTAAAGAATGCACGCCCACGTTCATGGCGCAGGTAGTCCCAAGCGAGTGCTTAAAATCTCGCTAGGTGTAACCCTCGCCTACATCGTCTTGCTGGTGGTGGCCGGCATCCGCTCCCACTCGTTGGCTCTGCTTTCCGAAGCCGGACATAATCTCTCGGATTTTCTGGCGCTGCTGCTTTCGCTGGTTGCGGTCTATTTGCAGTCGCGCCCAGCCAGTTCTACAAAAACCTACGGCTACCATCGTGCGGGAGTGCTGGCCGCGCTCGTCAATGCCGTCTCGCTGGTTGCGGTTGCGTTTTTCATCTTCTACGAAGCATTCAAGCGCCTGCAGCATCCCGAACACGTTCAGGCTTCGGTGATGATGTGGGTCGCCGCCGCCGGCGTAGTGATGAACGGAGTGATCGCCCTGCTTCTCTATCGCTCCAGCCGGGGTTCAGGAAACGATGTAAACATCCGCAGCGCACTGCTGCATGAAGTCGGCGACACGCTTTCCACTGCCGCGGTGATTGCCGGAGGCTGGGCCATCCTGGCTACTGGAGACTATTGGATCGACTCCGCACTTTCGTTTGGGATCGGCGCGCTGATCCTCTGGTCAGGCTTCGGCATCGTACGCGAGACGCTGAATATTCTGTTGGAAGGCACGCCGCGCGGCGTAAAGCTCGAACTGGTCGAGACCGCGATTCGCTCCGTCGAAGGCGTCAACGACGTACACGATCTTCACTGCTGGAGCATCGGTTCGGAGAGTCGCGCTCTCTCCTGCCATATTTCGATCGCCGACATTCCACCCTCAGTCAGCGAACGCATCCTGCGCGACGTGAAAGACTGCCTGCATCACGAATTCCACATCGACCACACCACCATCCAGTTCGAGCATGTGGAATGCGAAGTGGCGCATGGCTGCGTGATTCCGGTGGGCGAGAACGAGGAGCATCACCAGCACCACAGCCACTAAGAGATGGATGGCGATTGAATCCGACGTAGAATCCGTCCCCAACTAAGGTCTACTCCGCCGCCTAGTCTTGAGCGCCGTGAAAAACGCGGATGATCTCTACCGTCTCTTTGTGAATGCGATAGACGACAAGGTATGGCAGGCCGCTGATCACAAGCTCGCGTGTGTCTACCTTTCGCCCCGTTCTGCCGTATTCGGGGAAGTCTGCGAGCAGATCGATGCTGTGATGGACGAACAGAGCAACGCGGCGAGCAGTCGCAGCACTTCGGCGCTGCTGGATGTAATCGCAAATCTGTGTGAAATCGCGAACGGCGGCGTCCGTCCACCGAATGATCTTCAGCTCGGATAACGCTCGTCGATCATCTTCTTGACGGTGGAGTGATCCACGAGCCGACCGTTGTCTGCGGCGGCCAAACCCTTATCAACTTCGCGCAGAAACCACTCGTCGTAGTTCACCATGCGCTCTACAGCCTCCACGATGAGGGCTGTACTGGCACGGCCTTGCTCCTCCGCCACACGTCTAACCTTCGCCTGTAAATCGGGGTTGAGGGGGACATCCATAGGTACAAGGCTAGGCACAGACAGCGATAGTGTCAAGCGTTTTAGCTTTGCGCCTCGTAGATCTTCCGCACCAGCTCCATGGTATCCGCGTTCTCCGCCGTCTTATCCGGCCTCAGCCGTACAATCCGCGGAAAGCGCAGCGCGTAGCCGCTCTCGTGCCGGTCCGACCGCATCATGTTATTGAAAGCCACTTCGAGCACGATCTTCGGCTCGACCGTTCGCCGGAAGCCCTGATCTTCAATCGTGTGTTCGAGAAACCACTTCGTCATCTCGGCGATCTCCACATCAGTTAATCCTGAGTAGGCCTTGCCGATGTTCACCAATCGACCTTTGCCCGCATCCCACACCGCAAACGTGTAGTCGCTGAGCACGCCCACGCGCTTTCCGTGACCATATTCGACGGCAGTCACGACGACATCGAGCGTGGCCAACTCGCGCTTCATCTTCAGCCACGATTTGCCGCGCTTCCCGGGCGTGTAAGGCGAGCTAAGATCCTTGATCATCAGGCCTTCGTTGCCTCGAGCCTGCGCGGCTGTGAACAGATATTCCAGTTCCTCAGGGGAACTCGCACGAAACACCGGCGCGCGAATGACCCTTCCCTGCGTATCGTCAGCCTCTTCCGAGCCAAAAGACAGCCGCCCCTGCGAGCCCGACAAATAAGCCTTCGCTTTTCTCTGTGTCTCTGTGCCTCTGTGGTGAGTCGTTTTTCTTTCCACCGCCAGCAATTCATCGAGCACTCGTGCCCGCTCCCCAAGCGGACGATCAATCAGCAACTCCCCGCCCGCATACAAAACATCGAACACGAGGTAAGCTACAGGAACCTCCCGCAGCAGCTTCTGGCCCACCTTTTTCCGCCCCAGCCTCTGTTGCAACACGCTAAATGGCCGCGCTCGGTTCTCAGAATCCTCCCACGCCACGATCTCGCCATCCAGAATCGCACCCTGAGGCAATCCTGCCAGCGCGTCAGGCAACTCCGGAAACGACTCGGTGATCTCGTCCCGCGTGCGCGAAAAAAATTTAACTTCGCCCTCCGAAAGGTGCGCCTGCGCTCGAATCCCGTCATACTTATCTTCCACCGCTGCCTCGGCAAAATAACTCAACCCCTCTTCGGTTGATTCAACCGGGCTGGCCAGCATGAATCCCAGCGGATGAAACATCCTCATCTTCGCTTCCGCAAGCTTGCCATTCGCCGCCAGCCGCAGAGTTTCTCCAATATCCCCGAGCAGCATGTTCGCTCGCTGCACGTCTTTCAGCACGCCAGTAGAAGTGTCCCCAAACGCTGCGGCAATCGCTTCCTCGACCAGACTTTCCTTCAGCCCAATCCGCAAATCGCCCGTCATGATCTTTACGATGTACTTGGCTTCCAGCGGTGTGGCCCGCGCAAGCAAATCACGAACCAGCGCCGTCTTCGCCGCCGGGCCGCGCGCGGCCGCAATCCGCCGGAAGGTCTCAGCAACTTCAAGAATGCCTACTCCTTGCCCGGCACGTTCTTCCAGCACCTCCGCTGCCACCGCGCCCAGGTCGCCGTGCCTGCGATAGGCCGCCGTCAGTGCAGCTTCATCTTTGCCGGAAAGCTCAGCCACCACGCGCCATAGCAGCGAGCCGCCAACCTGCAGGGTCGTCTCCTCCCACGCGGGAAACGCCCTGCCGGAGAGAAACACCGCCGATATCGCGGCCCCCTCCAGGGTGCAGGACTTCAAGTAGTCCGCCACAATCGCCGTCTTTCGCAGCTTCTTAGTCGTTGCTGCGACGGCCTCGCAAGTCTCGGCAAACTTCCTCATGTTTATTCCAGATACATCTATTCCAAGTACATCCCGAGAATAGACGATAAACGAAGCTGCGCGGGGTAGCGCTGAATCCATTCGGGAACGTTCGGGTTAAATACCGTTGCCTCTGTTATTTACCGCATCGCGCCGGCGCTTGATCCGGGTGCAAGGGGCTCTTCGCCCCTGTGATAACCTACTGCTTGGCGCTTTTAATAGTCTGGAGCATCTAACCACCGTGCGTTCTCTGAGAAATCTCGTGCGTTTCCTGGTCGCCGTGCAGCTCCTGCCGGCGCTGGAGAGTGGCGAAGAAACCCTGGTGGGCGGTCAGGCTGTTCTCGAAGGCGTAATGATGCGCTCTCCGCACGCCTGGGCGATTGCTTGCCGCAAGCCGTCGGGCGAAGTAGTCACCATGAGTGAGCCGCTTGCCCGTCCTTCCGAAAAACACAAGTGGATGGCCTGGCCCATCGTGCGCGGAGTCATGACGCTCGGCTACGCAATGTCCCTCGGCTATCGTGCTCTGCGCTTCTCGGCCAATGTAGCAATCGAAGAAGTGATGCAGGAAGAGACCACCACAAACCATGTAGAGACGGCCACCTCGGAAGCCTGCCCTGAGCCCAGCCGAAGGGTCCCGCTAAAGCGAAGCGAAGAGGAATCCGCTCAACTGCCTAAATCTTCCTCCGAGAGCCAGGAGAAGGCCGCTACCATCAGCGGATGGCTGGCCGCAGGTAACATCATCATCTCGCTCGCCTTCTTCATCTTTATGTACAAGTACCTGCCACTCGTGGCGGCGACAGAACTCAAAAAGTTTGATCCCGCCTTCGGCGGCCGAATCGCATTCAATCTCGTCGACGGCGCAATCCGCTTGATTCTATTTCTGCTGTTCATCTGGGGCGTTTCGCTGTTCGCCGATATTCGCCGCGTCTACCAGTATCATGGTGCCGAGCACAAAACTGTATTTGCCTTTGAGAACGGCGACCCGCTCTCGATCCTTACTGTACAAAAATATTCCACGTTCCATCCCCGCTGCGGCACGAGCTTTCTGATGACGGTGATGCTGATTTCGATCGGCTTTTACATGCTGATTCCGTTTACCACATTCTGGGCGCGCTTCGCCTCGCGCATTGCGCTGCTGCCGCTGATCGCCGGCGTGTCTTACGAAATCATCCGCTTCGCCGCCAAGCATCGCGGCTCACTCTTCGCCCTGATAACCGCTCCCGGCCTATGGCTCCAGCGCATCACTACCCAGCCACCGTCCGATGAGATGGCCCAATGCGCCATTACAGCCCTCGACCAAGCCATGGCTTTGGAAAAAGAGCGTGGCGGCGAATTGGTGATTGCGTAGGGGGCGCCCCCGAACCAAGTTCTCAGCGAAACCCCCTAGAATGAATTGTCAGATAAGGAATTCCTCGGGAGTTACGCTCGGGACTGAGAGCCAAGGTTCGTAAACTGAGAACCGAGAACCGAGAACTCAATGTTTGAACGCCTCGATCAAATCGAAGCCCGCTACGAGGAGCTAACCAACGCCCTTGCTTCGCCGGATATCGTCAACGATTCGGCAAAATATCAGAAGACCGCCAAGGCGCACAGTGAAGTCGCGCCTATCGTCGAAAAGTACCGCGAATACAAGGATCTCACGCGAGGCATAGCTGAAAGTAAAGCCATGCTCGTTGAGGAAAAAGATCCCGACATGCGCGCCTACGCTCAGGAGGAACTCAACAAGCTGGAGCCGCGCGTTACCACGATTGAAGAAGAGTTGAAAGTCCTGCTGCTGCCGAAAGACCCCAACGACGAAAAAAACATCATCCTGGAAATCCGCGCCGGCACCGGTGGAGACGAAGCCACTCTCTTTGCCGCGGAAATCTTCCGCATGTACACCCGCTATGCCGAAAGCCAGCGCTGGAAGGTTGAAGTTCTGTCGTCTTCCGAGTCATCGGCCGGCGGTCTGAAAGAAGTCATCGCCATCATCGAAGGCAACCGCGTTTTTTCCCAGCTCAAATACGAAAGCGGCGTGCATCGCGTGCAGCGCGTCCCCGCGACGGAGCAGCAAGGCCGGGTTCACACCTCAGCCGTCACGGTCGCGGTACTGCCCGAGGCGGAAGATGTCGATGTAAAAATCGAAGCCAAAGATCTTCGCATCGATACCTTCTGTTCTTCCGGTCCCGGCGGCCAGTCGGTGAACACGACGTATTCCGCTGTCCGAATCACGCACATTCCCACCAACACGGTGGTGAGTTGTCAGGACGAGAAATCGCAGATCAAGAATCGTGAGAAAGGCATGCGCGTGCTGCGCTCCCGCCTCTACGAAATCGAAATGGAAAAACAACAGCAGGCGCTGGCCAAGGAACGTAAAGCCATGGTCGGCTCCGGGGACCGTAGCGAAAAGATCCGCACCTACAACTTTCCGCAAAACCGTCTCACCGATCACCGCATCGGTTTCACCATCCATCAACTCGAACAAGTTATGGACGGCAAGCTCCAGCCGCTGATTGAAGCGCTCACGACCCACTATCAGGCGGAGAAGTTGAAGCAGGAAGCGGCGGCAACAGTTTAGAAGTTTCCCTTGGATGTACTCGCCCGCGATGCAGGAGAGACTATGCCGAAACTCGAAGACGCAATCGCATCCGCGCTCACCGATCGTTACGTCAAGAACGCCGCCAGAGTTCGCGAACTAGCCGCGCCGCTTACGAATACTCAGTTCTGGTACAGGCCTTACCCCTATGGCAACAGCTTCGGCCATCTCGTCCTGCACCTCACTGGCAACTTGAATTACTACGTCGGCGCGCAAATCGCGAAGACCGGCTACATCCGTGACCGTCCACGCGAATTCAACGACCCCAACCCTCCTTCGAAAGACGAAGCTCTGAAGCACTTCGATCAGTCCCTCGATATGGTTCTCAAAACCATCAACGCGCAATCGCCCGCGGATTGGTCCGCTGAATATTCAGGAGTCGGCGCCGATGCGAAGAACCGCCTTGAAATGGTGCTGCAGTGCGCCGCTCACATCCAGCACCACATCGGCCAGATGATCTATCTGGGGTATGAGTTGCAGAAACCAAGCCAGGAGATATAGACCATTTGATTTTCTCTGTGTCTCTGTGTCTCTGTGGTGAAATGACTTTGTGCAGCTGAAGCCGACTCTCACTTCCGCCATCGCGCGTCTCACCGCAGAACAAACTCCGTCGCCCCGCCTTAACGCGGAGCTTCTTCTGATGTTTACGCTGAACTGCGATCGCGCCCACCTCTTCGCGCATCCCGAGCGCGAACTCACGGCCGATGAGCAGAATCGTTATAACGCTGCCCTCACCGAACGCGCCCGCGGCGTTCCAGCACAGTACATCACCGGCCATCAGGAATTCTGGGGTATGGATCTCATCGTCACGCCTGCAGTTCTGATTCCGCGTCCAGAGACCGAGCACGTAATCGAAACTGTGTTGGACTGTGTGGGGAGGGTGCCCACGCCCGCCAACCCTCTCCATATCGCTGACATAGGCACCGGCTCTGGAGCAATCGCGCTAGCTCTTGCCAAAGAGCTCCCCGATGCAGAAATCCACGCTACCGACATTTCGCCGGCCGCACTTGAAGTTGCCCGCATCAACGCGGCTCGCCATGAACTCGAATCTCGCATTCACTTCCACCAGGCCGACCTGCTCGCAGGAATCGAGTCAGAATGCGGAAATGATTCCTTCGACTTCATCGTCTCAAACCCGCCATACGTGGGTGATTCGGAGAAAGATCAGGTGCAGCTTGAGGTCCGCAAGTTCGAGCCGCACAATGCCGTCTTTGCCGGACCAACCGGATTGGAAGTGATCGCGCGTCTTATTCCGCAGGCTCACGCCGCGCTTCGCCCCGGCGGCTGGCTGGTCATGGAAGTCAGCGGAACAATTTCAGAAGAGGTGAAGCGGTTGTTGCTGATGGAAGATTGGAACGACGTTCGTACCCAGCCGGATCTGCAATCGATTCCGCGCGTAGCACAAGCCCGGAAATAGTCAGCGCGGAACAGCCGCAGGCTGAATTTCTTCCACGTCCACAATATTCGTAGGATATTTGCCGGTATAGCAAGCCGAACAATAGGAGGTTTTCTCCCCGTCGCCGCAAGCCTTTCTTAGCCCTTCGAGCGAGAGATAGGCAAGCGAGTCCACATGAATGTAGTCACGAATCTCATCGACCGATTTGTTGGCGCCGATCAGCTGATCTTTCGAAGGCGTATCCACTCCGTAGTAACAAGGCGAAATCGTCGGGGGACAAGAGATGCGCATGTGTACCTCTTTCGCGCCCGCGCTGCGGATCATGCGCACGATTTTGCGGCTGGTGGTGCCGCGCACGATCGAGTCATCGATCAGCACCACGCGTTTCCCCTCCAGAAGCGAGCGCACCGGATTCAGTTTCAGCTTCACGCCGAAATCACGCACGCTTTGGCTGGGTTCGATGAAGGTGCGCCCCACATAGTGATTGCGAATCAAACCAAAGCGGAAGGGAAGTCCGCTCTCGGCCGCGAAGCCCACGGCGGCAGTCACGCCCGAATCC
>JBAPQU010000535.1:0-3171 GCA_049280795.1 Candidatus Sulfotelmatobacter sp.
GCACGAAGGAACTGGAAGCCTCTGTGCGCATCGACAACGAACACCGTGCCGAACGTGAAAAACAGGTGGAAAGCGGAGTCGTCCCTTCGCCCGAACTCCTGCAGGACGAACAGTGATTGTTTTCCACGTCTAGTCGTTAAGAGAAGATCTGCCGGTTCGGTGAAAAGTTTTTCCCGTTGTACGTCGTTTTCTTGCATCTAAACCTCGCGTAACTGAGAACCCCGCCAAATAGACAGCCAACGAATTGCATGCGAAACCGAAACCCGGCTTGCCTCGATTCGATCCTGCAGAACAGTTGTCCGCCGACCGATCAACACTGTTCCGGGTTGCGGCCATGCTCGCAAGCCACAGCGCGGCAGCAGCGTGACTCTGAACCTCGCGGGGGTGGTATCTAAATTGCTATCAGGGTCCGTTGACAGCCTCGGCCACGAGCGCCATACTCGCCAGCAAGCTGCAAAGAGTTTCACTTTACTTAATCTTTGGCGAGGAAGTGTAAACATGGCCCCAGACCTAATCGGGCTTCCCGCCGAGTGCTTTTTCTCCGCGTTGTGTTCCATCGTTTGATCACAGGAGGATCGTCTTGTCGAAACCAGCTACCCCAAAAATACTCTTCACGGCTGTTTGCATCGTCGCGGTCACGGTTGTCGTCGCTGCGATCTTGATCGCGGTTGCCCCGGCAAAGCCCAGTGGGCGACTTAGCAGCGCAGTAGCTTCCACGGTCGCATCGAAGTTCCCTACCGTGACGCCGGCCGAACACGCCGGCATCAACGCCGCCTACGCCGCTCTCCCCCTTGCATTCGAAGCTAACCAGGGCCAAGTCGATCCGGAAGTGAAATACATGGCGCGCGGCAACGGCTACAGGCTGTACTTGGCGTCATCCGAGGTAGTTTTCGCGCTCCACAAGCGGGGTGGGGATTCCGAAGTTCGGCAGATGATGATGGACCGGCGAATCGGGCCGTCCAAAATCAAGAACATGCTGAAGCACCGCGAACAGACCTTGCAGGCTGCAGCCGTTCACATGTACATGCTGGGGGCTAATCCGGACGCCCAGCTTGCGGCGCAGGAGCCCCAAGAGGGTAAGGTCAACTACTTTATCGGCAAGGATTCTTCGCAGTGGCATTCCGGTGTCCCGCTGTTCGGACAGGTCAGCTATCGACGGCTCTACCCAGGCGTTGACCTGGCCTTTCACGGAAGTGGAAAGCAGTTGGAGTTTGATTATCTGGTGAGCCCCGGCGCGGACACAAAAGCAATTGCTTTGGGATTCCGCGGTGCTGACCGAGTGGCCACAAACGCTGTTGGAAGCCTTGTCCTGACCACATCTGCTGGCACGATGAAGCTGAACCAGCCCGTCGCTTATCAGGAGAAGAATGGCCAGCGAGAGATCGTCGATGCTCGCTACGTAGTGCACGCCGGTAAAGTCACGTTTGCGCTCGGTCCTTATGACCACGACCGCCAACTTGTAATCGATCCCACCGTGACGTACTCCACCTATTTTGGCGGGGATTTCGCGGATTATGGCCTTGCCATCGCGGTGGACGCAAGCGGAAACGAATACGTTGCAGGAGCGACTGACTCGGATGCGATCCCGGGATTGAACTCACCCACTAACAGCAGCAGTTTCGATATCTTCGTCACTAAGATTAGCTCCGCGGGCACACTTCTGACGACGACTGAGTTCGGCGGCTCGGGAGATGACTTCCCCGGCGGGATTGCCGTAGACAGCACTGGAATCTATGTTAGCGGGACAACCGACTCGTCTGATTTTCCAGTTACTCTAGGAGCCGCGCAGACGGTTTTTGTGGGAGGGGGCACACATGGCAACAATGATGCTTTTGCCGCTAAGCTCACTTTAGCCGGCCTACTCGGCCCATCAGTGGCTGGCACATGGGCCACTTACATCAATGGGTCTGACAGCACTTCTGGATTAGCCGTCGCAATCGACGGTAGCGAGAATGTATACGTCGTAGGAGAAACCTTCGCTCCCGACCTCGGTGGAGCGACCGGAGGCGTTCATCCCCTGCCCAACGGTCGCGCAATCAACCTCGGGTTAGGAAGTGGCGACGACGACGGATACATTGTCAAACTCAATTCCACTGGCACTACGTTCGATCTGGTCAGCTATATCGGCGGCAGTGGTCCCGATCTGGCTACGGGCGTCGCGCTCGACGGCAGCGGGAACATCTACGTTTCCGGTGAAACAATATCGATAGACTTGCCAGTTCTAAACGCGCTCCAGAGCACGTGCGGTACAGATGGCAACTGCAATTCTGGTCAAGACGATGCTTTCATAGCTGCCATCAAGGTCGATCTCTCGGGCTACACCTATCTGACCTACTATGGGGGCAGCGGGATCGACGATGCACTCGCGCTCACAGCCGACTCCGGCGGCGATGTTTTCGTCACCGGGCAGACTCAGTCCTCCGACTTTCCAACTCCAGGAACGCCCTTTCAAGTTTCGCTCGCGGGCGCACAAAACGCCTTCCTGGTCGAATTGAACCCGATGGGAAGCGCAGCAACCTACAGCACATTCCTGGGCGGCAGCGGAACCGATATCGGTCTAGGAATCGCCCAAGACGGCTTGGGGAATGCCTACGTCACCGGGCAGACTAGTTCCGCCACGCTGTTCCCGCTGGCGAACGCCACGCAGTCAGCATTGAGTGGCCCTACAGATGCTTTCGTCAGTGTCCTGAGTACCAGCCAGAACTTGGCGCTGTTCTCCACATATCTTGGAGGCGGCGGCGATGAGGACCAACTGGGGGGCGCGGTCGCGCTGGATTCGTCGCATAATATTTACGTCACGGGTGACACGGACTCGGGAAATGGATCAACCGCAGCATTCCCAACCAAGACCGCGCTGGACAGCACCTATGGCGGCGGTACGTGCGTGAACTCGGGAAACACCAATGTGCCCTGCACCGATGCATTCATCGCCGCCTACGGCCCAGCTACAATGCCGGACTTCACGATCGCGGCTACGGCTCCCACAGCGGTTTCTCCCGGGAGCAGCAGCACTTCTACCGTTAGCCTAGCCTCACTGAATGGATACAACTCGTCCGTCAGCCTGAATTGCAGTGTAAGCGGAACTGGATCTCCGGCTGCCGCTTGCAGCGCTAGCAGTTTCAACCCCGGCACCGTGACTCCCGCTAATCCTGCCGTATCATCGATCCTCAC
>JBAPQU010000536.1:0-13321 GCA_049280795.1 Candidatus Sulfotelmatobacter sp.
AGCGGCGTAAACAAATCCGTCTCATAATTCGAAATCACACCCTGCAGAACCGCCGCCACCCGCTCCAGCCCCATTCCCGTATCAATCGACGGCTTCGGCAACGGATTCAACTTTCCCGAAGCATCGCGGTCAAACTGCATGAACACCAAATTCCAAATCTCGACATAGCGCCCGCAATCGCAAGGGAAGTGGCAATCGACATGCCCCTGCTCGGACGCCGCCACGCCCATGTCGTAATGAATCTCGCTGCAAGGCCCGCATGGACCGGTATCGCCCATCTGCCAGAAGTTATCTTTTAAGTCGCCGTCAAAAATCCGTTCCTTTGCCACTCCCTGCGCAACCCAAAGGTCGTAAGCTTCAATGTCTCGCGCCACCGGCATGGGCTCGCCCGAGCCTTCGAAAATCGTCACATACAACTTCTCTTTGTCGATCCCGAACCACTCCTTCGAAGTAATCAACTCCCATGCGTAAGCAATCGCATCTTTCTTGAAATAATCACCAAACGAAAAATTTCCCAGCATCTCAAAAAAAGTGTGATGCCGATTCGTAAATCCAACATTTTCCAGATCGTTATGCTTGCCGCCGGCGCGCACGCACTTCTGCGAAGAGGTGGCTTTGTTGTAGTCTCGCTTCTCCAGTCCCAGAAAAACGTCCTTGAACTGGTTCATACCCGCATTGGTGAACAGCAAAGTAGGATCGTTCGCCGGCATCAGCGACGACGAATGCACCTCCTTATGCCCCTTCTGCACAAAGAAGTCTAGAAACTTGCGGCGGATTTCAGATCCGGTTGGCATAATGGGTAAGTTTAATTTTAGCACCGCAGAAAATGAACCACGGAGGCACGGAGACACAGAGAAAACAATCTTGGTTTCCTCCGTGCCTCTGTGACTCCGTGGTGAAGGATTACTTCTTTTCGCGACGGTGCCTTACTTCACCGCGTCTTCGGTCTTTTCTCCCGCCTTCTTAATATCGTGTCCAGTGTCCTCAGTGCCCTTCTTCACCACGCTGCCAGTCTTCTTGGCAACTTTCTCGGTGTCTTTGGCAGTATCTTTGGCGGCTACTTTGGTTTCATGACCAGTTTTGTCGGCGACTTTCTCCGTACCCTTAGCAGTGTCTTTCGCAGCTACCTTGGTATCGTGGCCGGTCTTGTCGGCAACTTTCTCTGTGCCTTTTGCCGTGTCTTTGGCCACTACTTTGGTTTCGTGACCAGTTTTGTCCGCGGCCTTTTCCGTGCCGTGCGCGGTCTTAGTAGCAACTTTCTTCGTGGCCGCGCCCGTGTCCTCGGCGCCCTTTTTCACATCGGTAGCCGCGTCCTGAGCCAACGCCAGCGGCACTGCGCTGAACAACACTGCCGCAAGAATTACTTTCAAACGGAACTTCATACGAACCTCCTGATGAACATTGTTGGGATTGGTCTTGGAGTATGCAACACCGCCTAGCTATTTGCCAAGCATCTCGTTTTCCTGGGTGCTTATGCTTGGATGCACAGCACTGCGTAGAAGAGGCCCGCTCGTAAGTTATCAACCCTAAGCACTCATGCGCTTTCACTTTCCAACTCGCTCAAAGTTTCCTCATCCACATCCCACTTCTTCAAGATGGTAAAGATGGTCTTGCTGCCAAAGCCTCCCCGAGCCAGCTGCCGGAAGATGCGCGCCGCCTGCTTCTGATCTTTCGGTTTCACCAGGCGCTTCTTGCGCAGATATTCGCGCGCCTGTTTTTCTTCGCTCACACCTTCAAAAGCCGCGTCCACAGCTTTGTCGATCACTTCGCTGTGCATGCCCTTGGCCTTCAGGTCGGTCACCACGCGCATGCGTCCAAACTTTTGATTGTCCCGCCGCAGGGAAGAGAAGTACGCGGCATATTGCGAATCGTTAAGATAGCCGCGGTCCTTGAGCCGCCGGATCACTAACTCGATCAAAGTCTTTCCGTACTCCGCTTCGGGTTCGTCTACTCGTGCGCGGAATAAGCGCTTCAACTCCGCAACCGTTCGCATGCGCCGGGCCAGCGCTCCCACGGCATATTCGTACAACTCATCTTCGGAATAGAACTTCTTTTTGGGGCGCGGAAACGGCATGCGCTAACGATAGCGCAAAATCGGGCTTCGGGATTCAAAAAGGGAAAGCTCGGCAATAGAATCCGGCATTCGGAAGCCCGAAGCCAGAAAGCTGAAGCCCGCCCTTCTACCGTCCGCCAAACCCAGCCGACTGCATCGATTGCCGAGAAATATCCGCCGTGGAAGCGATACCCTGCATGCGCAGCTTGAAGTCATCGGCATTGGAAGCATTCTCCAGCGCGGTTTCATAGTTCACCAGGCCCGCCTGGAATAGGTCCCACAACGACTGGTCAAAGGTCTGCATCCCGTACTGTGACGTGCCGCCTGCAATCGCATCACGAATCGATCGCGTCTTTTCCGGCACCAGCACGCACTCGCGAATGAACGCAGTATTAATCATCACCTCAACCGCTGGCACGCGCCCTTCACTATCGCAGCGCCTCACTAATCTTTGGCTCACAATAGCCCGCAGCACGGCCGCGAGTTGCAACCGAATCTGCTTTTGCTCCGGCGGCGGAAAAATGGAAATGATGCGGTTTACTGTTTCCACCGCGTCCAGCGTGTGCAAGGTCGAGAAAACCATGTGGCCGGTTTCCGCCGCGTGCAGCGCCGTCGAGATCGTCTCCAAATCTCGCATTTCGCCGACCAGAATTACGTCCGGATCCTGACGCAAAGAAGCACGCAACGCCGCACTGAACGACGGCGTATCCACGCCAATCTCGCGCTGGTTCACGTAACCCTTTTTGTCGCGGTGCAGAAATTCGATCGGATCTTCAATCGTAATAATGTGCTCGGCGCGACTGGAGTTCACCCGGTCCACCATCGCCGCCAGCGTCGTCGACTTACCCGAGCCGGTCACGCCCGTTACGAGCACCAACCCGCGCGGCATTTCGCAAATCTGTTCCACCACCTTGGGCAAAAACAATTCATCGAGCGCGCGAATTTTGGTGGGAATAACACGCAGCACCAATCCCACGTTGCCGCGCTGCTGAAAGATGTTCACACGGAAGCGTCCCAGCCCGGCCACGCCGTAGGCCATATCGATTTCCGTGGTCTCTTTGAATTTTTGCTTCTGCCGCGCCGACATCATGCTGAACGCCATGTTGAGCATGTCTTCGGCGCTCACCCGCGGCTGGTCGGTCAGTGGCACCAGTTCGCCATCAATGCGCAGGTGAGGGTAGTTTCCCACCTTCAAATGCAAGTCGGAAGATTTGCGTTCCGTGGCAATCCGCAGCAAGTCATCAATATTCATCGCAGACGTTTTCCTGGGAGGCAGTTTGCCTCCGATCTCCGCCTATGATGAACCGAATCGTAACTTTGCCCAAGATGACCTAGGTAACGACCGCTCTCAGGCAGGTGGACACCACCTTACGTTCGAGGAATTGAGGATATTTCACGCCGTTTACCGCAACCTACAGCGAATACCCGATGCTCGCCCCATCTACGCTGCGCTACAACCCTTAAGCAAGGGAATCAATCTAAAAGCGGCATACGTAAGCCGGCATAGTCCCGCACTTTGTCTGAAAGCGTCCTGTGAATCGACGGATCACCTCACCAACGCGAGGCTATTTGTTTGCCGTCCTCGCCGCGCTGACCGCTCTGTTCTTGCGGCAGATGCTCTCACCTTTGTTCGGCACAGATAACCCTTATCTCACAGCTTGGACGGCGGTAGTCCTCTCATCTTGGTATTGCGGCGTTGGCCCCTCAATCGTCTGCATGCTCATAAGCGTGCTTGGCGTCTGGTACTGGTTTCTTCCAGTCTTCCATTCCTTCACGTTCCAGAATCCAAAAAGTGAAATTTCCGGGATGGTGCTTTTTTCGGTTTTGTCCTGTCTGATCGTTGCGCTAGGAGAGGCGAACCGTCGATCCAAAGCTAGATCACAACAGGAAATTGCAGAGCGCATGCAAGTCGAAGACGAACTCCGGCAAGTCCAGGCGCAGCTTGAGGGTCGAGTGCAGAGGCGCACCGCGGAACTTAAGATCGCTAACGAAGATCTTTCACGCGAGAAAGCAACTGTACAGGCCCAGGCGGAATGGCTCAACGCCGCCAATGATGCAATCTTTGTGGGTGGCTCCGAGGAAAAGATTACCTATTGGAACAAAGGCGCGGAGCGCCTTTACGGCTGGGCCAGCGCAGAGGCTATCGGCAAGTCTCCTCACGAGTTGTTGCACACCGAATTTCCCGTTCCTTTCTCCGAGGTCGCCCGGCGGCGACAACGCGGCGGTTGGGAAGGCGATCTTGTCCATACCAGGCGGGACGGTACCAGAGTGACTGTTTCCAGCCGTTGGACCAACCTCAACGACGGACAGGGTAAAGACACAGGCTGGCTTGAAATAAATCGCGACATTACAGATCGCAAAGCCGCGGAATCCGCACGCCAATTTACCGCCGAATTATTGAGAGCGCAGGATGCAGAACGGCGATCCATCGCTCGGGAGTTGCACGAGAGTACTGGACAAATGGTGGTCGCGCTCATGCTGAACTTGGGAAAACTGAGAACTTTTAGCAACCTGACTCTGGAAGAAGAACAACTTGTTTCCGAAACCGACCGGATATTACAAAACGTCGACCGTGAACTTCGCGCGATTTCATACTTGCTGTATCCGCCTCTATTGGACGACGCAGGTCTTCGCACCGCGTTGGAATGGTATGTTGACGGATTTAGACGCCATAGCAAGATCGTCACAACCCTGGACCTTGATCCCGGCTTTGGGCGACTCCCTGCCGATCTGGAAGTTGGCATTTTTAGATTCGTTCAGGAATGCCTTACCAACGTGCATCGCGACTCTGGAAGCCAGGAAGTCAGGATTCGTTTGCGCCGGTCTTCAGGAGAGGTTCAAGTTGAGGTCCGCGATCTTGGTCGCGGCATACCAGGAGAGAAGCGCCTGAGTATTGCGGGTCGCGGTATCGCGGGTCGTGATATTACGAATCATGTCATTACGAATCACGGTACGCCGGGGATGGGTCTAAGAGGTCTCGAGGAGCGAGTCCAGCAACTTGGCGGGATTCTGAGCGTTAAGTCAAATGATCACGGAACCACGATTTTGGCCACCTTCCCCATCTCGACACCAGCATCCCCAGCGACCGAGGATGTTGCCATAGCCTAACCGACGCTAAAACGGCGAACCTTCTCTTGCGCGACTTCAATCGTCCCGCAAGCGCCGCTCTTCCGTCTTCGATCCTCGTTACGAAGGTAAATTGACCCTGATTACCTCCAGTGCCATCATCCCCTCGGCGTGCTTAGGGGCTCATGGTCTCGGTCGTACGGAGAGTTGCCGCCTTGGGAGACATTTTCATGCGGGTTTCGCCTCGTTTTCTCACCGGAGTTTCCTTCGTTCTCATCGTTCTGACGCTCGGTGTTGTGCAGGCACAGAATAAGGAAATACAGAAGAAGGAAACAAAGATCGGATTTTCCATCGAGGCTGTCAAAGGGGAGCGTTGGCAGACCGACCTTGACGAGTTTCAGCAACGCGCCCACGAACTCGGAGGTGCCGTCGTCACCCGCTCCGCCAATGGCGACGATGACTTGCAGTTTCGCCAGGTCAAAGAGCTGCTCGATGACGGCATCAATGTCCTCGTGTTTCTGCCGCACGATACCAGCAAGGCAGGACGCATTGTGGAAGCCGCGCACGCGAAACACGTCCCGGTAATCAGCTATGACCGTCTGGCCAGCGGGCCGGTTGATCTCTACGTCGGATTCGACCTCTTCACCGTCGGACTCGAGCAGGCACAAAGCCTGGTCGATCGGGCGCCCAAAGGCAACTACCTGTTGTTGGGAGGCTCACCGCTCGATGCCAACTCGAAAGTCGTTCGTGCCGGACAGATGAAAGTGCTGCAGCCCTTCATCGATCGTGGCGACATCCACGCCGTCGCCGATCTCTGGGTGCCGGAGTGGAGCGCCACCGAGGCCTACATCATGGTCACGAAAGAACTAAACAGACTCAGCGCTGCTCCCACGGCGATTGTTGCCTCGAATGACGCGATTGCCGGCGGCGCAATCCAGGCGCTCGACGACAAAGGTTGGTCTGGCAGGGTCCTGGTCTCAGGTCAGGATGCAGATCTCGCCGCCATCGAACGAATCTTCGATGGCTCTCAACTGATGACCGTCTATAAGCCAGTCGGAAGTGAGGCGCGCGCCGCGGCTGAAGCCGCGATAAAACTCGCGCGACAAGAAGATGTGGAGAGCCGGGCGCAGGTGCCAAACGGCACCCTAACCACAAAAGCCATCCTGCTGGCGCCGATCTGTATCACTCAGGAAAATGCGAAACAGACCGTGCTCAAAGATGGATTTCAGAAACTGGAAGTCGTCAAGCAAGGCTTACCCAAAGACAAGCAGGCGCAGTTAGACACACCATAATAGGTGGGGATAGTTCCCCACCTTCAAAAAGACCTGGCGGTACGCGTGATTTTGGGTGGCGCAGCTGCTTCAGCGCTGCGATAAGAGACTTGTTTTTTAGCACCTGGCTTCAGCCGCTGAGGTTGCTCTTTGACCGAATCGAACGCAGCCCATTACTACACCTTCATTGACTTCCCAAATTTCTACCCCTAAGATTCCAGCTCAATGCCCGGCCAAACATGATTGGCCAGACATGCCCACCCAAACCATGATCGGTCAAACCATCTCTCACTACCGCATCGTCGAAAAACTCGGCGGTGGCGGCATGGGCGTCGTTTATAAGGCCGAGGACCTGAAGCTGCACCGCTTCGTGGCGCTCAAATTCCTGCCGGAAGAGATTTCCAAAGATGCGCAGGCCCTGGCCCGTTTCGAGCGCGAGGCGCAGGCCGCCTCCGCGCTGAATCATCCCAACATCTGCACCATCCACGAAATTGACGACCAGCATGGCGAGGTTTTCATCGTCATGGAATTTCTGGATGGCATGACGTTGAAGCACCGCATCGCCGGCCGCCCCATCGAAACCGATGTGCTGCTGGGTCTGGCGATCGAAATCGCCGACGCGCTCGACGCCGCGCATGTCGAAGGCATCATCCACCGCGACATCAAGCCCGCGAATATTTTTGTCACCAAGCGCGGCCACGCCAAGGTTCTGGATTTTGGTCTCGCCAAAGTTGCCGCCCCGGCCAGTTCGTCCAGCCAGATTGCGGCAGCCAACACCATGACCGAGTCTGCTGAAGCGCAGCATCTCACCAGCCCCGGAACCATGCTGGGCACCGTGGCCTACATGTCGCCCGAACAAGTCCGCGCCCAAGAACTCGACGCGCGCAGCGATCTGTTCTCCTTCGGCGCGGTACTCTACGAAATGGCGACCGGCAAGCTGGCCTTCGAAGGCGAAACCTCAGGAGAAATCTGCGGGGCCATTCTCCACCAGAAGCCCCGTCCCGCAACCCAACTCAACCCGCAGCTTCCGCCGCAAGTTGAAACCATTATCGACAAGGCGCTGGAAAAAGATCGTGACCTCCGCTACCAGCATGCCGCCGATATCCGCGCCGAACTGCACCGCCTGAAGCGCGATACGGAGAGCGGAGCAGCATCTGGCACAGGCCGTGTAGGAATGGACCGTGTGGGAACGGCCGCCCTCGGCCGTTCAGGCCGAGCCTATTTCGGAAAAAAGCTCGGCTGGCTTTTCGCCGCTATCTTACTAACTGTCGCCCTGGCCGCCAGCCTCTACTACTACTCTCGCCAACACACTGCCCACGCACTAACCGAGAAAGACACCCTCGTTCTAGCCGACTTCGCCAACAGCACGGGCGACCCGGTCTTCGACGACACGCTCAAGACTGCGCTCAGCGTTGCTCTCAACCAGTCGCCATTTCTGAATGTTCTCTCTGACAATAAAGTCGCGGCGACTTTGAAATTGATGTCCCGTCCGGCGGACACGAAGCTCACCCCCGAAGTCACCCGTGAACTTTGCCAGCGGGCGGGCAGCAAGGCTTACCTTGCCGGATCGATTGCGAGTCTGGGCAGCCAATACGTGCTGGGATTGAAGGCAGTGAATTGCCAGAGCGAAGATCCGCTGGCCGAGGAGCAGGTGACGGCAGCGTCCAAGGAGAAAGTGCTGTACGCGCTGGGTGAGGCGGCGTCCAAGCTGCGAACTGAATTGGGCGAATCGCTGGCCACGGTGCGGAAGTTAGATGTTCCGCTCGAACAGGCAACCACGTCTTCCCTTGAAGCTCTGAAGGCATACAGCCTTGGACAAAAGGCCTTCAACGAGAAGGGCCCGGCCGCCGCCCTGCCTTACCAGCAACGCGCCATCGAACTAGATCCGAATTTTGCCATGGGCTACGCGGTAGTTGGCAACGACTACTCCGATCTCGCCGAGCCAGGGCGGGCCAGCGATTACCACACCAAGGCATTCCAGTTGCGGGAACATGCCAGCGAGCGGGAAAAGCTGACGATCGCTGCCGACTACTATTCGACTATAACCGGAGAACTGGATCGAGCGGCTCAGACATATCAGGAGGAGACTGAGAGCTACCCGCGATACTACGCAGCGCACGCCGATTTGGGCATTGTGTACGCTGAGCAGGGACAGTATGAAAAGGCTACGGAGTCGTTTCGCCAAAGCCTCCGCATCGCCCCAGATAGTGCTGGCCCCTACACAGGCCTTGGCAACAGCCTGATCTCATTGCAGCGCTTCGACGAAGCGCGGCAGATCATCCACCAAGCGCAAGCGCGAAAAATGGATAATTACATACTCCGCAATGCTCTCTACGCTCTGGCCTTTTTCGGTTCGGACTCAGCGGCAATGGCGGAACAGCAACAATGGTTTGCAGGTAAGCCCGAAGAGAACATGGGACTGGCGCTGGCATCCGACACCGAGGCATATGGCGGCCATCTGAGTAAGGCGCGGGAACTGACCAAACGGGCCGTGGACTCGGCCATTCGGGCGGACAGCAAAGAAAATGGGGCGATCTGGCAGGAGAATGCCGCTATCGCACGAGCGGCTTACGGCATTCCTGCGGAAGCGCGGCAGTCAGCGGTAGAGGCGTTGAAACTGGTTCCCACGAGTCAGGGTGTCGAGGTCGAAGCCGCGCTTGCGTTTGCCATGGCAGGCGATACGGCCCGAGCCGAATCGTTGGCTCAAGACTTAGGGAAACGCTTCCCGCTGGATACGCAGGTGCAGTTGCTCTGGCTGCCCGCGATTCAGGCGCAATTGGCGCTGGACAAGAAGAACCCTGCCGCTGCCCTGGCTACGCTGCAAGCTGCTTCTTCCATCGAGTTGGGGCAGATCGTGTTCGTCGCCAATATTTCCTGCCTCTATCACTTGTACGTGCGCGGCGAAGTATATTTGGCAGCCGGACAGGGCAAAGAAGCCGCCGCCGAGTTTCAGAAGATCATCGACCACAGCGGCATCGTCTGGAACTGCTGGACCGGAGCGTTGGCGCATCTGGGCGTGGCCCGTGCCAATGCGTTGCAGGCTGGCGGAGCCGCGGAGCGGCGCAAGAATGCAGCCCAGGGCGTCAGCCCTGGGTCTCGGATCGGAAACGAGCTAAGCCCCGGAGGAGGCGAAAGAAAAAGCGCACCTGAGGCAGGTGAACAAATTTCCCCAGCCGATCGCGACGCCGCCCGCATCCGTGCCCTCGCTGCCTACAAAAATTTCCTCACCCTCTGGAAAGATGCCGACCCCGACATCCCCATCCTGAAACAAGCCAAAGCGGAGTACGCGAAGCTGCAATAGTCAACCGACGCGATCAGGGTAGTGGTGCAGTTTGACTGTTACACAACGATTGTCATCCCGAGCGCAGCCATTCTTCAGGCGGAGAGAGGGATCTCAGGCTTAACCGGCACAACGCGTAAGCCAAAATGCACGCCTCGGGAAGGGCACGACTTCAGTCGTGCCGTAATCGCCGCAGAATACCCGGCTTCAGCCGCTGAGGTCTGCCGTCGACTCCAACCGTGCCCTTACACGACAGCCCCACGCCCCGCCCCCACCTTCGTCCCCTCGCCCTGCCACTTTCTCGCCAGCCCGTCCAACTGCGCCAACACCTTCTCGATATCCTTCATCCGCTCGGTAATCCCATAGGTCACAGCCGGAGGAATCGTCTGCTCATAATGCCGGAAGACGAACCCCGCATTTTCCAGCGTTCTCAGCCGTTCCGTCAGCACGCGCGCGGAAATTTTTTCCACTTGCCGCCGAAGCACACCGAAGCGCGTGGGCCCGTTGTGGCTCAGAGCCCACAGAATATGTAGCGTCCAGGGCCGCGCCAGCAATTCAAGCAGCCCGCCGATCGCACAAGGAGCTGGAGGTTGGGGCAGCCGCTTGGGAGTCATGGTTACTAGGTTACTCTAAAGTACCTACTATGAAAAGAGGCAATAGTTATTTATTGTAACTAAGACGGGAAAAGATTCATCGAAACTAGCTCAAATAATCAAAGGAGAAAAACATGTCCGATCCAACTATCCAAGTTCTACCCAAAGGTCCATACCTCGTCACCGGAAAGTTTTCGCTTCAGGACGCCGCCGGCAAACAGATTGACGCCGGAGAGAAAATTGCCCTATGCCGCTGCGGCGCTTCCACCAACAAACCATTTTGCGACGGAACGCATACCAAGGTCGGCTTCGATGCAGCCGCCGCAGCGGTCCCCGGCAGCGCGGAGTAGCCTCATCGCTCCTACCCCGAGGTCTTGTTGGTGTGAAAATAAAGAACCGCCCTCACGGGCGGCTCTTCAATCTCAACGGACGAATATCACCCGCCGGAATCCTAAGCGGCATTCTCCGCCGCTGCGGGGGCCTGGAACGGCTCGTCAAAGCTGCCGCCGTAAATGGACGGCACCTTCGATCCCATGGGACGAAGATAGGTCGCCAGTTCGCCGCGATGGTGAATGGTGTGGTTGTTGAGGAAGCCCAGGTACAGCACTGCCGGAAGATTGAACACGTTGTAGAAGTTGACCGGTGTCAGCAATTGCTCCGGCGTCATCGCGGCAACGCGCGCCGCTCCGCGCTTCATGTTCTCGTCGTACCACGCCACCACTTCAGCCGACGTTTGGGGCTTGTGTTCGGGCGTTGCCATGTTGAAGTTCAGGTCGGCAATTCCATCCAGAAACTGAATGTCGCTGTTGGCAATATGCCACGCCAGCTCTTTCGCCGTGCGCGCGTTGGGGTCCGGCCTGTAGCTCGACGCCGCATCGGGCACGGCCGCGATAACTTTCTTGGTGATTTCTGCTTCCCGCAGGATGCCGTCGAGCGTCATCGCGCAGTAGCCTTGGGCAAATTCCGCTGTCAACCCTTGTTGCTCCGACATTAGTCTTCCTCCTAGTTGAGTGTTATGTTTTTCGGGCCAAAGAAACCGAAAGGGGCGCTGTGTGCGCCCCTCAGGCTGGATTCGTAACCAACGGATTATACGCCGACCGGCTGTTTACTGCGCACCGGCACCGGAGTCAGCCACCCATGCCGATCATTCTTCTCCCCATGCACGATCGCGTAAAACTCCTTTTGGATCGCCTTGGTAATCGGGCCCATTGTGCCCTTGCCCACTTTGATCTTATCCACCGAACGAATCGGCGTAACCTCCGCCGCCGTTCCGGTGAAGAAAGCTTCGTCGGCAATGTAGAGCATCTCGCGCGGAATCATCTGCTCCACAATCGGAATATTCAGATCGCGCGCAATCTGCAACACGGAGTCACGCGTGATCCCCGGCAACACGGAATTTCCCAGCGGCGCCGTGATCAGCTTCTCACGATGCACCAGAAACACATTCTCGCCCGAACCCTCGCTCACAAACCCGGTCACATCCAGCGCAATCCCCTCGGAGTAGCCGTTCACGATGGCTTCCATCTTAATGAGCTGCGAGTTCATGTAATTCGCGCCCGCCTTCGCCATCGCCGGCAGCGTATTCGGAGCCAGCCGCGTCCACGACGAAACGCACACGTCGCATCCGTCGCCCTCACCGCCCAAATATTTTCCCCACGGATAATTAATGATGTAAACCTCGGTCGGCGAGTTGAACGGATTCACTCCCGCCTCGCCATAGCCGCGCAGAATAATCGGCCGCACATAGCACGGCCACGCCCCGTTGCTGCCCACGGTTTCACACATGGCCTTCACCAGTTGCTCGCGGCTGTAATCCACGTCGATGCGATAAACCTTCGCCGAATCCAGCAGACGCTGCATGTGATCGTCCGCGCGAAAAATCGCCGGCCCCGAAGGCGGCGCGTAGCACCGAACCCCCTCAAACACCGACGACCCGTAGTGCACCACGTGCGACATCACGTGAATCGTCGCCTCATCCCACGGGATGAGCTTGCCATTGTGCCAGATGTTTTCCACCTTCACGATTGCCATGCGAACTCCTTCGGTTGGAGGTTAGTGAGTCTTGTAACGAGGGCTGAATCCTTCCTCTTGGCAGTGCGGGGAGCGAGGCGCGAAAACCCAACCAGCGTTACAGACTATTATAGCTGAGGGTTCGTGATCCAAGTAATCAGGAGCCAAGGCCGAATGAACCCACTGTCATCCCGAGCCAAGCCCGAAAAAAATCTTGTCATTCCGAACCGGGCGCCAGCCCCGTGAGGAACCTGCTGTTCTTCGCCAGCACCACAACTCACGTGGGGACAGCCGCCCCCGGCTGTCCAAGCGGTCCAGTATTATCGGGCCGCTGTCTGTCTGATCCCCAGCGACTCAACCCTCGCGCTTTCCCGCGCCCGCACCCGTGCCCGATTTCTCGCCCGCTTCAGCGCCCCCGCCGATTTCTCCCCCTCCCTCCACTCCCGCATCAAATACCAGGCCTCCATGTACCGTTCATACTTGCTTCGCCGCCTCCACGGCGCCAGCGTGATCGCCCCTTTCCGCTTCTTCACCACCCCCGCCGGAATCACATACCAAAGATCCAGCGGAATCACATACGCCACCA
The DNA here is from genome assembly GCA_049280795.1 of Candidatus Sulfotelmatobacter sp. Lineage (GTDB taxonomy): Bacteria > Acidobacteriota > Terriglobia > Terriglobales > Acidobacteriaceae > Sulfotelmatobacter. Next base: position 12,860 of record JBAPQU010000536.1, read on the forward strand.
CGTAGTCGACCTCCTCCAGCAGCCGCACCCACCGTTTCCCCGACGGCATGCTGCACGGATACGCCCCCGAACTCACCCGGCACGTCGTCGATTTCACCTGCACCCGGCAAATCTTCCCATCCCTCTCCACCATCAGGTCATACGGCGCCGTATTTCCCCACGGCTTCGACACTCGAAACCGCTGCTCCGCCGCCCGCGCCACAAACCGTATCTCCGCCCACTCTCCCTGCTCCGCCTGGTTCCTGAACCGCCGACCCCATAGCCCCATTCGCACTCCTCATTTCCAAAAACACAAAAGGCGCGACCTCGTTGGATAAACGAGCCGCGCCTATTCAGAATTTTGTTGTAGTGGTTAAGTTTGGTTTTTACGCGAAGATTGTCATCCTGAGCGTAGCCGTTTTTCAGGCGTAGCGAAGGATCTCTAGCTCAACCGGCCCAACGCGGAAGCCAAACTGAATTTTC
>JBAPQU010000537.1:0-2178 GCA_049280795.1 Candidatus Sulfotelmatobacter sp.
TTTCGGCACCGGATAGCCGATCGTCTGTTCCGCGGGCGCGCCAAACAGTTCGGGATGCAGGTATCGTCCCTGTTCCTGCGGCGGCTTTTCCACTTCCACCTGAATGCGATGAGCGTCGGCGTAGGCGTCATGGCGAACGCCGGTCACTTGCCACGACACTTTCACTCCGGGCTTGCTCGTCCGGATGGTGAAGCGATTCCCGCTGATCTCCTTCGCGATGATCGCCTGCGCGAATTGACCAATTACCGTGAGTTGATAACGGAAGTCGCGGTTGAGAGCTTCGAAGTAGTCGGGCAAAGTCACGGTCGCTAGCCCACGCCGGTTGGTCACAGTGTTTCCGTTGTAAACATTCATCATGTCGGGCGATTCAACGAAGGAGTGGTAAAGATATTTATTCGCGGGGTCGAGCGGGTGATCGATCTTAAACGAGCCACTGCCCTTACTAAGACTGCCGGTGATGACGACGTTGCCCTGAAAGTAACCGGCCTGGTCAGCGCTGCCGCTTCCGTAGTTTATCCCCACAACGGCGCTGCCTTGGCCGCTGTAGGTATCGAAGAATCCGCCGTTCCCGACGCCGGTAGTCGAGCTGCTGCTGCCAAAAACAGCGGATCCGGTCGAAGCGGCCGTAATCGCCGAGATGGTATTGCCGCCGGAACCGTTGTCGCGCACGTCAAGAGTCGCAGCCGGCGTGGGCGTGCCAATGCCGACGCTCACGCTGGCCGTGGCGTTGTTCAGGCCATTGATACTACCCAGCACCAGCGCGTTATTTTCGGAGACCTGCGCATGGGCACCGATGGCTGTGGTGTTGCTAAGGCCGGCGGGATTTGAGCCCCCTGCATCGAAGCCAAAAGCTGAGTTTAAGTTTCCGGTGGTATTGCTAAGGAGAGAAGTCGCGCCGTAGGTGGTGTTGAAGGAGCCAGTTGTGTTGTTGGCAAGTGCATTAAAACCAAAAGCATCATTCCAATTACCAGTTGTATTGGCCGAGAGCGCGCTGACCCCGAATGCGTCGTTTATGATGCCGGTTGTATTGCTGGAGAGCGCGCTCGCCCCGAACGCGTCGTTGAGTTCGCCACCAGTGTTGAGGGAAAACGCACCATAGCCGAAGGCTGAGTTGGAGCCTGTCCTATTTTGCCCCGCGCCCGGCATCGTCGTGTTCCCGGCGAATGCCCCCACGAACGTATTGTTATTGCCCCAATTTTGCACGAAGGGCGTGCCCCCCAAACTGATCACGCCCACGGAACTCGTTCCGAACGTCGTGTTGGGAAGATTCAAGCCACCCGCAGCATTCAGCGTCGTGCCGTTCACGGTTACTCCCGTGACCGTCCCGCTGGCGCTCAAGTTCGTCGCCGTAAGAGTTCCGACCACGTTCTGACTCACGGTGAACTGATTTTCTCCACCTAGGAAGGCCACCATCGTGGGGTCGACGCTCAACGTTCCACTTTTTGTAATCGTCCCGCCCTTGAGTCCGTTGCCAGCCGCGACGCTGGTCACCGTACCATTTCCCGTGCCAGTGCCAGGGAAAGTCTGCCCGGGCGCAAAATTAATTTGTCCATTGCTGGCAATGTGCAAGCCGGTTTCCGCCGGCGCCGAGGTTCCCTCCGCAAACAAAAGATTGAGCGTGCCCGACGGCGTGGCGGTGTCATTGTCCGAGGGTTCGGCCTGCCAGCGAAAGGTCTGGTTTACCGCAGCGGTAGTGTTGAACGCCGAAGCCACCAGGCTCAGCGGTTGTGAGTTCTTGCCCCCCGCAGCCGTAGCGACCCCGATGGCCGGTAGATTGAGTATGCCGCGAATCGTGCCTGCGCCCTTCACGTCGAGCGTAGTGGCGGGCGCGGTGTTGTTGACGCCGATCTTCACCGATGCGCCCGTGCCCGATTGAAACAACACCGAGTTCGCGATGTTCGAGGTGGTCGTCCACAGCGGAATGAAATTTGCGGTGCCGGTGCCGGTCACGTCTCCAGACGCCGGCGTGTCAGTAGATGCGGCAGTTGATCCTATGAAAGTAGATGCCGGAGCGGCGGAACCCATCCCCGGTGCGGCGAGCATGAACGCTGAAGGCGGAAATCCGCCGATCGTAGCCGCATCGCCCGCTTTCATTGCGTAGGGCACACTTAACAACAGCACGCGCGGTTGCTCCGTTTGCTCGGCGATCCGTATCCCCATCCACCGCGCCTCGCCGGT
>JBAPQU010000538.1:0-16958 GCA_049280795.1 Candidatus Sulfotelmatobacter sp.
TCGATGATCTCCGCACCGTACTCGCCCAGAAGATTCCAGTAAAAGAACAAAGCTTCCTGCGCATTGGCCAACGAGTGCGAGTGCGGGGAGGAGCATTGAATGGGGTCGAAGGCATTCTAGCCTCCCAAAGCAAGGAACGCAGCCTGGTGATCTCCATCGAATCCATACAGCGCTCAGTTTCCATCCGTGTCGAGGGCTACGACGTAGAGCCTGTTTAACCATCTCAACGAAAAACGCGCGATGAGTTGCTCACCCCGGATCGCGCACAGCTGTTGCCAGAAAAAATCAATTCAAGATCATACGAGGTACGCTATGAATGACATCGAATCGAAAGCCCGGGATACTCGGGAAACGGGCGATTTGCGTGGGAAGAGCCAGGACCAATCCAGCACAGAGCGTGGTGTGGCGCTGGCGAGCCCGGTGACCTTCTCCCTGCGCGTGCTGCGGGCCGAGGCGGAAAGTAATGCCATCACCCATGCCTTGCGGCAAACCGGAGGGAACCGGAAACGGGCGGCTCAACTGTTGCGCATCAGCTATCGAGGGCTGCTTTATAAGATGCAACGGTTTATCATCGTGCCGGACGCGCTGCCAGGGTGCAGGGTAGTTCCGGTTCCGGGAAAACCGGCGAAAATAGATGACTTTTCAGGCGTGTAGGGTAAATAATAGGGGCCCGGCGCCCGCGAGAGGTATAGGTGTCGAAATGGACAAGATGAAAGCGTCAGCGGTGAAAGTTCTAATCGCAGTTTTCGCAGTTACAGTTTTGTGCTGGGCGCAGGATGGCGCCAAGCAATTGGCGTCCGCGACCGCGGCACCTGCGCCGGCAGCGGATGCGAGATCGAGCACCCCGAATCCGCAACTCCAGCAGCGGTATCCCCGCTATAAGATTCGCGCCGGCGATCAGTTCGACGTGAACTTCGATCTCAGTCCCGAGTTTAATCAGACCGTCACCGTGCAGCCCGATGGCTACGTCACGCTGCGGGGCGTCGGCGATGTGCATGTGCAGGATGAGACGGTTCCGCAGTTGACCGAAACCGTGCACATTGCCTATGCCAAGATTCTGCGCGATCCCATTATCGCGATTGTGCTCAAGGATTTTGAGAAGCCGTATTTTATTGCCGATGGCCAGGTCGGCAAGCCGGGCAAGTACGATCTCCGCGGTGACACCACCTTGACGCAAGCCATCGCTATCGCCGGCGGATTTACGGATTCGTCCAAGCACTCGCAAGTGCTGTTATTCCGGCGCGTCTCCGACCAATGGACAGAAGCCAAGATTATCGATGTTAAGAAGATGGAAAAAGCGGGTGTATTGAACGAGGATCCCTTTCTTCATCCCGGCGACATGTTGTTTGTACCGAAAAACACGTTTTCCAAGATCGCGCGCTTCATTCCCAATGCCAGTATGGGGACGTACCTGGGTAGATCGTTCTAGGCGTGGGTAGATCGTTCAAAAAGATTCGTTCTAGAAGAAGTTCTGTGGAGACACTATGAATCTAAACTCTCTTAGCACTGCAAACCGGCCCCTGTCGTTCACGTTGAAGGATTTTGTGGCCATCGGCTTTCGCCACAAGCAGGTGATGGCCCTGTGCTTTCTGGGCGTTTTTGCGGGCGCGTTGCTGCCCGCCCTGCTCCTGCACTCCACCTATCGCGCCGAGACCAAGCTGCTGGTAAAGAAAGAGCGTCTCGATCCCGTGGTTACTCCGGAGCAAAGCGCTCCCATGATGTTCAAAGACACGATCAGCGAGGAAGAGCTGAATTCGGAAGCGGAGTTGGTGGGAAGCGAAGATGTACTGCGCAAGGTAGTGCTGGACTGCGGCCTGGACCAAAAGAAATCTTTATTGGCGATCTTCGGTGTCCACCAGCCGGATGAACTGAGAATCGCGAAAGCGGTGCGCCGGCTTCGAGCAGAGCTGGGCATCGACCCGATTAAGAAGAGCAACATGATCGACGTGAGCTACGAATCGGAGAATCCGCAACTGGCGGCCAAGGTACTCGAGACACTGAATGCCGTTTACATCCAGAAGCACCTGGAAGTGCATCACCCGATGGGACAGGCCAAGTTCTTTGAGCAGGAAACGGAGCGCTACCGCAAGGCTCTGGAAGAGACGGAAAACAATCTCAAAGAATTCGACAGCGAACAGGGCGGCGTCGCTCCTGCACAGATGCGCGATCTGACCTTGCAAAAGTTGACCGAGTTCAATAGCACGCTGGAGTCTACGCGCGCTGAAATCAAGGCAACCGAGACGCGCATTAAGGAACTCGAGGGACAAGAGACATCGACACCCTCGCGCCTGACAACTCAGATGAGGAAGGGCGACGACCCGCAGGTTCTGCAACAGTTGAAAGGAATGCTCGCGACCCTGGAATTGAAACGAACGGAATTACTGACCAAGTATCAGTCCGACTATCCGTTAGTCGTCGAAGTCGACAAGGAAGTTGCCGAAACCCGCGCCACTCTGGCCAAGGAAGAAGCAACGCCGTTGAGCGATGAAACCACGGACCAGAATCCAACCTACGCATGGATCAATGCGGAGTTGGCGAAGGCTAAAGCCGATCTCAGCGGGCTGCAAGCGCGGGAGACCGCGACCCAGGCCATCGTGAATCTTTATTCGGCCAATGCCCGGCAGCTCGACGAAAAAGGCATTACGCAACAGGATTTGTTGCGCACGCAAAAGGCTAACGAAGCGAATTATCTCCTTTACTTGAAGAAGGGCGAGGAAGCGCGTATCGCCGATGCACTCGATCAGAACAACATTCTGAACGTCGCGGTAGCGCAGCCACCTTCGGTTCCCGCGCTGCCCACCCGCTCACCCTGGCTGTTTGTGGTGTTGGGGCTCATTTTGGCGCCGGTCGTCAGCATGGCCCTGGCGCTTACGCTCGACTACATGGATCAATCCTTCCGGACGCCGACCGAAGTTACCGCTGAGCTCGGCATCCCAGTGTTGGCCGCGGTGCCACGCCGTGCCTATAGCGACAGCATGAACGGCAACGGTCATCGCAATGGAAACGGGAACGGCAAGGGCCGTTCGCTCGATGAAGACACAGATATTCGCCCCGCGCATCTCGCCTAAGCGACCTTATGTTTCAAGGATTTTTTGGACTTCGTGAACAACCCTTCGGCGTAACTCCGGACCCCAGGTATCTTTACCTGGGACCGGGGCACCGCGAGGCGCTGGCTTCTCTCTTCTATGGAATTGAAGCCAACCGCGGATTTCTTGCGCTCATTGCCAAGCCGGGCATGGGCAAGACCACGCTGTTATTCCATCTGCTGGAAAAGTTCCGCAACCGGGCGCGCACCGCGTTTCTGTTTCAGACGCAATGCAGTTCGCGCGAGTTCATGCGCTTCCTGCTGGCGGAAGTTGGCATCGACGGTGACGGCAAGGATTTCGTGCAGATGCACGAAGAATTTAATCGTTGCCTGTTGCAAGAGGCGCGCGCCGGGAATCGCTTCATCATCGTGATTGATGAAGCCCAGAACCTTGACCCGGCGGTTCTCGAAACGGTTCGGCTGCTTTCGGATTTTGAAACCCCGAGGGCCAAGCTGCTGCAGATCATTCTTTCCGGCCAGCCCGAGTTGGCGGAGAAGCTGGCGCATCCGGGATTGAACCAGTTGCACCAGCGCATCGCCAGTTTCATTGGGCTAACTCCGTTAGGCGCAGAGGAGACGGCGCGGTTTATTGACCACCGTCTGCGGGTTGCCGGATATCAGGGGATTTCACTTTTCACTCCTTCGGCCATTGCGTTGATCGCCGAGATCAGCGGCGGAATTCCGCGTAACATCAACAACCTTTGCTTCCACTCGCTTTCACTGGCTTTCGCTTTGCAGAAGAAGACGGTGGACTTGCCGGTGGTGCAGGAAGTTGCCGAAGATTTGGATGTCCGGCGTCTGCTTGCCAATTGGGATGCGACATCTGAGCCCGCCCGCTCGAAGCCGCATTTTGGTCTCAATCTTGACTATCGCCAGGAGTGGGATGAAGAAAAATCCTGGTGGAAAAATACCTCGCCGGCATCGGGCAAGCGAAATGGCACAAATGGCGAGGAAATGCCCGAAGGTTATTTCGGCATACGAACCACCGCCAACTCCGCGGCAAAATCGGAGGCTAGAAAGCCCCTGGGTCCCGATGAAGCCCGTATCCACATGCAGAACGTCACTCGAATGCTGAAAGACTGGCGCGTCGAACCCAGCAATTCCGATCCAACGCCAGTGCTGCCGGACGAACTTCCGTAAGTCCGGATTGGATTCGATAATAGCCCCCCTAGCGAGCATTGATTACCGGGAAATACACTAGGAGTCTATGAGCCGAAACTTCGAACTATTGCAGAACCTCGGAAAAGAGCACGACATGTTCCAGGCCGATCTGGAGCCGATCCTTGAGCCCGCGCCGGTCTCGGCCCCGCAGTCCGCACCGTTGCCAGAGTTGGCGCCTGTGCCTTTGCGGCTAAATATGGAAGAAGGGCAGAGGGACGAACTGACCCGGGTGGTGCAGCGTCTGTTTCTTCCGGGAACGGAAGCGACGCGCGCGGTAGTGATGGCGGGTTCGGAAACCGGCAGCGGATGCAGTTGGGTATGCGCCCGCATGGCGGAGATACTGGCATCCCAGGTTTCGGCATCGGTATGCGTGGTTGATGCCAACTTCGCCGCGCCGGGTTTGCATCAGCAGTTCGAGACCGAAAATCACACAGGACTTTCAGACGCCTTGCGGGAGCAGGGAAATATCCGCAAATTCGCCCGGCAGGTGGGCAGGGAAAATCTGTGGCTGCTAAGTTGTGGCGCCGACAGCGCCCAATGGCAGTCTTTGATCAGTTCGGATCGCATGCGGGCGCGGGTGGCGGAATTGCGATCGGAGTTTCACTATGTTCTGATCGATGGCCCCGCGCTTAACACGGTCAACGACAGCGTAGTTCTGGGACGCGCCGCCGAGGGTGTGGTGGTGGTGATCAAGGCAAATTCCTCGCGCCGCGAAACCGCGCGCAAGGCGGTGCGGGAACTGGAAAGCGCCAAGGTGCGCGTGTTGGGCGCAATACTGAATCAGCGTACGTTCCCCATCCCGCAGGGAATCTACAACAAGCTGTAACCGCAAGAAATTCTTCCAATCTGTTGTTCCTACAAAACCGATCCTCATACCGTTGCACGTTGGGTGACCCTAATCATGTCCAATGCTCGCCGCCAGATTCTGCTGAATGCCTTCAAACTGTGGGATGTCGGGCTCATGCTGCTGGCATACCTCGGAGCCTCTGCAGCTGTTCTGAGCCAAAGTCATGCGGTCACGCTCGAGGAATTTTTCTCCATGCGAGTGAAGATCCAGAATTTTGTGATCTTCTCCATCTTCCTGCTGGCCTGGCACTTCATCTTCAATCTTTGTGGACTCTATGCTTCTCGCCGATTGGCGAAGCGCTTCACTGAAGTCGTCGACGTAGTTAAGGCAACATCGCTGTGTACGCTGATCATTCTGGTTGGTTCGATGGTCTTCCGTGTCCGGATGGCGACGCCTAGATTCCTCATCGTCTTCTGGCTGGTGAGCACAATCTCGGCGATATGCAGCCGCCTGATGATGCGAATGGTTCTGGCATACTTTCGAAAACATGGCCGCAACCTGCGCGATGTTCTGGTAGTGGGAACGAACGGCCGGGCAGTTTCGTTCGCCCAGAAAATTCTCTCCCGCCCGGGAGCCGGCTATCGGGTGATCGGGTTTGTCGATCAGGAATGGCATGGGCTGGATATGTTCCGCAGCAGCGGTTTTGCGCTGGCCTGCGATTTCGACGGGGTTCCGCAGTTTCTGCGCAATAGCGTGGTCGATGAAGTTGTGATGGCATTGCCCATGCGCTCACTGCACTACCAGGCCTCGCGAATCGCCGCGCTGTGCGAGGAGCAGGGGATCAAGTTTCGGCTGCTGAGCAATATTTTCGATCTAAAACTGGCGCGCTCTTCCGCCGAAGAATGGGAAGGCGATCCGCTGATTACGCATAGCACGGGATCGGGCGAAGGCTCGAGTTTTCTGGCGAAGCGTGTACTCGATATCGTTGCCTCGGGGATATTGCTTCTGCTTCTGCTCCCGGTTTTCCTGGTTGCGATGATCCTGATCAAGCTCACCTCTCACGGGCCGGTTCTGTTCGTGCAGAAGAGGCTGGGGCTGAATAAGAGGCGCTTCAATATTTATAAATTCCGCACCATGGTTGTTGATGCGGAGAAGAAGATGCAGGAAATCGCGCACCTGAACGAAGTGAGCGGGCCGGTGTTCAAGATCAAGCATGATCCTCGAATTACGCCGGTGGGACGATTGCTGCGCAGAACCAGCATCGACGAATTGCCGCAACTGCTCAACGTTTTCAAAGGGGATATGAGCCTGGTGGGTCCGCGTCCGTTGCCCGTGCGCGACTATGAAGGCTTCAACGAAGACTGGCAGCGGCGTCGTTTCAGCGTGAAGCCGGGCATAACCTGTTTGTGGCAGATCATGGGAAGAAGCTCGATTCCATTCGAACAATGGATGGAATTGGATCTGCAATACATTGACAAGTGGTCGCTGTGGCTTGATCTCAAGATCCTCGTGCAAACCATTCCGGCCGTACTGAGGGGATCTGGCGCCGCATGAGAGCCGTCAGCCAGTTGCAAATTGCATCAGAATTTGAGCATTTTGTGGTAAAAAAAGCGAAAGGTAGTAACGGGACCGAGTCTGGAAAGGGCCAAATCGCCGCACAGAACGAGGCCGCAACCATGTCTGCATTAATTTCCTCAATTGAATCCACTGAGACCACCCTGACTCCAAACCGGGTGGCCGAACAGGCCCGCTTACGGCCCACTGCACCGGCGCTGGTCGCCGGTTCCACAACGCTGACGTACGGCGAACTGGACCGCCACGCCAATCAACTCGCGCACCACCTGCAATCCTTGGGCGTGGGTCCGGAAAAACTTGTTGGCCTCTATCTGGAGCGTTCTCCAGAAATGGTGATAGCTGCGCTTGCGGTTCTGAAAACCGGCGGCGCCTATGTGCCGCTTGATCCGGTGCTGCCGGCCGAGCGTCTCGCGTACATGCTTGCTAGCGCCGATCTCTGTGTGCTCGTCACGAAGAAGAGTTCCGAGGCTCGCTTAGGCTCAGTCAACTGCCCGGTAGTAGATTTGGAAAAAGATGCCGCTGCGATTGCCGCTTCTTCCGCTGAACCGCTAGCCGTTTCCGTGACCGCGCACAATCTGGCATATGTGATTTACACCTCAGGCTCGACCGGCCAGCCCAAGGGCGTGGAACTCACTCGCGGAGGCTTGCAGAACCTGATTGCGTGGCACCTGCGGGCCTTTGAAGTAACCGCCGCGGACCGCGCCAGCCATCAGGCCTGCATTGGCTTCGATGCGGCGGTCTGGGAAGTCTGGCCCTATCTTGCCGCGGGAGCGAGCATTTACTTCCCCGAGGAGTCCGTCCGAAATAGTCCCGAGGTGCTGCACGACTGGTTGCTGGAGCAGCAGATTACAATCACATTTCTGGCCACAGTTTTGGCCGAGCGCTTGTTATTGCTAGATTGGCCGAAGCAAACTGCGCTGCGCATTTTGCTCACAGGCGCGGACACGCTGCACCACCGCCCCTCGGCAAGTCTCCCTTTCAAGCTGGTCAATAATTACGGCCCCACCGAAGCCACGGTTGTAGCCACATCGGGTGTGGTTGCGCCCGCCGAATATGGAAATGGCAAGCCTTCGATCGGGAAAGCCATCGACAATACCCAAACTTACATTCTGGACGAGCAGCGCAAGCCGGTCGCCCAAGGCGAAGTTGGAGAACTGTACATCGGTGGCGCGAGCCTGGCGCGCGGGTATCGCAATCGCCCCGACCTGACGGCAGAAAGATTTGTGTCGAATCCTTTCAGTTCCGATCCGCAGCTGCGCATGTATCGCACCGGAGATCTGGCGAGCATCCGCCCCGACGGTCAAATCGATTTTCTGGGACGCGCCGACGAGCAGATCAAGATTCGCGGTTACCGGATTGAGCCGGGCGAGATTGTTGCCGCATTGAATGACTGCCCCGGAATCGAAACCAGTGCTGTGGTCGTCGACGATAGCAAGGCCGACAAGCGCCTTGCGGCTTACGTCGTACTCAATGCGGAATCCAATCTCACCGCCGGGGCGGTGCGCGAGTTCCTGCGGGAGCGGCTGCCGGACTACATGATTCCGTCAGTGTTTGTGAAGGTGGATGCGCTGCCCCTCACCGCCCACGACAAGCTCGATCGCACGGCGCTGCCTGCTCCCGGCGAGGACAATACTCTTAGCGACGTGGCTTACGTCGCTCCGCAGGGGATCGTCGAAGAGCGTCTAGCGGAGATCATCGCACGCCTGCTGCATGTCGACCACGTGGGTGCCAACGAAAACTTCTTTTTGTTGGGCGGACATTCGTTGCTGGGCACGCAATTAATCGCGAAGGTCAACGAGTCCTTTGGGGTGGAATTGTCCCTGTTGAATCTTTTCGATCATCCCACGCTGGCGGAAATGGCAACCGAGATTGAAAAGCTGGTGCGCGCCAAGATCGATGCCATGAGCGCCGACGAAGTGCTGGAAGCGCTGTCTCATACCGAAATGGAGCGCAGCCGCTAATGGCATCGAGCACAACACAGTGGTCGAGAGGTGAAGGGCCCGACTCTGCCCTCAGCCTGTACCACCTTCTCGATCAGCAGGTGCTGGCAAATCCGTATCCTCTATTCCACCGTTTGCGGAGAGAGGATCCGGTGCACTGGGATCCGTTTCTGCATTCGTGGGTGGTTACGCGCTACGCGGACGTGATGGAAGTGCTCCTTAGCTTCTCCGCGGATCGCACGCCTTCACCGGAACAGCTCACCACCATGGGATTGTCGCGATTGAATCCCATCGCGCAGTTGATGGTGAAGCAGATGCTGTTCATGGATGCGCCGGCACATACGCGCTTGCGGGGGCTGGCTTCAAAAGCTTTTACCCCGGCTCGCGTGGAGCAGTTGCGCGGTCACATTCAGGAGATCGTCAACCGCCTGCTCGATGAAGTTCAAAACAAGCGCGGCATGGAAGTGATGGCGGACCTGGCAGAGCCGTTGCCCGCGATCGTCACTGCGGAGTTGCTGGGCGTGCCGGTCGCTGATCGGACTTACCTGAAAACCTGGTCGGCGAATTTCGCGGAGATGCTGGGAAATTTCCAGCACAATCCGGACCACACCGACTTGATGCTGCAAACGGTTCAGGACATGACCGCGTACTTCCGCGACGTGGTTCATGAAATCAAGTTGCATCCGCGGGAAGGCCTCATCCACTCGCTGCTGACTGCCGAAGTGGACGGCGACCGGCTCACCGAAGAAGAAGTGGTGGCTAATTCCATCGTCACCATGGTCGGTGGGCAGGAAACTACGACCAGCCTGATTGCGAATGGAGTGCTCACGCTACTGCGCAATCCCGAACAGATGCAGCAACTGCGCAACGATCTGTCGCTGATTCCATCCGCCGTCGAAGAGATGCTGCGCTATGAAAGCCCCAGCCAGCACACGGCGCGGCTTGCGCCCTCCGACAGGGAACTGGGCGGCAAGCAGATTAAAAAGCGCCAGGCGGTGATTGCGGTGATGGCCGCGGCGAACCGTGATCCGGAAAGATTTCCTGATCCCGATCGATTTGATGTTCAACGCAAAGATAATCGGCACCTGGCTTTCGGCTACGCCGCGCACTTCTGCTTTGGAGCGCCGCTGGCAAGAGTGGAAGCGCAGATTGCATTCCGCACCATGCTGGAACGCTTTCCCAGCATTCGTTTAGAGCCGCAGGAATTGGTCTGGCGCACGAATCTTGGACTGCGTTGCCTGAACGCGCTGAACGTTACTTTCGAAGATTCAGGATCGACCACGGATGAGAATCAGGGAAAACAAAATGGTGCGGTGACCGGAGTTGGAACGGACTCCGCCTCAGGAAAATCGACTGGCACCAAGGATGCTCGGAACAGCCTCCTGGAGCGCTACCTCTCCGGCGGCATTCCACAGGCACGGATTCGAAAGCGCGCTAACTCCGATCCGATTCCTTTGTCGTCCGCGCAGGAGCAAATCTGGTTGCACTGCCAGATCGCTCCCGAGTCTCCTCTGTACAACGAGCCGGTGATTTTATCGCGTAGCGGTTTGCTGGACGTGGCGGTTCTCGAACGCAGCTTCACCGAGATCATCCGTCGGCACGAAGCCTGGCGTACAAACTTCGACGTCATTGACGGACGCCCCGTGCAAGTCATACGTCCGGCGAGCGAATTCAAATTGTTGGTGATCGATCTTCGCCATGAGCCGGAAGCCGAGCGAAAAAAACATGCCGACCTTCTCGCCACCGAACAGGGCAAGAAGCCGTTCGACCTGAGGCAGGAATCGTTGGTGCGAGCCACCGTGGTACGCCTCGGCGATACGGAATATCAGATCAACCTGACGCTGCACCACATTATTTTTGACGGCCTTTCCATCTATCGCGTGTTTCTGCCCGAGTTGCTTGCGTGTTACCAGGCATTCTCTAAAAATGAGAACCCGCTGTTGCCGGAGTTGCCGATTCAGTATGCCGATTTCGCAGCGTCGCGCAATCACTCGTTGCCGGAAAGCGCGTATGCCCAGCAAATCGAGTACTGGCGAAGGCAGTTGGCGGGCACGGTTCCCGTACTGCAACTGCCGACCGACCGGCCTCGTCCGGCTGTGCAGCGTTTCCGCGGAGCCATGCATTCGTTCCGCTTGTCGGCAGAGTTGAGCGTCGCTCTTCGCGGCCTCAGCCGCAGCGAAGGCGCAACGCTGTTCATGATATTGCTGTCGGCATTCACCGTGCTGTTGCATCGTTACAGCGGGCAAGACGATTTTGTCGTCGGCACGGTGAGCGCTGGGCGAAAGCAGCCGGGGCTGGAAGGACTGCTAGGTTGCTTCCAGAACCCGCTGGCGCTGCGCATGGATCTCGCCCATAACCCCACGTTTCGTGAGCTGTTGCACCGGGCGAAAGAAGTTACTCTGGGAGCGCTTTCCCACGACGATGTACCTTTCGGAGTCCTGGTCAATGAGCTTCATCCCGACCGCGATTTCAGCCGCAACCCGCTCTTGCAGGTTTTAATCTCACTGGCGCCCTCCGTTCCCATGACCGAACCTGGTTGGGACATCACGCAGATGGGAATCGATGTGGGCGCGGCCAAGTTCGATCTTGATCTCGAATTGGATGACCGGCCGAGCGGCATTCGCGGAAGATTCGTCTACAACACGGACCTGTTTGATGGCGCGACGATCGCGCGCACGGTCGGCCACTGGGAGACGCTGCTGCGCGGCATTGTCGCGAAGCCAGAGCAGCGCATCTCCGCGCTGCCGCTGCTGACCGAAGCCGAGAGAAATCAGTTCGCGGAGTGGAACTGCACACAAGTCGACTATCCCCGCGAACAATGTATTCATCAACTCGTCGAGGCGCAGGTGGAGTGCGCTCCCGGTGCCGTGGCTGTGCAACAGGAAAAACGTACGCTCACCTATCGCGAGCTGAATGCGCGAGCCAATCAGCTGGCGCATTATTTACGGAAGCGCGGAGTTGGACCGGAAGTTCGCGTGGGTATTTGTCTGGAGAGTTCGCCCGAAATGACGATCGCCCTTCTGGGCGTTCTGAAAGCTGGCGGCGCGTGCGTGCCGCTCGATCCGAATTATCCGCAGGAACGGCTTGCCTACATGCTGGAAGATGCGCGGGCGCAGGCGGTGATTGCGCGGCAGGATTTACTGCCAGTCGCGGCCGGCAGCGGAACAGAATGGATCGATCCCACAGCCGATTGGCAGGAGATTGCAAAAGAGAGCGATCGCAATCCCGAGAACCTGACCACGCCGGAGAATCTGAGCTACGTGATCTACACCTCGGGCTCAACCGGCAAGCCGCGCGGAGTTCTGCTGACGCATCGCGGGCTGGTGAATCACAACACGGCGGCGATCAAACTTTACGGATTAACTCCGGCCGATCGCGTGCTGCAGTTTTCTTCAGTCAGCTTTGACATTGCGGTAGAAGAAATTCTGCCGACATGGATGAGCGGCGCTACGCTGGTTTTGAAGACCGCTGATATGCCGCTCACGGCAGCCAGCTTCGCCGCATGGATCCGCAAACGGCGGATTACGGTGCTCGATTTGCCGACCGCGTATTGGCATGAGCTGGTGCACCAACTTTCCGGAGCGCAGAAAGAATTGCCCCACGATTTGAGGCTGGTGATTGTGGGCGGCGAAAAAGCGTCGGCGACCACGCTTCAGGAGTGGTGCAAGCTCGCGGCCGGACGAGTGCGCTGGATCAATACTTACGGCCCCACCGAAGCGAGTGTGATTGTCGCCTCCTACGAACCCAACGGCCACGGGATACCCACACCTCTGCCCATCGGACGGCCGGTCGCCAACATGCGGATTCACATTCTCGATTCCCATCTGCAGCGGGTGCCGGTGGGGGTTGGCGGTGAGTTGCATGTCGGAGGTCCAGGCGTAGCGCGCGGTTATCTCAACCGTCCCGAACAGACTGAACAGAAATTTATCGCTGACCCTTTCAGCGCGGAACCGGGAGAGCGCCTGTACAAGACCGGCGATAATGCCAAGTTTCTGCCTACCGGAGATATCGAGTTCCTGGGCCGCACCGATGATCAGGTAAAGATCCACGGTTTTCGCGTAGAGATGGGCGAAGTGGAAGCGATCCTCGGCCAGCATCCCGGCGTACATGAGCCGGTAGTGATTGCGAGAGAAGACGAGCGTGGGGAAAAAGTTCTCAGCGCCTATTTCGTGGCCGCACAACCGGGGCCAACCGCTGCGGAGTTACGCAGCTTCCTGAAAGATAAGCTGCCGGAGTACATGTTGCCTTCCGCGTTTGTCCGGCTCGCAGCAATGCCGCTGACGCCCAACGGAAAAGTTGACCGCCGAGCATTGCCGGCGCCACAGCCTGCGGATTCGCTGGCGGCAAGCGGCGGATTTACCGCTCCCAAAGACGAGGTCGAAGCCCGGATGGTGAAAGTTTGGGAATCGACTCTGGGCGTGCAACCGATTGGAACGCGGCAGAACTTTTTTGAGCTGGGCGGGCATTCTCTGATGGCGGTGCGGCTGATGCACCGTATTGAGCAGATCTTCGGCAAGCGAATGCCGATCACAACTTTGTTTCAAGCGCCCACGATTGAACAACTCGCCGAACTCGTGCGCCACGAAGGATGGTCGCCTTCCTGGTCTTCGCTGGTATCCATTCAGACCGGCGGTGCGAAGCCTCCTTTCTTTTGTGTTCACGGCGCGGGCGGCATGGTGATCATTTATCGCGATCTGGCGCAGGCGCTGGGATCGGATCAGCCGGTATACGGTCTTCAGGCGCAGGGTCTCGATGACAAGCAGCCTTGTCTGACTCGAGTGGAAGATATGGCGGCCCACTACCTGAAAGAGATTCGCACCGTGCAGCCGACCGGTCCGTATTTTCTCGGCGGATTGTCCTTCGGTGGAACCGTTGCATGGGAGATGGCGCAGCAGCTGCAAGCAGTCGGAGAAGAAGTAGGTTTGCTGGCTTTATTCGACACGTTTCCGGGGCGCTACGAATCGAATCGCGAATTGATGCTCAAACTGTGGCATCGACCACTTTCCGAGAAGATGGTTTATCTCAGCCGTAAGATGGGCCAGTATGGCAAAACCTTCTGGCGCCGCCTTACCCGCGGAATGCTGCCTGAGGCTCTCAAGAAAGTGCGGCGCGGCATTCATCAGGCTGGGGCGCATTATGTAACGCAAGCTTATTCCGGGTCCGTGGTCCTGTTTCGCGCCAGCAAGAAATCCTTGCGCGGCGTCGATGATCCTTATGCCGGATGGAAGGATCTGGCGGTCGGTGGTCTCGAAATTTACGAAATCATGGGAGACCATGTTGGCATCGTCACCGGGCCGAGAGCGCGCATTCTGGCGCAGCATCTCAAAGAGCGTTTGGAAGAATCCCAGACTGTCCGTCCCCAAGAGCAACTCTGCGCAGACTAGCAAGCCATTCCACGAAATTGTGAAGCCCACGAAATCGCAAAGCCAAGGATTCCGAATAATGAGTGAGTTGCAAGAACAAGAAATCGCGCCGGAAGCTCAGGCCGAAGGTGGCGGCGAAGTGCGCAGCGCCGGACTCGCAGCGAAGATCATGCGTGCTTTGCCGTGGGCGACCAAAGGCGGACTCGCAATCGTTGATCAAGGGCTGATTTCCGGATCGAACTTTCTGTTGGGCATATTGCTGGCCCGCTGGCTCGCGCCGGAGCAGTATGGAGCGTACGCACTGGCGTTCTCCGCGTTTCTGCTGCTTACGTTTCTCTATCAGGCGTTGTTGTTGGAGCCGATGGCGGTTTTCAGCGGGGCGGCGTATCGCAAGTCGCTGCGTGGGTATCTTGGCGCTCTCTTGTGGATTCATGTGGTGCTCAGCATAGTGGTGGTGGTTGTGCTGGGGGCCGTTACCGCGATTGCGTACCATTGGGGAGGCGGTGGGGCATTACCCGCAGCTTTGTTCGGCGTAGCTCTCGCGTCACCTTGCATCTTGTTGTTCTGGCTGGCACGGCGTTCCTTCTACATGGAACTTGCCCCAGCGCAGGCGGTTGTGGGAGCACTGCTCTATTCCACGTCGGTGATTACCGGCTTGTTTGTGGTGAACCGGCGGGGATGGATGTCGCCGTTTGTGGCCTTCGTGCTGATGGCCATCGCTGGCCTGATTACTGCGGTGTATCTTTTGTTTCGCGTGCGCTCGACGTTGAGCGCGGAAGTTTCGGGTCCGACCGTGGGCCAGACTTGGCGTCGGCATTGGGTTTATGGCCGGTGGGCGCTGGCTACCGCCGCTCTAACCTGGATTCCGTACTATATGTACTATCCGCTGCTGGGCGCGTTGAAGGGTGGATTGGTGTCAGCTGGTCAGCTGCGGGCGTTGATGAATTTAGCGCTGCCGCTGGAGCAAAGCTTCACCGCGCTCTCCTGTCTGTTTCTCCCATATGCGGCGCGAGTGCACGGTGAAGAAGGCGCTGTGAGCGTGGGGTCTTTGACGCGCCGCATTGCGCTTCTATATGTGGGTGGCGCGGCTGTTTACTGGCTCGCCGTGATTCCTTTTAAAGCGCAGGCCTTCCACTTCCTCTATGGCGGGAAGTACATGGAAGTGTCATACCTGATTCCGTACGTCGCTGCCGAGACGATTCTCTGGAGCGCAGCTTTCGGACCCACGATTGTTCTGCGTGCCATGGAATCTCCGATCTCGGTTTTTTATGCGCGATGCGCCGCCAGCGTATTGTCGGTTGCCATCGGTGTTCCGCTCACCATTATGTACGGTTTGTGGGGATGCGTGCTGGGCATCGTGCTCTCGCAAACCGCGGCGCTTTTATTTGCGGTGTACATTCTTCGCCGCAAGGTCGCGGTTGGGAACCCTTTGCCGGAGGCGCAAGCCGCGTAGTTCGAAGTTCATGATCGAAATGACCAAGAAAATCCTCACCGCATTCGCGGCAGTCGTGATTATGGTGGGGCTCGCCTTCGGTCAGAGGAGCGCAGGCAGCAACGATAAGGACAATAAGACTTTGCGGCAATACGCCGACAAAATGGGTTTTGGAGTTGGCGTACTTATTCAGCCACGTTACTGGAAGGGCGATCCTGAGCACAAAGTAATCCTGGGACGAGAGTTCAACCGCGCTGCCATGATGGCGATGAAGATCCAGGACCAGCGCGGACACTTTGACTTCGACCTGATGGATGAGTTAATGAAGTTCGCCAAAGACAACAACATGAAGCTCTTTGGAGCTGGTCTCATCTACCGCAATAATTCTTCTCCAGAGTGGCTGCATTTCGAGCGCTGGGATTGCGGAGGCTGGTCGGCAAAGGAACTGGACGAAATCATCAAGGACGACGTAGAAACCATTGTCCGCCATGGTGGTGACATGATGTACACCTGGGAAGTGGCCAACGAGCCGGTCTCTCCGGCGCACAATGGCTGCTGGGCAAAGATTATTGGGCAGGATCGCATGATCGCAAACGCTTCCCGCTACGTATATGAGGCCAATCCGAACGTCCCGATCATGCTCAATGAAACTTTCGGTCAGGAAGGCGTCGACAAGGCCAAGGCCGACGCATTCTTCGATCTGATCAAGCGGGTGAGGGCGTTGGGCGGCCGCATCGACGTGGCTGGCTGCGAGATGCACCTCGAGGCACAGCGGCTCCGCCCGACCTACGTGGACGAGTTCAAATACTTTTTGGATCAAGCGCGCAAACTCGGCCTGCAGGTGCAAGTCACCGAGATGGACGTATATCAGGGTCCGCCGGGGACGTTTCAGGATCCCTACGAGAATCAAAAGCAAATTTTCTATAACATTGCGCACGCCTGCGTGAAGGACTCGAACTGCACCACTTTCGCGGTATGGGGCTTGGCTGACCAATTCAGCTGGCTGCGTACAGCCAAGGATCTGACCGACGCCAATCCCGTGCTGTTCGACGAACACTACAACAAGAAGCCCGCGTATTACGGCGTATTGCAAGCGCTCAAGGAAGGGCGGTAGCGAACGTCGTCACGGTGAGCTGCCAAATCCATGAACACAGCAACTGACAAATTTAATATCGAGAACGCACAACCAGCGCTGGCAAGCAGCCGGAATCTGAAAGTGCTGCTGGCGTTCGTGGCATTCGGTGTGCTGCTGAGCTTTGGCGCCTACTTTGTGTCGGGCGATTTCGAGCGGATTGGCTTCTTCCCCATGATGGCGCTGATCATTCTGATCGTGCCGCTTACGATCCTGACGGTGATGGGATTGCGGCAAGGGATCCAGCATTTCGCAAGTTTGAGGGCAGGCTGGACGTGGTGGCATTGGCCGCTGGCGTTGCTGGTTCTCAGTACGCTGGTGTTTCGGGTTCGCGATAATCAAGCAGTGACCTCCGCTCCGATCGATGCCTGGGCCTTGTTGCGGATCGGTCCGGAAGCGATCGTCGCTGGAGTGCTGGGATGGCGTCTGCTGAACCGGGAGACGAACTGGCGAAACAGCTTGTTTAAAGGGCTGGTCTGTTTG
>JBAPQU010000539.1:0-2326 GCA_049280795.1 Candidatus Sulfotelmatobacter sp.
ATGGTGGAAGTGGAGCGGATGCCGTTGCGGTGAGCGGTGCGAATCACTTCAATCCATTGCGCTGTAGAGAGTTTATTAGCCGAAAGAATCTGCCGGATCTCATCGTCGAGAATTTCAGCGGCAGTGCCGGGCAGCGTGCCCAGGCCGTTGTCCCGCAGCATGGAAAGATAGTCGGAGAGCGGCATGCCGGTGAGTTCCACGCCGTAGACGATTTCCATGGGCGAAAAGGCGTGGATGTGCATGCCGGGCACGGCGCTCTTCACCGCGCGCAGAATGTCGCGATAGTAAAACGGAGGCAACCCGTGCGGCAGCCCGCCCTGAATGCAGACTTCGGTCGCGCCAAGTTGCCAGGCCTCAATCGCTTTCTGTCCGACTTGATCGGGATCAAGAAAATATGTGTCGGACTCGCGCGGGCCGCGGCTGAAGGCGCAGAACTTGCATCCGACAAAACAAATATTGGTGAAATTGATATTGCGATTCACCACGTAGGTGACGAGGTTTCCGGAGAGTTCGGCGCGTAGAAGGTTGGCCGCGGCTAACAGGCCGAGCAGATCGTCGCCTTCGGCGTGAGCCAGCGCGTAAGCTTGTTCCCGCGAGATGGCATTTCCGTTCTGCGCTTCGAGAATTCTTTCCAGAGAATCGCGCACCGCTGGCGTGACGGACGATGCAATGTCCAGCCAGTCGAGAGAAGGGAAGTCTTCCAGTTCCGATGTTGAAAGATGGCGGGGCACGAATCCTCCAAACCTAGAATCCAAATTACTCCTTGGGACTGCCGTTTGGCGAGGGGTGAGCCGAATACGCCGAGCGGAATGGGCTTAAGGAAATAAATCTAGCGGAACAGATCGCTGGCTGCGGCGCGCAGCAGATCGCGCGTGCGGTCCCGGGCCGGCTCGTAGGGAAATCCGCGAATGATACAAGCGGGCGTGCGGCTCAGTTTGCCACAGACGAGTCCGGCGGCGGCGGCCAGTTCGTCTGCGATGGCCTCCAGGCTGGCGTGCAAAGTGTAACCGTGCGGGTCGCGGCGTCCACGATCGTCGCGCAGCGGCTTCATGCCGGCGATGCCGATGCAGAAATCGACCAGACCTTCGCGCCAGGGACGGCCGAATGTATCGGTGATGAGAACGGGGATGGCGAGGGCAATTCGCTTCTTGAGTTCGAGATGAAGTTTGCACGCGGAGCGGTCGGGATCGGCGGGCAAAAGCAGCGCGTGGCGGCCACCATCGACATTGGACACGTCCACGCCGCTGTTGGCGCAGATGAAACCGTGGCGAGTTTCGGTGATGAGAACGCCATTTTTGCGCCGGATGACGGCGCGACTCTCGCGTAGAGCAAGCTGGATGACACGGGGATCGAGGTTATATTGTTTTGCCCAGGCTATGGAGTCGCTAGAGGGTTCGATTATTGTCAGGTCAACGATCTGGCCTTCTGCTTTGGAGACGATTTTGTGTTTGACGATGAGAATATCGCCGCGCTCGAATTTGAGTTTGCGTTGCCGGAGTGATCGCAACAATTTTTCAGCCAGCGAATCTCCGGGTTTGATTTCGTCGGCGAGCGGGATGGCGATGATTTGCAGATCGGGCGCTGAACTCGGCGAGACCTGATTCTTTCGCCCCTTCGGGGCTGGTTTCGTTATGGCGCGGCGGGGCTTGTTCACTAGCCCTCCGTTCCGGTGGCAGGAAAGAGACCCGCATTCTCCCATCGGCGAAGCAGGCTCTGGGTGCGGGTTTCGCCGGGGTGCGCGAGAATCCGCTGCAGGTCTTCGGAATTGTCCACATCAATGGCGATGCTGGGAAGTTGCAGGACAATGCAAGGTTTTCCGGTTGCCTGGGCTGCTGCAAGATGCGGTTTGAAACTATCGTTGCCGAAGCGCAAGGGAAAAAGATTCGCGGGGCGGCGAAAGGCGGCGTTAGTGCCGCGTCCGTCGGCAGCGGGTGCCAGCACGGTGCCTTCATCGGGCGCCTGCGCGAGAATTTCGTCCAACTCGCTAGCTTGAATCAGAGGAATGTCCGCGGGGATGACGAGTGTGCTGTCGATGCCGCGTGCGACGCACAAGCTCGTGGCCATTTCAATCGCGCCAGTTTCGCCGGGGTTCGCACGGTCTGGAATAATTTCAAAATCGTACTTCTCTGCAAGCTCGAAAGCGAATGGATCGCTGGTGACGAATGCGCACTCAGGGCGGCGTGTCCACGCAGCCAGGGCAGCCGCAACGTCGTGCAACATGGCCTGCGCCAATTCCGTGCGCGCGGCTTGATCCATCACTGAAGCGAGACGCTGCTTGGCCGCCAAAAGATTTTTGATTGGAACGAGAATCACGGCTGGTTGACGC
>JBAPQU010000540.1:0-2172 GCA_049280795.1 Candidatus Sulfotelmatobacter sp.
CAACCGGACCAATTTCTCCAACCCCGACGGCGGTTACTCGGACGGTCCGACAGCTTTCGGCAAGATCACGTCGGCTGGTGATCCGCGGCTCTTGCAATTCGCTCTGAAATTCTTTTTCTAGTGTGAAGGATTAAACTAAATAGATACACCCGGGACGGCCCGCCGTCCCGGCATTCTAATGGCCTGCTCACACAGTGACGCCGGCCTGACATATCCCGGAGTTACCCGATGTATCCCGATCTACAGAAGGAGTTCGACACGTTCGAGCGCCGTACCCCTAAATCCGCCGAAGCCCACAAGAAAAATCTCAAACGCATTCCCCTCGGCGTAGCCAGCAACTATCGCCATTACGATCCCTGGCCCATCTTTGTGAAAGAAGCCAGCGGCAGCAAGTTTCGCGACCTCGATGGCAACGAATACATCGATCACAACCTCACGTTCGGCGCGCTCATGGCCGGCCATTGCCATCCAGCCGTGATGAAGGCTGTCGAAAAGCGTCTCTCCACCGGAACCATGTACGGCATGCCGCACGACATGGAGTGGGAACTTGCCGAAGAAATCTGTAACCGCTTTCCGATCGATATGGTCCGCTTCGGCAACAGCGGCACCGAAGCCACGATGCACGCGATTCGCCTGGCCCGCGCCGCCACCGGCCGCGACAAGATCATTAAGTTCGAGGGCGCATATCACGGACTGCACGATTCTGCGCTGGTCAGCGTAAAGCCGCACGCACCGGAATTCGGCGATGTCGATAATCCCATAGCCGTTACCGGCGGCCTCGGTGTGCCGAAATCCGCGATCGCCAATGTGAAGATCGCGACCTTCAACGATCTCGCCACCGTTGAGCGCCGCTTCAAAGAAAATCCTGGCGAAATTGCCGCGATTATTCTCGAGCCGATTCTCATGAACGTCGGCCTCTGCATCCCTCAACCCGGCTTCCTGAAAGGCCTGCGCGACCTCGCGACGAAATACGGTGCACTCCTGATCTTCGACGAAGTAAAAACCGGAGCCAAGCTTGGCTGGGGCGGCGCCAGCGAATACTTCAACGTGAAGCCCGATATGATCTGCCTCGCCAAATCGATCGGCGGCGGCTTCCCGCTGGCCGCATTCGGAGCCAGCAAGGACGTCATGGATCTCATCTCGCAACACAAGGTCTTCCACGGCGGCACGTACAACACCAACCCGGTTTCGATGGCAGCGGGACTTGCCACGTTCCGCGAAGTTCTCACCCGTGATAACTACACGCACGTCGATAAACTCGGCAAGAAACTCGCCGACGGATATCGCAAGACTATCGCGAAAGTTGGCCTGCAAGCCTACATCGCCCAAGCCGGAGCCAACGGTGCGCTGATGTTTTATCCCAAGGAAATTCGCAACTACCGCGACTGGACCACGATCGATATCGATCTGTGGCGCCACTACTGGTTTGCTATGGTCAACCGCGGCGTAATGGCCCAGCCCTACTGGTGGGATGAGCAATGGACGATTTCGGTCCAGCACACGGAAGCGGATATAGACAAGCATCTAGCTGCCTTCGCCGACATCGCAGATTCGTTAGCGAAAGCGCAGCAAGAGCGCATAGGTCAGCCGGTATTGGCCGCGCACTAAACGTGTAGATCAGGAATGCTCATGTGGGGACAGCCGCGCTCGGCTGTCCCTGCTGAAAGCTAGATAAATTTTGTCATTCCGAACCGGACGAAAGCCCGGTGAGGAATCTGCTGTTCTGCCGTCGCCGAAACGAATTGTCCACCACCACCCAACCCGCCCAGTCCCACCTGATCCGCGCCCTCGGACGCCGCGATCTTGTCCTCCTCTTCGTAGTCGCCGTCTTCAATCTGAACGTAGTCCCATCCATCGCGGCAAATGGTGGCGTCACCATCTGGCTCTGGATCATCTCGCTTCTTCTTTTCTTCTGGCCGCAAGGTATCGCCGTCATCGAACTCGCTCACCGTTATCCCGGTGAGGGCGGCGTCTATCTCTGGGCCAAGGAAGTCTTTGGCGACTTCCACGGCTTTCTCTCCGGCTGGTGCTATTGGACCAACAACATGCTCTACGTGCCGACCGTGATGCTCTATTTCGTCGGCGTCTCCGTCTACGTGCTCGGCCCCTCACATCTCGGTCTCGCGGATAACAAATTCTTCGCCTCCACAACATCCCTTGCTCTGCTTGCAC
>JBAPQU010000541.1:0-4030 GCA_049280795.1 Candidatus Sulfotelmatobacter sp.
ACCACGGAGTGCGCAGCGTGGATGTGCGCGTGAGCGGCCCCGGTTCCGGCCGCGAATCGGCGGTGCGCGCGCTGGCATCGTCCGGCATTGAAGTGCGCTCCATCCGCGACGTGACGCCGATTCCGCATAATGGATGCAGGCCGCCGAAAAGACGAAGAGTGTAAGCGGCGACCGAAGACCGACCAGCGACTGATTTTCGTCCGGGACGAAGGGTGAAGCCAAACCTGTAAACCGGTCATCTAAAAGGAGAACAACTTGGCCCGTTATACCGATCCAGTCTGCCGTCTATGCCGCCGCGAGGGAATGAAGCTGTTCCTCAAAGGCTCAAAGTGTTTTAGCGATAAGTGCCCCATCGAGAAGCGCAACTTCGCTCCCGGACAACATGGGAAAGACCGTAAAGCCAAGATCGTTGGCTATGGCCTGCAGTTACGCGAGAAGCAGAAAGCCAAGCGTATCTACTTCACGCTGGAAGGCCAGTTCCGCAATTACTTCGAGAAGGCTGCGCGCGCTCAGGGCGTAACCGGTGAACTGTTGCTCCAACAACTGGAGCGGCGCCTGGACAATGTGGTGTTCCGTCTGGGCTTCGCGCAGTCGCGGCGCCAGGCGCGGCAGTTGGTGCGCCATGGCCACGTTGCCGTCATCGGTCGCCAAGTCAACATTCCTTCTTATGAAGTGAGCGCGGGCGAAGAGATTTCCATCCGTGAGAAAAGCAAGAAGCTCGTGATCCTGGAAATGGCGAAGGAATTCGCCAGTCACGGCACGCAGCCCAACTGGCTGGAAGTGAATCGCGACGCGTACACGGGCAAGGTACTCTCGCTGCCCAAGCGCGAAGATATTCAGCTGCCGGTGAATGAGCAGTTGATCGTGGAGTTGTACAGCAAGTAAGGCATTGAGCAATTGAGTGATCGGGTCATTGGGCGATTTTCAATCACTCGATGGCCCAATTGCCAAATCGCTCAATTTTCGGTCCACAATTCGAGCCAGATCAGCCTTTTCCGGCATTGACCTGAGTTGGACCACTCAGTGAGCTGGGATTGAGCCAAACGGCCGAAGGAGAAACAAATGCTTTGGAAAGGTTTTCAGAAACCGAAACGTCTCGCAGTTGACACCTCCACTCTCACCGACAAGTACGGAATTTTCTGGGCGCAGCCGTTTGAACGCGGCTTTGGTACCACCGTGGGCAACGCCCTGCGGCGCGTGCTGTTGAGCTCCATCGAAGGCGCTGCGGTAACCGCGGTGAAGATGGAAGGCGTGCTGCACGAATTCCAATCGATCCCGGGCGTGGTAGAAGATGCGACCGATATCATCCTCAACCTGAAGCAGATTCCGTTCAAGCTGGCTGGCGATGCTCCGAAGGCGATCTATCTGCGCGCGGATCAGCCGGGCGTGGTTACCAGCGGCATGATCGAGGCCGACGGTGATGTCGAGGTTCTGGATAAAGACGTTTACATCGCGACGGTGAGCGAAGGCGGTAAGCTCGACATGGAAATGCGCCTCAAGCGCGGGCGCGGTTACACTTCCGCCGATAAGAACTTTGACGAGGATCTCGGCATCGGATTTATTCCCATCGATTCCGTTCACTCGCCGGTGCGTAAGTGCAACTACACCGTTGAGGCCGCGCGTCTCGGACAGATCACCGACTACGACAAGCTCACGCTCGAAGTCTGGACCAACGGGTCCATCACTCCGGCGGATGCGATCGGCCTCTCCGCGAAATTGATGAAGGACCACATGAATATCTTCATCAACTTCGAAGAAGAAATCGAAACCGGTACGTCGTCTTCGGACGACCGCAAGCCGGAGATTCACAACGAGAACCTGAACCGGTCTGTTGAAGAACTTGAGCTTTCCGTGCGCAGCTACAACTGCTTGAAGAACGCGAACATTCAGTCGATTGGCGAGCTGGTGCAGAAGACGGAATCGGAAATGCTCAAGACCAAGAACTTCGGCCGCAAGTCGCTGAACGAGATCAAGGAAATTCTTTCCTCGATGGGCTTGAGCCTGGGCATGAAGATCGATGAGCACGGCAATGCTGTACCTGGTCCGACTTCGAACCTGGTGCTGCCAGCCTCGGCTTACGGACCGGACGACGGGCTATAGAAGTAGCGCCGGCGTCTCGCCGGCAAAGCTTGGGAAGGCACGGCTTTAGCCGTGCCGCCCGAGTTGAAGACAAGAGCGGGGCTTTAGCCCCTGAGGGTTTCCCATGCGTCACAAAGTAGCAGGCTACAAACTCGGACGGAATACATCGCACCGGCGCTCGCTGCTGCGCAACCTGGTCACCTCCGTGATCGTGGAAGAACGCGTCGAAACGACCGTTCCCAAGGCCAAAGCCGCGAAACCCATCGTCGAGAAGATGATTACGCTCGGCAAGCGCGGAGACCTGGCGGCGCGGCGCCTGGCGGCTTCTTATCTCATGACCAATGAAGCCGTGGTAAAGCTGTTCGACACGGTCGGCCCGCGCTTCGGCGACCGCAATGGCGGCTATACGCGCTTGATTCGCACCGGATGGAATAAGGGTGACGGCGCCGACAAAGCCTTCCTCGAACTGCTGGGCAGCGAAAAAGTGCTGGACGAAAAGCGCGAGAAACGTGCCGAAGCCCGCGCCAAGAAGGTTGCCGAAGCGAAGAAGGCGATGGAAGACGCCGAAGCGCAGGCGCAGCACGATGGCGGCATCGAGCCAGTGAAGGAAAAGGAAGAAGACAAGAAAGAATAGCTTTGGGTGGCGCAGCGCTTCTAACGCTGCGATACAAATACTCCTCTTGATAATCCACGAGGCACGGCTCGCGCCGTGCCTTTTTGTATTCGAGCAGTCTGTTTCAAGACTTCTCTAACGCTTGTCATTCCGACTTGCGTCAGCCCCAAGGAGGAATCTGCTTTCGGCAGCGCCTACAAACTCCCCACAAGTACATGTCCTCTCGCGATCCCCAGCAGTAATCTTGCTGAATGTTGCCATCCAGATAAACTTCTTCTCAGCATGGGTTTTACCCGCACACAGATCGCGATTGCCGTCAGCGTAGGAGCGCTGCTGGTCTTTGGCTTTCTCGGTTACATCTGGTGGTTGAGCAATCAGGGGCCGGTGCTGGCGCGCTCGGAAGACCGCGATCCGCTTAGCGGTCTGCCCGTTAGTATTCGAATGAATCCGCTGCGCGATCGCACCATTGAGCACAGCGCGAATTTGTTTCTTCGCCAGTTGCGCGACGGACACTGCGACGAACTGCTCTCCGGATGGGAGCACGACTACCGCAGGAAATATGCCCACTTCATCTGTAACTCCGAGGCACAGCACCCGCTGCTTTCCTGGGACTTGGCGGAGTGGGAGAGTGCGCCGCCTTTGACCATTCTTCACTACCGCGGCAAGCGGCTCAATGGCGCAGGCCAGCCCGGCACTTACAAGGAACTTCTCACCGTTACAACTGAGAACAAGGACGGCCAGTGGGTTGTGACTAAGTACGACCCAACCGACTGAAGGCAAATCTCCTCTATTTTTCTCGCCGTGGTAAACCTATTGCATGCCCGAACGTCCCGCCGAGCGTGAGTCTTCCGCTACGCGCAACATCTACGCCTTCGGCTTCACGTCTTTCCTGAATGACGCGGCAACTGAGATGGCGTACTGGGTGTTGCCGGCGTTTCTGGCGTCGCTGGGCGCGGGCCCGGCCCAGTTGGGGTTGATTGAGGGCATTGCCGAAAGTGTGGCGTCGTTTGCCAAGCTTTTCTCCGGATACCTCACGGACCACATCCATCGCCGCAAGCCGGTTGTGGTTGCGGGATATGCCGTCGCGAATGCGGTTAAGCCGCTGCTTGCGATGGTTACAGCCTGGCCGCAAATCCTATTGATTCGCTTTACCGACCGGCTCGCAAAAGGCGTGCGGGGGGCACCGCGCGACGTGATGGTTGCGGAATCGGTGCCGAAGAACCGGCTGGGCTCGGCATATGGGCTGATTCAGTCGATGGATTCCGCGGGAGCGATTGCCGGGCCTTTGGCTGCGCTGGTTCTGCTGGCGCGCTTCGGAATACGCAGCGTGTTCTGGGC
>JBAPQU010000542.1:0-8057 GCA_049280795.1 Candidatus Sulfotelmatobacter sp.
CCCTCCAGAAGTTGTCCAAAGCGGAATTTCTGCTCCCAAGTCGGGCTGCTCTGCCGCGCCAACTTCTTATAAGTCAGGCTGGCCCTGGTAGCATCGCCCGCGGCAACCTGCCGCTCAAACAGTTCTCCCAGCAGCGCCACAGCGTCACGGGTGCGGTTCTGCGATAAACACAAATCCGCCGCAAGCTGGCGCACCGTGTCGTTTTCTGGATCGTCGCGCAAGGCCAAGAGATACTCTTCCAGCGCTTCGGGAGCCTTCCCTTTTTGCAGAAGTTTTTCCGCGCGCTCGATTCGCTTGGCTAGCTCAGCTCGGTCCACGCGCTTTGTCATCTCAGGCATGAGGTTCTGGGCAGAGTGCTGCTGCTTCGATTCTAGGAGCCGCCCCTCAGCCCCAGCAATCCGTAAGCCCCGCGCCCCATTACGAAAGTCACTCGGTTTCCTCTGTGAACCCCTGTGCCCCCTGTGTTTAAGATTTTTGCGCGCAGCACCCAATCGCCTCACACGCCGCGAATTTGGTCGATCCCGCAATCTTTTGCTATCGTGCCCCATGCCTCCAACCCCGGCTCCTGAGCTAGCTTCCGAGCAAGCCCACGAACAAGGTCTCCACCATCAACTCACAGCCGGCCAAATGGCTATGGTTGCAGTCGGCGGTTCCATCGGCACCGGACTTCTGCTCGGCTCAGCCGCAGCTCTCGAAGTCGCCGGCCCCGGTGTAATCCTCAGCTACATCATCGCCGCCTTCATCGCCTACACGGTCACGATGGCGCTCGGCGAACTCGCCAGCACACACCCCGCCGCCGGATCTTTCGCCATCTACGGCGAACTCTATCTCAACCAATATTTAGGATTTCTCTCCCGCGCCGCCTACTGGGCCGCCCTCGCCTTCTCCATCGGAGCCGAACTCACCGCCTCCGCCACCTACATGAGCTATTGGCTTCCCGCCGTTCGCGGAGAAATTTGGGTTCTTTTATTCTCGGCATTACTTCTGCTGGTAAACCTGCGCAGCGTGCTCACTGTTGGACGCTTCGAATTCTGGTTCGCCATGATCAAGTTTTCCACCATCGTGGCCTTCATCCTGGCTGGCGCCGCATTGCTCTTCAGCGGCCGCGTCATTCCGCAATACACCGCCCACGGCGGATTTCTCCCCAAAGGTCCAATCGCCCCGCTGCTAGCGGTTTTCTGGGCCATATACTCTTTCGGCGGAGTCGAGATGCTAGCGGTCACCACCGGCGAATCGCGCTCTGCCAAAGACATCCCTCGCGCCGCTCACCTAACATTTTTTCTTCTCGCCGCCCTTTATCTCGGCGCCATCACCGTGCTCGCCGGTGTGATGCCCTGGAACCACGCCGGCGCCTCCGAAAGTCCATTCGTCAGCGTGCTGCGCATGGCCAAGGTCCCGGCGGCCGCGTTCCTCATGAATTTCGTAGTGCTAACCGCAGCGCTGTCAGGAGCCAACGCCAAACTCTATGTTTCCTCACGCCTGCTCTTTTCCATGGGCCGCACCGGATGGGCTCCTGCGAGCATGGGAAAACTAAACGCCTCAGGCTCGCCCCGCGCAGCTTTGCTGGTTTCTTCCTACGGAATCGTAACCGCGCTCATCATCGAAAACTGGGCACAGCAACAAGCGTTCATTTACATCATGGGAGCCGCATTCGCCGGCCTGATCTTTTCCTGGGTGGTATCGCTAGCCGCACACATCAGCTTCCGCCGGCGCCTCACTCCGCAACAAGTAACCGCACTGCCCATGCGTTCTCCCCTGGGCGTCTGGGGATCCGCAATTGGCGTGGCTCTGGTCTCCGCCACAATTCTCCACACCATGTTCTCCACCCGCATCAATGCGATCGGCGGACTAGCTTTTCTCGCAGCGCTCACCCTAGCCTATTTCCTGCTGAAGCGCAGCCGTAAGCCCAAGGTTAACCCTGTGTTTAAGGTTTGAATTTTGAATACACCCCTCGAGCCCACCCATTACCAACGTAAGCCAGCCCCACCCTTTTCTACTGCCAGCCAGCAACCCGCTCCACTAGCCTCGTAACGGGTGCGCCTGTA
Organism: Candidatus Sulfotelmatobacter sp.; assembly: GCA_049280795.1. Classification (GTDB taxonomy): domain Bacteria; phylum Acidobacteriota; class Terriglobia; order Terriglobales; family Acidobacteriaceae; genus Sulfotelmatobacter. The sequence goes on from JBAPQU010000542.1 coordinate 2,046, forward strand.
ACTTTCACCCATCGGCTCGCAACTTGATCGCAAGCAAATTAATCCTCTCCGCCCTACTAATCCGTTCGCAGGACATACGCCCCATCGTCTGGTGCGTCATCGGTCTCTGCGCCGGTATTTATATTTTCTTTAACGGCTTCCGTATCTTGCAACGTCGGAAGCTTATCCTCAACACGCCTGTTTCCAAGATTCGTAGCGCATCCATGGGCATGGTCGAACTCAGCGGCCTAGCCGTTGGACCATACACATTACTCGCGCCCATCACCCAACGCCCCTCCTACTACTACCGCACCATTCTCTGGGAGTGGAAACGCCGCGGACGAAGCCGCCAGTGGGTCAAAGTGGCCGCCGAGTGCATGCACGTGCCTTTTTTTCTCGACGACAACACCGGCAAGGTCATGGTCGACCCGCGCAGCGCCGAACTCGACCTCCATCGCGACTTCCAGCAAGAATTTTGCGATTCCTTTTTCACTTTCAAACAGGAAGCCCCGCCCAACGTGCACAGTTTCCTGTCGCGCCACGGCATCATGACCAACAACAAAATCAAAGTTGAAGAGTTCTGCATCAAGCCCAAGAACTCGCTTTTTCTGCTCGGAACCCTCGACGAAAATCCCGGCTTAGAGCTCACTCCTCAGCCCATCCCAGACGAAGAACACCACACCCTTACCTTCGACAAAGCGCTCTGGTTCAACCCCGCACACTCTGAACTAGGAAGAACCGCGTTGTCATTCGTAACCGGAGGCGGCAACACCCACGCCGATTCGAGCGTAGCCGCATCGGCTCAAGTCGTCCGCCTCACGCCTGAAGCCCCAACAAAACTCGCGGACATGTCTCAGCAACAAAAAATCGCCGCCGCCCTTCAGAAAGCGGGAGTCGTAAACCCGGCCGCCTGGGCAACCACCGGAGTCACATCGTCAATGACCGCGGCCAGCCCCGATCCAAGCAGTTCTCCCTCTGGGGGCGCGCCAAAGTCCGACGCCTTCGACCCGCATCCACCCATCGTCCTGATGAAAGGCAAGAACAACCCAACCTTCCTAATTTCCTGGCGCAGCCAGCGGGAAATTGCCAGGTCGCTAGGCTGGAAATGCACGCTAATGATCTGGGGCGGCCCCGCACTAACCCTGCTCTGCCTCTATCTCCTGCTAGCCCTAACAAATTCTCTCTAGCCGTAGCCCCAAAAAAAATCCTAGTTGTCATCCCGAGCGAAGCGAGGGACCTTGGTTTCTGCCGACACCACCACGCTCCCGAGGTTGTCATTGCAAGCGAGCGTTGTCATTCCTCGCAAAGTGAGGAAACCTGCTACGTGCCTCCAGCGCCTGTGACGCAGTCCGTCACCAACGCCGCCTGCGCAACCGTGGAAGAGCAGCGCTTCAGCGCCGCGTAAAGCTCCATAATGAATACGGGCTTCCCGCCCGCACCACGCATCTAACCGCACTCCCGCAAACCACATTCGCTGCTCTAGTACAATGCTTCCGTGAGTAATGCCGTTCGCATCGGAATCCTCGGCGACTTCAATCCCCAATTCCGCTCCCATCCCGCCACCACCGAATCCCTGCAACACGCCGCCCGCAAACTGGATATAAAAGTCGAATCCGAATGGATTCCCACCCCATCCCTGACCGCCCCCGGCGCGGAAAAAGTTCTTGAAACCTTCGATGGCCTCTGGGCCTCGCCCGGCAGCCCCTACAAAAGTTTCGACGGCATGCTCAAAGGCATCGAGTTCGCCCGCCGTCGCGACTGGCCCTTCCTCGGCACCTGCGGCGGCTTTCAGTACGCTCTGATCGAATTCGCCCGCAACGTCCTCGGCATCGCCGACGCCGACAGCGCCGAAAACAACTCTGCGTCGAAGAACATCGTCATCTATCCCGTAGCCTGCGCCGTCACCGGCATCAAAGGCGACGCTCCCAAGCTATCCGGCGCGATGCCCGAAATCCGCCTTCGCCCCGGCTCCTACCTTCAATTCTTCTACGGCAAGGATAAAGAAATCGTGACCGAAGAATTCTTCTGCAACTTCGAAGTCAACCCCGAATACGAATGGGCTACCATGGAGGCCGGCTTCCCCGTAGTAGCGCGCGGCGCAAAAGGCGAAATCCGCGCCATCGAATCGCCGACTCACCGCTTCTTCATCGCCACGCTATTCCAACCCCAACTCTCATCGACAGAAAAGAATCCCCACCCAATACTCCTGGCCTTTGTCCAAGCCGCCGCCGACTGGGGACGCAAAAGAGTCGACGACAGCGTCCTCGAATAAAACCCTTTCACCACAGAGGCACAGAGACACGGAGAAAATCTCTGAATTGTTCTTGTGTTTCATTTGGTTTTCTCTGTGTCTCTGTGCCTCTGTGGTGAACCGTCTTCCCATAATTACCAAAGTAGCTGACCTAGCGAGGTTCCCACCCGCTCACCATGCGCATCTAGGGCGGTCACGTCTCTCTAGCTACACTCTTCCCGATGCCTGTGCCATGGCTCAACTCGTTCCGCATCTCGCTTTCCACCTTCGTCAACTACATTCCGCTCATCGCCACCGTGCTGACCTGCTTCTTCAGCGTGATCCTGGCCCGCGCGACCTTGCGCTACGTGGAAGCCACCGACAAAGGCCTGGCGCTGGCCCGCGAAGAATTCGAACGCGAATGGTCTCCCGATCTTCACCTCAAACTAGAGCGCGTCTCCAGTACCGAAGCCAACATCATCGTCACCAATCTCGCCAAGAGTTCCGTCCTCCTGCAGCTACTGCAGTTACGCAAGCTGTCGCACGCCGTGCCCTTCGAGCGCTGCCGCTTGAACGATCCTCTGGTCGGCGGTATGACGTGGACCCAGGAACTTGGCAAGCGCATCCTCGCCTGCACCGGAAAAGAATTCGAAGGCCCCATCGCGGCCTCGATGACTTTCTATTGCTCAGGACGCATGTTCCGCACCGACTGGTTTCGCTCCCAGATCGAGGTCCGAGACGGACGCATCGTCACCCTCGAACCCAGCAACATCCCCGCCCGCCGCGTGCGCGTGATTGAACGCAAAGGCCAGGAACGCCGCCGCGACTTCGTGCAAGACGTAACCGCCGACTCAGTCCCCACCAAACATAGCCACAGCCTGGACGAAAGGTTCTCAGTAACGGGAGCATGATCGTCTGAGCCTATGCAGCACCGTGAAAGAGCGGCACTTCAGCGCCGCATCAGGTCTCCAAATTGATGGGGCTTTAGCCTCTAGGACAGCCCGAGTAACCATTACCAAAGATGACCAAGTCACAAAAATTCCCTAAAGTCCCCCACCGCGCAGCCGATCTCCTCTAATATGGTGAACTCAATCAGCAGCACCAGTCACGTCACTCAAAATGAAGCCGCGAAACCGGCCGCGCCCAAGGCTCCGCAGACACAGCAGAAGAACGCTCCACAACCTTCTGATACCGTCTCGCTGAAGAGCACCGGTAGAGCCAGCCAATCCGGCGACAACAAATAATCATCACTAACCTTACTCACCCCTGAGGACGGGTCGAACACCATAAGATGAGAAACAAAAAATGGAGAGGCGAGCCGTGCCCGTCTCTCCATTTTTGTTTATCCGCAAGTTTTAGCTGGCTACGTCCCGAACTACTGCCCCGCTACACCGCCTTCGCAAACCGCAGCGACGCCGAATTCATGCAATAGCGCAGCCCCGTCGGCCTCGGACCATCGTCAAACACGTGCCCCAGATGCGCATCGCATTCCGTGCACGACACCGCTGTCCGCTCCATACCAATACTCAAATCCGAAGTCTCGCGCACATTTTCTTTCGCGATCGGCTCCCAAAAACTTGGCCAGCCCGTTCCCGAATCAAACTTCGTCTCCGAACTGTACAGCGCATTGTCGCAGCAAATGCAGCGGAACACTCCCTTTTCATGCTCGTTCAAAAGTTTGCCGCTGTAAGCCATCTCCGTGTCCGCATGCCGCGTAATCTCAAACACTCCCGGCGGAAGCTGCTTTCTCCACTCTGCTTCCGACTTCACCACCCGCGCAATCTTCACCTTCTCCAGCCGCTTCCCCGCATCGGAGAACTGCACAATCGTCACCTCCGCCGGCTCCGTTTTCATAGCCGCCTCAATCACTCGCGGCCTCCGCAACGACCACAGCGCCACACCTCCCAGCGCCGCACCCACGCTGCACAAAAACACCCGCCGTCCAACATTCACTTCGCCGTGATCGGATTCAAACATAGCTCCTCCTCACCTAGTTCCCAGTTCTCAGTCGCACGCAGAAGATTTTGCTGAGAACTGAGAACAGACAACTGAGAACTTACTTACTTCCACATCTCCGGAAACTCCCGCCGCAAATTCGCCACCTTCGGCGCATCGTTAAACATGATGTAAGTATCGTTCGGATGCATCGTCGCATAATTCTGGTGATACGCTTCCGCCGGATAAAACGCCTTCAGCGCCACCACCTGCGTCGCAATCGGCCGCCGAAAAACTTGTGCCTGGTCAAGCTGCGCAATGTAAGCCTCGGCAATGCGCTTCTGCTCATCGTTGCCATAGAAAATCACCGACCGGTATTGCGTGCCCGAATCCGGCCCCTGCCGGTTCACCTGCGTCGGATCCAGCGCCACCGAGAAGAACACCCGCAGCAACTCTCCATAAGTCACCTTCGACGGATCGTAAACAATCTGCACCGACTCCGCATGGCCGCTCTGCCCGCTGCTCACCGTCTCATAGTCGGGATTCTTGACCGTTCCGCCCGAGTAGCCCGAGGTCGCGCTGACCACGCCCTTCACATGCTGAAACACCGCCTGAATTCCCCAGAAACATCCGCCCGCCACCACCGCGCTCTGCTTCGTGGAAGCGGCAGTCTTCGCCTCATCAACGGCCGGCGCCGGCACTGCCGCATTCGTCCCATTCCCAGCCTGGCAAGCCAACGTGCCCGCCAGCACCGTGAGAATCATCGCGAACATCCGAACCGAAACTCTGGACATAAACCCTCCCGATCCCAAACCACCGCTGTTCCCAGTCATTAGAGTTACGAGTCTAAAGGAAGTTTCGGATGGATTTGTCACGATAAAATTGAGGAAACGGCCGCCGGGCGAAGCCCGGCAGCCCGTGTAGAGCGGACGCCCTCGTCCGCTGCCTTTGACTTTGTTCTAAGCCGCCAACCGCGACGAAGCTACCTCGCCCGTCGCCTTGCGCGCCCCCATCCACATCCCCACTCTCGCCACTCCGCTGAAGATCATGCTGATCCCAACCAGCGTGCCGATCGCCCAGAGCGAACTCGACGGCCATTGCAGGTAGATCATCGCTCCCAGCAGCAGGGTAATGATTCCATCCAGCAGCATCCAGCTCGACCCATGCAGCGGACGCATCTTCACATACAGCACGATGTCCAGGATGCCTTCAATCAGAAACAGCGACGCCAGCAACAACGTAAGCGACGCTACGCCCAGCACCGGACGCACGATCAAGTACCCGCCGAAACATAGATAAGCGATCCCAACCAGCGCCTTCCAGATCATGCTGCCCGCGCCGTGCACGCGAAACGCCAGCATCAAGTGGACGACGCCCGCCAACACAATCAGCCACGCCACCACCACGCTAACCGCGACTGCAGCCAGAAACGGCGAACATACCGCCATCACGCCCAACACAATCAGCAGCGCTCCCCACAGTATAGAAACCGTCGAAGCGTGCCGCACCATCTCAACCGGAGTGTTCTGTGCCATAGATTCCTCCTTGAATAAACGGCATAAGCCTACCTCAAAATCCCGGCAAGTAGAAGCCCTACCTAAGTATTGGGACAAGCCAATTCCGGCCTGTGGATTCCGATGTGAAAAAAACTTCCGAGCAATCCCGACAGAGCGGTGTGCCGAGGCGGGAAACTCTCAACTTCGAGGGTACCCTGTGATCTTTCAACACGTTGTTCCCAGCGAGTGAATAGTCCATTCGCTCCAAACCGGAGAAGCTGATGGTGCTGACCAATCCGCTTCTCGGGAGTAGATGGAATGGACCTTCACCAGAATGCCCGACTTACCTTTCGTAGTCGAGAGGCTTTAACC
>JBAPQU010000543.1:0-1984 GCA_049280795.1 Candidatus Sulfotelmatobacter sp.
CTCACGAGCAGCGTCGCTACAATTAAAAGAGCGTGATGACACTTCATGTCTAATGTTTCCCCTTGATACTCAAATCGGTTTCCCGCCTCTTATACGAAGATCCTTCGGCTGAAGAACGCTGCCCCGAGACTGGGTGCAAGACTAACTGCATGCTTCCACTCGATAACATCGGCCACGCAGTTGCAAACCTCTACCCAGCCACCAGCACATTCGTCAATTTGCGCAGCCGCGCTAGATCAGCCAATTTGGCTCCCTTGTCGATGACGACCAGATCGCACTTTTTCACTGGACAAAGCCGGTAAACTGCCTCGACTCCGATCTTGCTGCTATCGATCACCAGAATTCGCTCCCTGCCCGCTCGAAGGAACGCCTTCGGCATCTCAGCGTCGTAGTTCATCACTCCTTTATGGAACGAGAGCGCTGCGGCCCCAAAGAAGACTTTGTCGGCATAGATGTCGCCGAGCGCGTTGAGCATTGCGGGACCAGAGAGGTCGTGACTGGCTCGGCGATACACTCCGCCCGTCAGCTTGACCTGAACCCCTGGGCTGCCAGCCAATTCCTCAACCACGGCCAGCGAGGTCGTGACCACGACAAGATCGCGCTTGGCAGACAGGTGACGCGCTACAAAACGAGTGGTCGTCCCGGAATCCAGCACCACGGTTTCGCCCGGCTGCACCAACCGCGCCGCTTCCCTGCCAATCGCGTCCTTGGCCCCCGACATCTTCGCCGCACGCTCCAGGAAACTTTTTTCCAGGGAGGGGGATAGCGCGGTCATCGCCCCTCCGGGCGTCCGAATAACCAATCCCGCATCTGCCAACTTGTGCAATGCTCGGCGAACCGTCATCTCGGACACCGAGAATTGCGCGGCCATCTCGGCGATCGACGCGGTGCTTTTTTCCTTGATGAAGAGAAGGATCTCGCTTTGGCGATCGTCTGCGGTATGCTGGGTTTCGATGTTATTAATTGTCATATAAAATGTTAATATGTAACAGACCACATTACGAGGGCTGTCGTCAATACTTTTCTTTGACTTCGGGCCGACGCGGCCACATTAGAGGAACGACGCTAAAGTCCGGACAGGCACTGCGGACACGATGCGTGATCGCCAACAAAGGTCTACGCCTCCGCGACTTTCACTCAGTGCAGATAGGCCAGGTTGTCGAATCGCAAGCCGCCCCCGTTCTTCATCTCGAAGATGACGGCGGAGGAGGGGTCGTGCCAGCCGGTCCGCACGCGCCGGAGTTCACCGGGCTTGAGGGTGAAAGATATTTCACGAATATCCGGGGCATGGACGGTGAGTACGGCCTCGGACACGCCGCCGTTATATACGTCCACTCCGACAAACACGCGCGGCGCATAGAATCCGAATTGGGCCGAGCTCGCTTTTGGATCGGCGAGGGCAATATTGAAAGTCCCGAATTTACCCTGCGGCACATCGATGCGCCATTGATCGGCGGCCCAATCAATCACGCCTGAGGGATATTGTCCGCTCAACATGGTTCCCGCGGGCAAATGCGGATCATCAAATGTCACATACAGCGGTGGCGCCTGGCCATCCTTGCCTTCGATATCGATATCTTTCGCCTGGTCATGCCGGATGCGGAGCACATGGGTCGATTCATCGAACACGTAGCCGGACTGGTCCAGATCCTTGTGCTTGCTCAGAGGATGCCCATCCGCGGTTACAAACGCAGGAACGAAATCCAGGCGCAGGACATCCACGGACTCCGGATCGAAAGTAGAATAGGTGACTGAACCTTTGTTGTAGTTGATTCTCGTCACCACGGAACTTGAACCGAGCAGGTGTGACTCATCTACCGGCGCCCATTCCGGCACGGCCCAGAAAGCGTCCATCAACCTTCGCGGGCCGTCGGCAAATTCGTCGGTAAACCACCACTGCGGCCCAAAAGGAGTGTGAGCCCCACCCGACAGTCCCTGAAAATACGTGACCCAGTTATACGACCGGAACGCAGCCTCGCGGTAA
>JBAPQU010000544.1:0-12430 GCA_049280795.1 Candidatus Sulfotelmatobacter sp.
CACCATCGCCCAAAAGAATGGAGACGTATCCTGGGACTGTTAGATCATTGCAAGTGGTAGAGCTTCCGCACCCTGTAGTTGCGAGATCCAGCTTTCCATCTCCGTTGAAGTCACCCACAGCTACGGAGGTTGGACCAAAACCTGTGGCGAAGTCCTGTCGCGTTGGAAAGGTACCGGCACCGCTATTCAGAAAGACACTGACTGTGCTGTTAAGGCCATTCGTTACCACTAAATCCGGCTTGCCATCTCCGTTGAAGTCGCCAACGGCAACCGACGAACTGCGCCCCGGCGTCCCGTAATCCACTGCCGCTTGAAACGTACCGTCACCATTGCCCAGCAGTATGGCCACGAAATCGCTAGTTAAGACGGCCAAGTCCAGCTTGCCGTCACCATTGAAATCGCCTACAACCACGCCAGCCGGAATGTCCCCCACGGCATAAGATACGGGGGGCTGAAAAGTACCATCGCCATTGCCCAAAAGAATGCTAACGGTGCTGGAAGGATTGCTGCCACAACCGCTAGCCGGGCAGTTGTCGGAGACGGCTAAATCCAGTTTGCCGTCTCCGTTGAAGTCCCCAACGGCGACTGCAGTGGGACCAAGGCCGGCGGCATATTGCGGAGGTACCTCAAATATCGATGTTTGAGCCGCAACTTGAATTCCTGCAAACAGGCAGAGCCCAACTGCTAGATGCAATCTCAGACGCATAACGACTCCCCGCTACGAGATACGTACTGGGCCCCGGCGCACTGCCGCACTCCGCGCGCCATTTGCGGTCGTATCTTACCATGATTCTGTTTCTCTAAATGAACTTAGTGGAAGAGTCTCTGGTTGAGGAGGATTGCGCAGTGATGCGCGGCTGCTAGCCAGCGATTACACGGAAAAGGAGACTGATAACTGCGGGACCGGAGGCTCAACTGCTTGCCTGAACCGGGGCGGCAAACGAGAGCTCGCCCTTCTTGGATCGATCGTCAAGATATCTAGATAGAGCATCTTGCCAGGGTGGAATCGACAAACCCAAATCACGAAGTTTGGTCTTCGAAAGCACCGAATAAGAAGGGCGCTTCACCGAACTCGGGAAGTCGCTCGTCTTAACCGCAGTTAAATTTGCGTCGACTCCGGCGCACTCAAGGATATTGCGGGTGAATTCGTACCACGAGCATCGGCCTTCCGAGCTTACGTGATATAAGCCGAAGTTTCCAGTCAGAACTAACTTTCGTGTGGCTTCGGCAAGATCGAGGGTGTAAGTAGGAGTAAGAACCTGGTCATCGACCACACGGATCGACTCTCCAGCTATCGCCTTCTTCAACATATTCTCGACGAAGTTTCCGCCCTTCCCGCTGCTGCCGGCCACGCCGTAAAGGCCGCAGGTTCTGACGACAAAATAGCGATCCACGTTACAGGCGATCAGATGTTCGCCAGCAACTTTGGATACCCCATAGGCATTCACGGGCGATGGCAGATCAGTCTCTTCATAAGGGGCGTTCTTTTGCCCGTCGAAAACATAGTCTGTGCTGAAGTGCACCAGTACGGCGCCAGAACGTTCACACGCTCGTGCCAGATTCATGGCGCCGAAGCCATTCACTTGAAACGCCAGCACCGGATTCTTCTCACATTCCTCCACTTTATGAAAGGCAGCCGTATTTAGCACAACATCGGGCATGGTCCGAGCCACGATTTCAGATACGCGTACCTCGGAGCAAACGTCTACGTCTGCGTGAGCGGCTGGTACCACCTCATCGCCTGCCGCGCGAAAGACTCGTACCAGGTCGCTTCCCAGTTGCCCATTGGCACCGATGAGGAGCACTTTCATCAGGCAACCTCCGCCACTGTTTGTAGACCGTTAGCGGCGAGCAGCTTTAGAGTCTCAATGTTGTAATACTGTGGGCTGTCCCAATCCTGGAATTTATCCATGTGCTCAACCAGATTCCTAACAATCGACTTGACATCGTGATTGGGATGAAAACTGAGCACGTTCTCCGCCTTCTGTGTGCTGACCTTGTAGTTGCGGAAATCGGTTTTGTGCTTTATGGTGAGCCGCACTCGAAACCCGAGTTGCTCCTCGATCGTCATTTTGACCAGATCCCCCACTTCACCAACCGTATAGTTTCCTGAAGCGATATTAAAGATACCCGAGATCCTATCGCTTGCCTCAATCGCACGAATGTAGGCATTGGTCGCATCTTCGATGCTGATGATCGGCCTCCAAATGGAGGCGTTGTTCACAGTGATTTCCCGGTCACGCACGCCGTTCTTGAACATGGTGTTGATGATCAGATCCAGACGCATCCTCGGACTGTATCCGGAAACGGTGCCTTTGCGCAGCGAGATCACCGAGAACTCGTCACCTAACAAGTTCATCACCGCCTGCTCTCCCTGCAGCTTGGAAATTCCGTAAGGATACGACGATGAAACCGGCCGCGTTTCATCGAACAATTCGTTGTCGGTGTAACCATAAACCGAGCAGGAGCAGGCGTACACGTAGCGCTTCACATTTGCTTTCTTGGCGATATAGGCCAGGTAAGCCGGAGCCGCGGCGTTGAAAATAAAGTTCTGGCTCGGCGAATACTCCGCCATAGGATCGTTCGACAATCCCGCCAGGAATACAACTTGCTGGTAAGGTTCCAGGTCTTGCACGGTGATTTCAAAAATGTCCTTCTTGATGATTCCGGCTTGCGGCGGAAGGTGGTTGCCGAACCAAAATAGATCAACTACGTCTACTTCATAGCCGCGATCAAGAAGCTTGGGAACCAGGACGGAACCGAGATAACCTGCGCCGCCGGCAATCAATATTTTCATAAGAACTACCTCGCAACTGTGGACTGAGTTTCGTGATACTGGAAGTTTTCGGATTCTGCCGAAGAAAGCCACTGTTTCAAGCTTTGGGCTCTACGATCTTTTTCGGACAACTGAACATCGGAGATCGGCCAGGCAATGCCTATGTCCGGATCGTCCCAACGAATGCCAGATTCGCACGTGTTACTGTAAATCCCCGTGCATTTGTATTGAATTTCAGCAAAGTCTGATAGCGTGCAGAAACCTCTGGCAAAACCTGCGGGGGCCCAGATCTGCTTGCGGCTTTCCGCTGAAACTTCTGCACCGAACCACTTCCCCAACGTTGGCGATCCCTTGCGTATGTCCACCGCTACAAGAAACGCAGTTCCCCGGGTCACGCGCATGAGCTTTCCCATCGGAGGACCCCATTGAAAATGCAGTCCACGGAGGACGCCCCGCACCGAACCGGAATGGTTGTCTTGGACGAATTGAGTAGGCAGACCTAACGCCTCGAACTGATCCGCTCTGAAAACCTCGGTAAAAAATCCGCGATCGTCTTCGAACACCTGTGGGACTACGACACAAACATCACCCAACTGCCTCGATTCAATCCGTATTTCCATGATTTGTTATATCTGAGAGTAAGAGTTGCGGGACGATTATAAACCGAAGGACCGATACTCAGCAGGCAGCGATCTCAATCGTTCGCTCCACCGAATTACGATCAGGGGAATAGCATGAGACTCGTTACCCCCCCGTTGATGCCTACGGTTGGGAACCGAGTTCCAGAGCGTCGAGCGAGAAGCCCACGAAGTCTTTAATTACGTGATCCGCGCCGGCTTCCTGAAGCTTCGCGCTACACCCGGAGCCAACTCCGATACACCTAAAACCAGCTTCCTTGGCGGCCCTGATTGCAGAAGCGGAGTCTTCCAGTACAAGAGAATCGCGGGCTCGCGTGCGCAAGTGAGCACAGACCAGTTCATAGATCGCAGGACTGGACTTGCCATCGGGCACATCATCCCCGGTCACGACGGTCGCGAAACAGCCGGTCAAATGCAGGTGTCGAAAAGTGGATAAGGTCCGGCTTTTACTCGCGGAAGTTGCCACGCCTAGTTTGATTCCGCATCGCATCAAGTCGCCAACAAATTCGATTACGCCTGGCACCGGTTTGACTTCGAAAGCCATCCCCTGAAAAAGCTTGTCTTTCATCCTGCCGTATTCAGCCAGCATGCTTTCGGGCATATCGCCGAGGAAATGCCGCAAGATTTCAGAGCGCTTCCGGCCATCAACAATAAAATCCAATTCTTCGTCTGGAACATCCTTATCCAGACTCTGCAGGAATTCGTGCCAAGCCTTGCGATGGGCAGGGTGACTGTCGATGATTACACCGTCCATATCGAAAATCACGCTCTCAACTTTGCTCATCTTGGGGGATCGACCTGCCGTACCATTATCAAACACGCATCGGCCACGCTAAGGCTATAATCCCGGCCAAGTGGTCTGCGCTGATTGATACGTCTCCATTGTACCTATGTCAACCAGATAGTCCGAGATGGGATATGCCAGCATCCGATTTACTAGTTTGGGAAGCACATTGAAGCCGAGATCGGCGGGCATGTCTCGCGGGATTGCTTCCAGTAATTCAGGCGTGCCCACCAGGATTCCTGAAAAGGCCCAATTCGATTTTGGTTGCGCTGGCTTTTCTACAAATTCACGCACCACGTTGTTCTCGTCAAAGCCAACAATGCCGCAGCGCGACGGATTATCGACTCTATAGAGACCGAGTGTAGCCGCAGGCCGAGATTTCCGGTGGAAAGCCAACATCTGGGGAAAATCGAGGTTGGTCAAAACGTCCGCATAAAGCACCCAGAACTCCGGCTCGGAGGCAACCCAATCGCGGTTGGCGACTAATGTGCCAGCTGAACCCAGCAAGACAGTCTCTTCGGACACACAGACTTTCAGCCCGTGTTCCTTCTTTGCGAGAGCGGTACGAACTACATCGGCATGGGCGTGGATGTTAATAAGCAGTTCGCTGATTTCCGCCCTACGACACACCTCAAGCCAGATCTCCAGCATTGAAGTGCCACGGATAGGAATCAGGCATTTCGGAATGGTATCCGTCAGGGGCCGCAGCCGTGTGCCGTGGCCAGCGGCCAAAAGAAAAGCTTTCATGAGCGAACTGGCGTTTCCAGTGCCGGATTAGACCACCGACCGGGGAACAAAAACCCAGCGTGCACCGCCGCGTTCATCGCTGTCAATAAAGGGATCATTGACGATTACCTGAGCACCCTGGAAATCAAAAGCGAAAGCCATTTCGTGGATGCCTTCGGCAGCCATAGCACTGCGCACAAATTCCTGCTGGGATGGCTCACAATATAGTAATAAAAATCCGCCTCCGCCAGCTCCCGTGATTTTTCCGCCTAGAGCTCCATTTTCCCGGGCGAGACGATAGAGCTGATCAATGCGGGAATTCGAGATGTCTTTGGAGACCCGTTTTTTCGCCTGCCACGCCTCATTGAGAAGCTTCCCGAAATTCGACAGGTGGCCGTTCTCGATGAGACGCAGCATCTGCCCTGCCAATGCACGAACTTCGTGCAGAGCATCCACGGCAGCGCCTTTGTGATTGCGCGTCGACTTCTCCTGCTCTTCGAGAATGGTCCACGAGTGGTGGGACACGCCGGTGAAAAACAACATGAGATTCTGCTGCAGTTGCTCGAGAATGGCAGCACCGGCATTGACCGGAGTCACGGTTGCGCTGCCATCCTGGCTAAAGTCGATAAAGTTCAGTCCCCCGAAAGCCGCGGCGTATTCATCCTGCTTGCCCACGTGATGCTTGAGCATTAAGCGAGCGACTGTGAAGGCACGTTCAGCCAATTCATACTTTGACAACGGGTTATGCAGGTAGGTGGTAATCGTCTTGAGAAGATTGACACAAACACTCGCCGAAGATCCCAGCCCGGTTCCCGGAGGAATTTCAGACGCCAGGAACAAGTCAATCGAAAGGTCGCGGCCGATTTCCTTCAACACCGCTACGGGAATTTCGAGGGCGCTGCCTTCGATGTTCATGGCTGCGATATCGCGCCAAGCCTCGAAAATGCGCAGATCCGAGGAGATGATCTGAATGCGTCCATCATCGCGCTTTCCGAGGACGGTGTAGAAATACTTGTTGATCGCTACACTCAAAACCGATCCGCCAAACTGCTCGTAGTAAGCCGGTAGATCTGTTCCACCACCGGCGAAACTAATCCGTACCGGGCTGCGACCGATGAGCACTAGGGACGATCTCCTGTAGGAATGTAGTATCAGATTCCGTGGCGGCAGGAATCGAAGATCTCGAGACCGGATGGAAGACGCGAGCGGCCAGGGTCCAGATTGTCTGTAACAACAGGGACATGTTCAGGGAAGGCGAGGCGTCCAAAAGATACTGCAAGTCGAAGCGGCATTTCTCTTCGGAGGAATGTTGCTCACGCAATCCATGAACCTGAGCCAATCCCGTAATCCCAGGCTTCACTGTCAGGCGCTGCTTTTCCCAGCCTGTGTAATAGGCCGCGCGGTCCAGTCCTTCGGGTCGCGGCCCAACCATACTCATGTCACCCTTGAGAACGTTCACGAGTTGTGGAAGTTCGGTGATGCTGAGTTCCACAAGAGTCCGCTCCAAGCGCGTAAGATGCAGGGATTTGCGCTCCACATTCATCCGCAGCATCTGAAAGTGTTCACCATGGAATCCAACGCGCACATCCCAGCAAAACACTTTTGCCTTCTGCCGACGAAGCAGCGCCGCTGCACCCAAAACAATCGGAGTTGCCGGAATGATGAGGAGAGAGGCCAAAACCACATCCATGGTGCGACTCAGAGCTCCCATCAAGCGGGGGATCGGCTGCGGCAACTGAAGTATTGGCAGGCCGTCGAGATCCACAAGGTGCGGCCGGGAGAGATAGAGTTCATACAGCTCGGGAACCAAACTCACCTGAATTCCTTCACTCCGACACTGAGTGGCCAGATTTAGCATTTCGCTGTGGGAACAACTGGTCCCGACCAGAATCACCTCTTCCACGTTGTACGTCTTTAAGAGATCGACAACCCCTAAAGTTTGCACCGGCAGGCCCGCAGACTGGTCGGCCCCTTCGGAACTCTCCACATGTGCATCAAATGGACTCAAGTGCCCAACCACCTTCCATAGAACTTCAGGGTGCAATTCGATCTTGGCGGCCAGTTCACGCGCTGTTCTTCCCGTACCCACAATTACTACCCGCCGCCGTGCGTCCGTAGCCAGTTTGGACTTGAAGATCAGGTGGGTCACACAGCGAACACCCAGAAACCCCACAAACAGCAGCACTCCGAAATACGATAGAACCAGGCGAGACACATAATCGCGAGCCAAGTAGGCGACCGACATCAGAATTGCCATCATAACCAGCAAACCGAGGAAGATCCTGGAGATGATGGCCGGCAGGTACCATCCGCCCCGGAAACTATCCAGCTTCATCCGTTCGTGCAGCGTTATCCACAGCGCCGCCGCCATAACAAATTCCACGCCGAAAATCGACAACGACTTCCATAGGGGTTGGATATGTCCGCCGATCCCGTAGCGAAGGACATAGGCGATGACCAACGCCAATGCGATCCAAGCCAGATCAGCAATCAGAACTGTGCGACGTAACTTGCGGGCGTCCATATGCGTCAGAAGTGATGCTGACCCTCAGCAGACAATTGTTGATTGAGTTGCAGAGACGTTGGAAGTCCGTTGCTAGTGTCGCGAATCGAAATCCGTTTCATCGCTGGCGGAATGTTCAAGTGCGGTCGCACCGATGTAATCCTCTCACGAAGGGCGTGATCAAGTTCCCGGGGTCTCTCGCGCGAAGACGAAACGCGAGTCAGCGGACAACAGCGGCTAGTTGGAGACCGGCGTAAAGTTTGCCGGTTTCCAGCCTATGGCGGATGGTAGTGAACAATGCGTGAGCTACGCTGAGATGAAGGTCTTCGATCATCTGCATATTGTCGGAAGGCACGACGAGGCAAAGATCACACAAAGGCTTCATCTTTCCACCATCGTATCCTCCCAGCGCAATACAAACCCCTCCCGCGTGGCGGGCGACTTTCAGGGCTTTGAGCACATTTTGGGAGTTTCCGCTCGCACTGATGGCGAATGCCACGTCCTCAGGCTCAATCAGATTTTTCAGCTGCTCGGCGAATATATCTTCATAGTCGCGATCGTTGGCCCAGGCCGTTATCATCGGAATGCTGTCCGTGAGAGCGACAGCTCGAAAGCGTTTGGCATCGCTTCCCATGGTTGTGCCCTTGCCCAAATCGCAGGCAAAGTGGGAGGCTAAAGAGGCACTTCCTCCATTGCCGAACAGAAATATCCGGCGATCCTTTTCATACGCGCGAAGCAGTACGTCACAAATCTCATCGACCTGTTCATGGGGCATCTGCTGCAGCACGGTGCCCAACTGGTTTAGATAGTCCTGAGCACAAGAGATCCCCGATCCATTCACTGTGGAAATTTTCTCGTGGCCATTGTTCTTATGAGACATGCATCCTCTCTGCTTTAGTTTTCAAAAACCAGTTTACCTGCTCGATGCCTGCAATACGCCATCCGAGCGCATCATTTTGGCGGCATCGGGAACATCCGAAGGCAACTCGCCCAGACCATCGATCCACCCCAGGAAATCGTCCATAATACGCTCTAGATCAAAGGACGGCGACCAGCCCAATGCCTTGAGTTTGTCAATGCTCGATACACTGTGCCGGTTATCCCCTTCTCGAAACTCTCCCGGGATCCTGATATCGACCTCAGCACCCCTTTTACGGGCCAGCAGGTGAGCATAGTCCAGCACCGTCGTCGCCTTTCCGCTGCCGACATTGTAGGCTTCGTAGTTTGCGCGATCATCGTCCAGCACCATCAGATTCGCCTTCACGACGTCTTGCACGTGCACAAAATCCCGTGTCTGATGCCCATCTTCATAGATCAACAGGGGTTGCCCGGTCTTGATTCGCCACAAGAATATCCGAAGGATCCCAGAATACTGATTCAATAGCGATTGCCGTGGGCCCTGCGTTATGGAATAGCGAAGCGCCACTGTGGGGATGCCCACAGTCTGGCCGAGCCGAAGCGCAGCCAATTCCTGCGAGTACTTCGAAAGCGCATACTGGTTAAACGGATTGGTAAACCCCTCGCGCAATAACGCTGCGGAGAGGAATTGACCGCAGATCGAACAGCGCAATTCCCACTCACCGCGTCGCATTTGCTCAGCCGTCCGAGCCTTTGGCAAAACGAAACCATGGGTAGAACAGTTGTACTGGCCCTCGCCATATACTGCCTGGGAGGAAGCCACAATCACTTTCCGCACCGGTAATCGATTCTGCCGAATAACCTCGAACAGCATCGCAGTGCTTACAACATTCGTATGGAAAAAGGTGCTGTAGTCGGGCATGTAATCCTGATATGCGGCCTCGTGAAAGATCACATCGACGCCCTCCAGCGCTTCTTCCCAAGCCTTCTTCTGGCGCACATCGGCACGCAGCAGCCTTACACCTTGAGGAATGGCCGGCTTTGGCGAATGCCCGTGAACTCTGACTTCCAGACTATCCAGCACGACGACTTCATAGTTACGCCCCTGCAGAGCGTTTACTAAGTGTGAGCCGATGAAACCCGCGCCCCCGGTGACAAGTACCCTCAATTTGACCTCGTAGTCAATTCCTCAACAAACGGTTTAGGCGCCATCAGCAGATAACTCCCATCAAACGTGCTAAATCGGGACCACAAGCCCCGCGTGCATCCTCTTAAGTCAGGCCCTCCCACGAAGGGGCCGGTTGGCGCAGCCCTCCGGCCATTTAGTTTACGGCAATTCCAGAAACCACATCCGAATCCGGCAACTGGGTCTCCCCAAAGGGGGCTTTCGTCGATGCCGTATCAGTATTCAGTCCCGCTGCATATCCCAGCCTCGCCATCAGTTCTTGGCTCGCATGTTCGATCAATGAGGCCTGCGCTGGAGTAAGACGATCTCGCCACCCCCCCACGGAACCAGTACGGACCTGGCGCCCGGCCTCTGACACCAGCCGGTCTTCGGGAGGCCTGCCTTGGTACCGATCCTCTTTCTGACGCATGTGTTGCAAGCTGTTGTTCTCGACGACCATTCTGATTTTCTCGGGAGCGACCGAGAAACCTAGAAATTCAAGCATCCTCGCAAGTTCCCGCTCGGTGTCCCTGCGCATATCCTCGTAGCGTACGAGAAGAAAATTGTCGGTTGCGGCTAAGGCAGAATCCAGCCAACTGCGAACGTGGCCTTGCCAACTTCCGAAGGAGTTGACTTTGCCCCGCACATACATGTGCATAAATTCATCTAGATTCTTCCCCCGTAAGTGGTCATTCACCCTTTCGAATTCATAATTGGACACTGCGACGTCTCTGGGATCCCGGACGAAATAGATGGCCTTCTTATATACGAAGTGATATTGCTCATGAGTCCGGAACAGCCTTCCGCCGTCAGAAAGGACCGACGGAGCGCGGCTGCGTAACCGAAGGGGAGGAAGGGAAAACGCCACTTTGTCAAACTCGGCGTTATTCCCGGTAAGGACTTCGCAAAGGAGAAACCGCGCCCAGGTATTTCCAGACCTTGGATAGGACGCTACGAAGGCGTCGTTCGATTTAAGTACAGTGTGACGCGCCCAAACTAATGGCAGACGAAGATGTGTGGTACGAGCCCGAAGGCGCAGGAATCTAGCGGTGGATTGCACGCTCACTTGATGAGCCCCCTGTTTTCGACCTTGTTACAGTGTTCAATGCAATTCAACAGCAACCAAAATCATCAGCCAACCATTTTGGGAATGGTCACGATATCACACCTCCGACGTTAAGCGAAACGCCGGTAATCAATCGTGCACGCCAATGCAGTCGATCGTACTGTTGCTTGGCTCTTCGATGAAGGTGACAACCTGCACTAGAAGCGCATTCACATCTTTGACTATGTTGGCGACCATAGGACTGTTCGAGCCGGATTCAATCCGGACGTGCTGGAATCCACTTCCTCCCCGGGCGATGCCATTGCTAATGGAAACTGAAGCATGAGGGGCTGGCGTTAGCACGAGATTGCCGTTTCATCGCCATTCATGGCGGCATCATGAAACTCTCTCCTTGGGTCATAACCTCGGAATTTCAGGAATTGGGCACGGGTTGGCCGTGTTAGGGATTGCCCCATCAAGACGGATGCCGGATTGTAAGAAAAAGCTCTATTTATATTTACTTGCCCGAACCGGCAAATATCTCAAGAACCGTTCTAAACAGAATCTTGGCATCAAGCGCCAACGACCAATTGCGAATGTACTCCAGGTCCAGCCGTACCCAGTCGTCGAAATCGACGATTCGGTTCCGTCCGCTGACCTGCCATAGGCAAGTGATTCCTGGTTTTACGGCCAGCTTCTGTTTCTGATATTCCGTGAACTGAACATGCTCCGTGACTAAAGGCGGGCGGGGACCGACCAGACTCATTTCGCCCTTCACTACACTGAAGAGCTGTGGAAGTTCGTCGAGACTGTATCGCCTCATCCATGCCCCGACGGCCGTAATTCTCGGATCGTTGGTCAGTTTGAACACGGGGCCATTCATTTCATTCCGTTCGCTTAGCCTAGCTTTGAGCTGATCGGCATTGCACACCATGGAACGAAATTTGTACCCGGTAAAGCGTACGCCTCCCTTTCCTACCACTAACCAGCGATACAGTATGGGACCTGGAGAACTGAGCTTTACCAGTAATCCAAGAACTAGAAGTAATGGCGAAAGCAGCACCAATAAAAGCGCAGCCCCAACGCAATCGATGACACGCTTGCAAGCGACCTTGAACGGATTGCTCCAGCAAGGCGAAAGAATCAATGATGAGACTTCCGGTTGAGCGGCGGACACGTGGTATACCTCAGGCGCCTCGCTGTCGAATCAGGTGCTGATCAGATTCGAGATATCGAGTCTCGTGTTTCCCAAGTTCCAGCGATTGCTTTGAAGCTCTCGGGTTTTTTATAGCGTATCCAAGGCAGCTTCCCAGGCTTCCATCCGCTTGCAACGAAAGCCCCAGCCCGTTTCCCGCGCCAATCAGTCCAGGTGGTTCGAATCCGGTGCCTTGCCACCAGTGCTGGTCGTAGAACAAAGCGGCAATTTCATGGTGGTGGGCTTCATGAGTAAATAACATGCCGCCTTCCGACATCAGCGGCCATAAATATCGGAGACAAGTCCTAAGAGATTCCAACAGGTCCACATCACAAAAGGCAAGTGCAACCGGCTCGTGAAACGTCGTTAGGGTGGTATCGAAGTAACCCTGGACAAAAGAACACACCGACAGAGCGCCGTACTTGCGGATATTATTCCGTACCAATTCCAACGGTCCGCACCAGGCTCCTTTCTCATAGGTCGCGATCTGCAAATCACGAACGATTGCATGGTCACGGTCGGAGATTGTAGGCTCCGGAAGACCCTCGAACGAGTCGAAGACATAAAGTCGCCGGCCAGTCAGAGCGCAGGCGAGCGAAATTGCTATTGCGCTGGCTCCCTGGTATGTCCCGCATTCGACGATAGTACCCGGTACACGCAGCTTAAGAATTGCAGAAACGATCGCGATCTGCTCAACAAAGCCGGTTGCACTCACGACTCGGATTCGCGCTTTCATAATC
>JBAPQU010000545.1:0-3597 GCA_049280795.1 Candidatus Sulfotelmatobacter sp.
CCTGAAAGGGTACCGGGGGTTCGAATCCCTCTCCCTCCGCCATCACTCAATTGATACAACAGTACTTAGCCAGTCTCATTGGAGGACTGGCCCATTGTCGCCAGGCTCATCTGGAGCACAATAAGGCTTCAGAGAACCGTCTCATTGCGGCGATTGCATCGGGCGATGCGAACGCTTGCCTTGGTCTTGGCTGATCGCCTGATCCACACCCTCCAGACCTGACTCCTGCCGGGTAGGTCGCGCAGCATTATAGACTCGAAGAGGAGGGCTTTATTCACGAGCACTCCGAAAGGACCGAGCTTTACTCGCTATCAGCCCGAACCCATTCTTACTGGCGGCATTTTCTAAGCTCAAGGATTCTGCGCGGGCCGCTACCGAGTGTCCTGCCCTCTTACTCAACTCTGCCAAGGCTAGCCGCGTCTCGAACTCAAGCTCCAAAAGCTGATGAGAATGGGCGCTTTGAAGTGTCTTCTTTAGTTGTGCGCTGGCCGCTGGGAAATGGCCTGACAAGCCCTGCACTCGACCAGACATCATTT
This sequence comes from Candidatus Sulfotelmatobacter sp., assembly GCA_049280795.1. GTDB lineage: Bacteria > Acidobacteriota > Terriglobia > Terriglobales > Acidobacteriaceae > Sulfotelmatobacter. The sequence continues at coordinate 537 of JBAPQU010000545.1, forward strand.
CGAACTGCAAACGGAGTAGTGTGTTCGCACTTGTATCTGCCAGCGATTTAGCCTTTCCCATCTCAGACTCGGCTTCAGGAAGCTTGGATTCGGCCAGCAAGGCATCGATTAGCACAATGCTGGCGGCCAATTCATCGTCGGCCTGCTGATCCTGATGAAACTGTTCTTTGCATTTACGGATCACACTTTCTGCGTCTGAACTCCGCCTTTCTTCGATTGCCAGGCGCGCAAGCGCAAGTTCAGTTTCTGCCGCCGTTTGTTTCTCGCCAGTTTGTTTGCGTATCGCTAGCGCTTCCTCGTAGGACTTCCGGGCAGCGACCAAATCACCGCGATCGGCGAGAGCGTCTCCTTTTCCGGAAAGGACATAGGCGATAGCACTCTTGTCATCAGCTTCCTGAGCTACTGCCTCGGCTTGCTCGAAGGTTGTTAAGGCCTTTTCAAGCTCTCCTCTACGCCGAGCGACTTCTCCGAGATCGTTCAGCGTGAGAGCGATACCGTCCTTATCTCCCATTTCTTTGTAACCAGGAAGAGCGTCGGAAAGGGCATGCTCGGCGCTGGGGAGATCGCCGCGGGCCAGGAAGACATCGCCTAGATTACTGGAAACCGTCGTTATGCCGTCGATAACTCCGATTTCACGGAACATTCTTAGGGCTACTCGAAACATGCTCTCCGCGCGATCAATCTGGCCCAGTTGATAGTAGAGTCCGGCAAAATCACTGAGTGTGCGGGCTTCGTTGTTGCGATCGCCAGCTGCCGCATAGCTCTGGCGAGCGTTCTCGCAGTCCCGGATGGCCTGCCCGGTGGAAGAACCATTCCCAAGGGCGGCGCAAAGAATTCCATAGGCGCGGGCGACGAGCAAATTAGCACCCTGTGCCGTGCCTTTTTCAACCGCACGCCGCCCGGCTGCCTGCGCTTTCGCATAGTCGCTGTTCATCCAGGCGCGGGATTCGATCATGTCGATCCGCGGATCGTCAGCCACTGGACCGGGCAGGCGCCGCAGGGCGGCCACAGTTTTCAGCGCATCTGCGGAGTTCACGCGGCGTTGCTCGTCGGCCAAACGAAGCCCGTAATTCAGATTGTCGGGAAACTGGGTAAAGAGCTTCCCGTACACTTCGATCGCTTTATTTGCATCCTGCAGCGACGAATACTGACCTTCAATTTGGAGACGTTCTTCGAAGCTTAGATGTTCAGAGAGTACGCGGGCATGCTCAGCCTCGTCGCGGGCCTTCAAGTCGTATCCGAGATGATGCCACGCATCGGACAAAGCGGAATGTGCTAAAGGAAAATCCGGTTCGACTGCTATGGCCTGGACAAGCAGATCTCGGGCGCGGATAAAGTCGAATGCCCAGAGGCTAGATCGACCCTCCGTGTAGAGCTTTACCGCCAGCGGCTTCATCGGTAAGGCAGCTCTTGTCTGCGCGAAAGCTTCTTCTGAAATTGAGGCGCCTCCTAAGCTTTCCCGAAGAGACGCTCCGGCCTGGGATACAAGTTCGAAAAGGTCGTCTTCATTTCCCACGAAAGCTCGCTCGGCGATGGTCTCACCGTGTTCGGTGTCTTGGACGCGAACATCCAGTCGAATCCGCCTCTCTCCTTTTCCAGGCAACGGCGTATACGAGCCAAGTACGACTACGTCTGCTCCAGGGTTCGTATGGAGCCGTTCAAGGGTTGCCTTCGCCAGGCTGTCTTCGTCGGGCAAGGGGAGTTCTCGTTTAGCGCGCGCCACATCCTCGCCCGAGACAACACGCAAGGTACGATCAGCGGCGAGCTCGGTACTGAGCATCTCCGCAAATGCCGGCGAGAGCCAGTTTTCCTCGGGACGTCCAGGCAAATTGCGAAAACCCATCACGGCTACAGATCGTCGAACGTGTACCGCAGGAAGGTGGGCCTCGGCCGCACTCTGATTTTCTGTGTTCGCCTTTTCTATCTTCGTTCGCGGAAGACGGGACCGGTAAATGGTAGCGCCTATCACAAGCACAAGGAACGCGGCAATTGCTATGTAACGCAACCTTCGGCTTGAAAAGGCAGAGTTTTTTTCTGAGCTGAGCGACGAAATCGACGCCTTTGCAGGCTGAGATGTGATGGGGCGGGCCGGATCCTGTAAATCCGTGACGGCAGTGACCGGCGCCAAGAACCGATAGCCTCGCCGCGGTACCGTCTCTACATAACACGGTGCGTCCGCATTGTCTCCGAGTACATCACGGATCTTCCGGATCGCGACTCCCAAGCTGTTATCGAACTCTACGAAGGTGTTTTGGGGCCAAAGGCGTTGGCGCACCGCCTCCCGGCTGACGACCTGCCCCTGCTGCTCGACCAGCATCAGCAACAGACGGTACGGCAGATCCTGCAGCTTCAACCGGGTCCCGTTGCGCGCGAGGGTGCCCTCGTCGGCGTTCAGTTCATATGGACCAAAACGATAGAAGGCGGGCAAAGGCGGTTCCCCAGTTGGTCCCAGATGTTAGCACAGCGGAGTTAAGCCAGATGCGCAAGCTGCTGCAGAGCAATCATTTACCAGTTAAGAAAGACTTAAAACGCAGTTTCATTGACCTGCGGCCAGGATTCGTTGACATTGGCGCTCGCATGCGAACTTCTCACTGGGAACAAGAAACGCATAAAAGGACGCCCCCGGTGAAGACTTCTGCAGCCGTTACCGAGTGAGGGCCCATGCCGCAACATCGTGACTATTCTCTCGAGCAATCGCAGATTCTGACCGGCACCTTTGCACTTGCGATCCTGCTCAGTATCGTCTTTCTTCCCTTCCAAGGCGACGCCCAAGTTAAGGAGACGAGTTCGCAAGCTTCGGCGGCCGGCGTCATCCTGCCGAACCTTGTCCGCTTCAACGGGCGCGCGACCGATGCCGACGGCAAGCCGCTCTCCGGGCTCGTCGGAATTACTTTCGCTTTGTATGAAGAGCAAACTGGCGGGCCCTCTCTCTGGATGGAAACTCAAAATGCCCAGCTGGAAGCAAACGGGCGCTACAGCGTCTTGTTGGGTGCCGGTAGCGCCAATGGACTGCCCAACGACGTATTCAGTTCCGGACAGGCGCGCTGGGTTGGCGTGCAGG
>JBAPQU010000546.1:0-1634 GCA_049280795.1 Candidatus Sulfotelmatobacter sp.
GGTATAGCCTCGGCTATCGATTGTTCTTGGTTTAGAAGATCAGCGCGTGGGAAAGAACCTAGCTCACCTTTTCCGGAGGCCGCACCATGGCAATCGGTAAAGGCATTGATGCCGCTGCTTTTCCTCCGAAATATTTTGTTCGCGCCAGCAACAATTTTTCGATATCCACCCCGCTCAGCGGCTGCTGCCGGCCCAGAAGGTGCGTCACCAGCGCAATCTGCGCGAAGTGCTCCACGGTTTCCATTTTCATGTAGGCGTGCTCAATCGTATCCCCGTAGGCCACCACGCCGTGGTTCGACATCAGAATCGCATCGTAGTGCGGCACGTAGGGTTCCAGCGTCTTCGCCAACTCCGACGTTCCCGGCGTCCCATAGCGCGCCAGCGGAATGCCTCCCAGCCCCATCACCACTTCACAAACCAGCGGCTCGGTCAGGGCCATACCCGCCGCGGCAAATCCGGTCGCCGTGGGCGGATGTGCATGCACGATCGCCTGAATGTCAGGCCGGATGCGGTAAATCAGCAGGTGCATCCCGATTTCGCTGGTTACATTGCGCCGCCCTGCCATCTGCGTGCCATCCAGATCCACGATCACCATGTCCGCAGCTTTCATCGCACCCTTGCTCACACAAGTGGGTGTCACCAGAATCCGGCTATCGTCTAGCCGAACCGACAAATTCCCATCCATCGCCGCTACGAACCCGCGCTCGTGCAGCATGCGCCCGTAGCGGACAATTTCTTCCCTGTGTTTGCGTTCACCGGACATGGAAATACTCTCTCGGGGGAGTGACGAAAAGCGGCTGAAGTTACGACCCCCGCATAGTAACGCACTCAGCCCCAACGTACAAACAAATTTACTAAAAAAGACGATTCTGGGACCGAATCAAGTGGGAAGTTGAATGGAATCATGCGCCGACAGCGGCTCGCCTGCCTTGGGCGAAGTCGAATGGGCTGTCCCGTCAAGCACAGCGAGGCAGCCTTCCCACCCCTCCTCCTATAATCAGAACCGTGTTGGTCTCCGACTTCGACTTCCATCTTCCCGACGAACTCATCGCTCAGGAAGCTCTCGCCGCGCGCGATGCTTCCCGCATGCTCCACCTGGAGCGGGCGAGCGGACAATATTCCGATCGCCACTTCCGTGACTTCCCCGAGCTGTTGCGGCCCACCGACCTGATCGTCTTCAACAACACGCGGGTCTTTCCCGCGCGGCTCTATGGCCGCCGCCAGGGCTCTCGTGCCCAACCCGTCAGCCCTCAGAATCCCGCGGCGCGCGATTTCCTTCGCGGACATGTCGAGGTTCTGCTTACGCGGCAACTTTCTATTGAACCCAACGATTGGGAATGCCTGGTTCGTCCCGGGCGCAAAATCGGAGTCGGCGAACGCTTGTTCTTTGGCGAGGACGGCGAACTGCAAGCCGAGGTTCTGGCCCGCGCGGAATTCGGAGAGCGTCGCATCCGCTTTCATACCGTTCAGAGCAGTGACGATTTCTTCGCCGCGCTCGATCGCATCGGCCACGTCCCGCTGCCGCCGTACATCGCGCGCCCGGATTCTTCCCGCGATCGTGAGCGCTATCAAACGGTCTACGCCCAGCAGCGTGGATCAGTCGCCGCCCCCACAGCCGGCCTGCATTTCACTCC
>JBAPQU010000547.1:0-11375 GCA_049280795.1 Candidatus Sulfotelmatobacter sp.
GATATGCCCGTCGTCACGCCCGCTCGCGCATCGATCGCCTCGCAAAACGCCGTTCCATATTGCGAAGTGTTTTCCGCGCTCATCGGCCCCAGCCGCAGATAATCCAGCCGCTCCTCCGTCATCGCCAGGCACACCAACCCACGGCCGAACTTGGCCATGAAGTTGATCGCCTCAGGTGTGACCTTCTCCGCAGCCAGCGTGAGATCACCTTCGTTTTCGCGATCCTCGTCGTCGACAACCACAATCATGCGGCCAGCGCGAATCTCCTCGATGGCGGTGGAAACATCGGCAAAGGATGAATGGAGCCCCATAATAAGGAGATTGTAGCAAACCTAGTGCGTCGTTTTTGACCTGCAATCCGGCTATGAATTCCTCAGCAAAATAAATTCCGGGGGCTGGTCGATTCGAGGTCCGCTGTCCGGCGCTTCGAATCATTTTCAGGTGCATCCCCCACCCTAGGTGGGTAGTGGAATCGTCGGGTTGGCGGAAAATTCTCCGCAAAATCTAGGCGACAAAGAGGTTAGCTCCTAAATTATAAGAAACAAGATAGTTATGGGCGTGACGATGTTGGGTGTTCACCGCGGAGGACGCGATTCGGGAGATGGAGGCACTGCAATGATTCCATTGGTAGCAGTCGTCAGTTTGCGCGGCCGGGAGAGCCGCACGCTTCGCATATGGGTTCCGCTGCTGCTGTTGTGGCTTCTGCTTGTGCCTCTTGTGGTGTTGTTATCGCCACTGATTGTCATTGGCTGTCTGGCCCGGATGAACCCATTCCGAGCATTCTCGGTTGCATGGCAGATTCTGCGGGCTTTGAATGACACTGAAGTTGAAGTCGAGCACCGCAGCGCTGGAGTTTCGATTTGCGTTTTCTAGGAGTCGACTATGAATGAACATCGCCGTCAAATTCTGCAAATGCTGTCCGAGGGAAAAATCAGCGCAGACGAAGCGGAGCGCCTGATCTCAGCTCTCGAGGCGGGAGTCGCCGGCAAGCCCTCGGAGAATGCTTACGGGTCAGACGCGAAAGCGCGGCCGAAATATTTGCGAGTACAAGTGGATTCGGAAGATCACGACGGGCATGAAGGCCCGACTAAGGTGAACGTCCGAGTGCCCATGCAATTGCTTCGCGCGGGAGTAAAGTTGGCTGGTTTGATTCCGGCGCAAGCTCTGCATCGCGCGAATGACGCCATCCACGAGCAAGGCATCCCGTTTGACTTAACCCAAATCAAACCCGAAAACCTGGAGGAGTTGGTTGATCAACTCAGTGACTTGAGTGTGGACGTCGATCAGAAAGATCGGGACACGAAAGTGAAGGTCAAGGTGTTCTGCGAATAAGAAAGCATTGGACGTGCTGGTTCGGATTCAAAAATCCGCCAGCTCGGGAACACTGAAAAATGGGATGCGGGTGGGTGCGGCGTCGCCAAGGCCGTGCAGGCCGCCGAGATAGACCGTGTGCTGGCCATACTCTTTATTGATTGCATCCATTACGCTGCTGATGGTTTCGCGCTTTTCATCGTCGAAAAATCCTAAGGTGTGAAACTCATCGGGGATCAAATCGAAAAGCCAAACGCCTACGTGCACTGGAGTATGGGCGGGGCAATCTTTCCAGAGCTTGCGGAAGTGGTCTTGCAGAGTCATGGTGTCGCGGCAGGCGTGAATGCTGGTGTGCGCATTCCAGCCTGAGGGTTCAGGGCCATTCTTTATTTCCCGTCCCCAATGCGTAAATGCAACCGTGACGCCGATGCCGCGAGCCCACAGATTTAACCGGCGCAACTTTATGGCCGCATTGCTGAGCAGCTTAAGTGCTACGTTGTACGCGTTTTCTTTTGTGCGGTATTTCGGCGCCAGCACATGCTGTTTGCCGATGCTCTTACGCGGCGAGTCGGCTTTCGCCTTCCAATCTGTGCCTTGCAGCCAATACCACATGGTCTCTCCCTGCACGCTGCCCCAAATATCCCGCATCTGCTGGGAAGTCAGCTTGCAGAGCTGCTCTACGGTCGTGATGCCTCGGTTATTCAGCCGGTGCTCCATAGCGTGGCTGATTCCTACCAGATCGCGCAACTTCATGCAGTGCAGGGCATGCGGCAGATCTTTTTTGAGTAAGATCGTCAACCCATCGGGCTTGCAGAGGTCGGCCGCGGTCTTGGCGAGATAACAATTCGGGGCCAGGCCGATCGAGCAGCGCAAAGCCACGCCTAGGTTGCGCAGGGACTGCTTGATTCTGTAGCCCAGCGTGGTGGCGTTGGGTAGAAAGCATTCGCGGCCCATCAACTGGCAGGCCATTTCATCCACGGAGAAGGCTTTGTAGACCGGCAGATGCTCTTCCGTGGCCTGGATGATTTTCCGCTGGTACTCCACATACAACTTTGGGCGGGCGACGACGATGCTAATGTGTGGACACTGCAGCTTCGCATCTTTGACCGAAGTGCCGGTTTTCACGCCATAAGCTTTGGCTTCATAGCTTGCCGCCAGGCAGCAGGTGGAATCAGTGTCTACTGCCACGACGCCTACAGGCCGTCCGCGCAGCTCGGGTTGGTCCTGTTGTTCGACCGAGGCGAAATAGGAGTTGAGGTCGAGGAATAGCCATCCTACGGTGGGGTGCTGGCCTTCGGAGAATGCTGGCAGGGTTGCGAGCATGGCAGAAGCAGGCTATCACGATAGCGAACAAAAAACGAAACAAAAGCAATTGGTTAAATCTAGGCATGTTATGCATGCATATGCAATAATAAGCATGCATAGCGAAGGTAAATATGGAAAACGCGGTGCTGCACTCCGTTTCAGATCTAGTTCGGCAGCATGCGCGCGAAGCTTACCTGCGGCCTGCTCTTCGTCGAGGAGAAAGAACTTTCACCGTTAATGTGGGGACGGTGCATAAGGCTCTTGCCTTGAATAATCGCGTACCCCTGGTTTGTCTTGCTCTCAGATCCAGAAAATTTCTGACCGAGAACTCGCTCCGGCTGATATCGAAAACCGGTCCGCCATCGGGCCAAAGTACGACTGTGACTCTCACTTTCGAGATTGTGGATCGCGACGAGAAAAATTCGACTGCCACAGATCCGCTGCTCACACTTCACGGAATCGCAAAAGATTTGTTCACCTCGCTTGGTGGAGGGGAAGCCTTTATACGCGAAGAGCGCAGGAAATTCTCAAGCTCTAACAAGTGAAGCGGCTCCGGCGAAAGCGAAGGAACCGAGTATGAGCAGGATCTACTGGGACACGATGCTGTTTGTCTATTGGCTGGAGGACCACCCCCGCTATGCCAAGAGGGTGCGCCAACTCCTTGGGAAAATGAAGGAGCGACAGGATCAGCTTTGCACCAGCTCTTTTGCCGTGGGGGAGATTTTGGTTGGTCCTTACAAGGTAGGCGCAACCGAGATCGCTAGAAGGATTCGGGATGTTCTTCGGCCTCCGCTGGTGGAAGTGATCCCGTACACGCTGGAGACGGCAGACCTCTATGCTGGTATTCGCGCCAAGCTAGCAGTTTCGCCGGCAGACGCGATTCATCTCGCCTGCGCAGCACAAGCTCGCATTGATCTTTTCCTGACCAATGACGCTGGGCTCGTCGGTAAGGTGATCCCTGGCATCCAATTCATCGCCGGGCTGGACTCAAACTTTATTTGACGAGGCCGCCGGTGCGTGCATTGCTTCCAGTCTCACTTTCACCTCAGGCCACTCCGTATCCAAAATGCTGAAGTAGACCGAGTCGCGCACGCGGCCGGTCCAGGTGATCAGATGCCTGCGCAGTGTTCCTTCTTCTTTCGCACCAATGCGCAGGATTGCATTGCGCGACCTTTGATTGAGCCCGTCGGTTTTGAGTTCGACACGAATGCATTGCCAGATCTCGAAGGCGTGCCGCAGCATGAGATATTTGGCTTCGGTGTTGACGGCGGTGCGATGCCATGGCGGCGCGATCCAGGTGGAACCAATTTCCACGCGGCGATTGACGCGATCGATGTTCATGAAACGTGTGCTGCCAATCACCCGACCCGAGTGGCGTTCGACGGTTGCGAACACGACGGACTCGCCGCGCTCCTGCTCGGCAAAGGCCTTCTCTACGAGGTGCTGAAAATCTTCCCGAGTTTTCATGCGGTAAGGGATCCACTGAAAAATGTCGTCCAGGGAATCTTTTGCGGCTTCCCAAAAGCTCTCGACGTGTTCGGGGTGAATTGGTTTGAGGCGGACGGCTGAACCTTCCAGAGTGAACGGCGTAACGATATTTAGCGGCGGAGTGAGCGTGCTCATTCTTGATTCCTTTTCTCAACCCATTATCTTGCATCCTGCAGCGGATTGCCGCATCTCAACTACGGCGCCATCTGTAGAATGAAAGACGTTGACCTGCGATGATCTCATCCGTCCAATACGAGGTAAACAGGTACGGGGTAAACAGGCAGTGTCAGGAGTGTTGCCGGTGAAATCGCAGTGTTTACCCTTTACTCAGATTCCGCACACCACGCGCCTTTTCACCGATCTTCTCGCATATTCTCCCAGCGTTCGTCCCTTCTATCCGCATTCTCCTTATTTCACCGAATGGATGAAAGCGGAGGCCTCTGCTCTGCAATACGATTCGTCTCGCCGGGAGCACGTGGGCGCGATTCTTGAACGCCAGAACAAGTCCTGGGATGCTTCGCCGCAAACTTTTACAAATATCAATCGTCTGCGCAACGGCGCGGCTGCCGTTGTAACCGGGCAACAAGTTGGCCTCTTCGGAGGTCCCATGTTTGTGATCTACAAGGCTCTGACTGCTGTCAAATTGGCTGAGCAGGCCACTGCGGAAGGCATTGACGCAGTGCCCGTGTTCTGGCTCGCCACCTACGATCACGATCTTGACGAAGTGAATCATGCCGCGATGCCTGGACCAGACGGCCTTCTGCGCACGCTCACTACCTCCAGCCATGGAATTGCGGGCGCTCCGGTGAGCGATGTAAAGCTGGGAGACGAAATCCTAGCGGTTGTGGATGAAGCTGCTGGTCTGATGGGAGATTCTGAGGCAACGCAATTTTTGCGCGAGTCTTACCGGCCGGGCGAGACACTCGGCAGCGCATTTGCCCGCTTCTGCGCGCGCCTGTTCGGCAAATCAGGTGTGATTCTTCTGGACGCTTCGGATGCGGAATTGCATCGCATAGCTGCGCCTATCTATAGAACGGCAGTCGAACGCGCGTCCGAGATCGATGATGCGCTGCTGGCTCGCGGGCAAGCTCTCGAGGCCGCCGGTTACCACCAGCAGGTGAAAGTTACCGCTTCGTCAGTTCTCGTGTTCACGCTGCAGAACGGCGCGCGCACCCCGATTCAGCGACGCGCGAATGGGAATACGATGGAGTTCGTCATCTCCAACGGGACGGCGGCGGAGAAATTGTCCTCCGCCGAGTTGCTGGATCGCATCGACGAGACTCCCGAGAATTTCAGTCCTAACGTGCTGTTGCGGCCGGTGGTGCAGGACTACCTTTTGCCGACTCTGGCCTATGCGGGTGGAGCGGCTGAGGCCGCATATTTTGCGCAGGCGGGCGTCGTCTACGAAAAGATCACCGGGCGCGTAACGCCCATCATTCCGCGTTTTTCGGCAACTCTGGTCGAGCCCAAGGTTCAGCGTTGGCTGCGTCAGTATGATCTCACCGTGGTAGACGTGTTTCAGGAGCCGGATGCGCTTCGCCGCACGCTGGCCTCGCGTACTCTGCCGGCAGATTTGCAGGCGGCTTTCGAGCGCTCGAAGAAGTCGGTGGAAGAATCCTTTTCCAGCTTGCAGGAAGCTCTCAGCAAGCTGGATCCCACGCTCGTTGAGGCCAGCCAGACGGGCGCATCAAAGATGAACTACCAGCTTGACCGCCTCCGCGAGCGTGCCATGGCGGCCGAATTGCGCCGCAGCGAAGTTGTGAGCCGTCATGCGGAAGCGCTGAGCCAGGCCCTTTATCCCGAAAACGCTTTGCAGGAGCGAGGTGTCGCCGGGGCGTACTTTGTGGCTCGCCACGGAAGTGAACTGCTGAAAAATATTTACGACGCCATCCGCATCGATTGCCTCGACCATCAGATTTTGGAGTTGTAGAGACTCTTCTTGTTTATAATTCGGCTGACATGAATGTTTCAGCCACCGGCTTTTTCACGGGTCTGACACGCATTACCGGCGCCGCGCTCTCGATTCATAAGCTGATGCGCGCCCAGTCCGCGCTGGTTGCCGCCTTGCTGCTTTTCGAACGCCTCTCCAACCGGCGAAACGATATTTACAATATTCTTTGGGCGGTAGTTTTCGGCTTCGCCACGCTGAATATCCTGAGCCTGGCCGCGCGGCGTTTCGAGCCCAACCGCCGCGGCCTCAGCTTTGGAGAGTTAATGGCATTGCTGATTGTTCTGCTTTCGATCTTCCTCCTGGGTTGGGAGTTGCTGAGCGTTTTTCACATCTTCCCGATCCAGCTCCACCGCTAAGCGTTCTCCCTTGTTTTGCGGTATGATTCGCCAAATGGCGAAGAATTCCACAAACTTTGAAATCACTTGCCCCTGCTGCAGCGCGCTGCTGAAAGTGGATACGGAGACCGAGTCTGTAATCGCCCACACCGCCGCGGTAAAGCCCAGAATGTTCGCCGATATGGAGGACGCGGCACGCGCGATGAAGGAGCAGGATACTCGCCGCGAATCCATCTTCCGGCAGTCGGTTGAGGCGCAGAAGCATGCTTCCGAGTTGTTGGAGAAGAAATTTCAGGAGGCCGTGAAGAAGGCCAAGGAATCTCCCGACACGGGCAAGCCCATCCGCGATTTCGATCTGGATTAATCTTCGGTGAAACCGAACGCGATGCCAAGCCGTACGCTTCTTCTGGGCCACCGCGGAGCGCGGGCTGAGAAGACAATTCCCGAAAACACGCTGGCATCTTTCGATCTCGCGCTTGCTCAGGGGTGCGATGGATTCGAATTCGATGTGCGGCTGTCGGCAGATGGGCAGGCAGTGATCTGCCACGACGCCAGCATCCGCGGCCTCGATATTGCCCAATGTCCGGCAGAAAAGTTAGCCCTTCCGCTTCTTCAGGAAGTACTAACGCGCTATCGGGGCAGGGCCTTCCTCGACATCGAACTGAAATCGTCTGGACTCGAAAAAATCACTGCAGACTTGCTTCGTGATTGCGCGCCCCCACGCGGCTATGTAGTTTCGTCGTTTCTTCCTGGTGTGCTGCAGACTCTGCATAAGATCGATGCCACAATCCCGCTTGGTCTGATTTGCGAGACGCGAGCCCAATTCAGTCTCTGGCCCAAGTTGCCGATTGAGTATCTGATCCCCCACTACACGTTGGTTCGCCGGAGCGTTGTGGCTAAAATCAAAGCCGTGGGCAAGAAGATTTTTGTGTGGACTGTGAATGTTCCCGGCGAAATGAAGCGCTTCTCTGCGTGGGGCGTGGATGGCATCATCTCCGACTATCCCCAACGACTTGCTCTCACCGCGCGTAGGAAAATAGGTCCCAGAACTGAGAAAATCTAGCCACGGATAGCACGGATTGTCACAGATATTTCCTCCGATCTGTTTCTTAAATCTTATTTCTTGACCTGGGATGATCCGTGCGAATTCGTGCAGATCCGTGGCGGAGAAGTTGAGGTTGCGGCAGTTCAGTCGGCAGCGGCTTCGAATGCGGCAGAGTTCCGCGCTGCGGGGCGCAGAAAGGCAGAGCGTTCCATTTCAAAAGCTTCCAGGTTGGCGCCCATGGTGTGTTCATTCCAGCCGAGAACTGCGCCAATGCGCAATGCCGCTTCGCGGCTGCACGATTCCGACCAGCATGCGCCCAGCGCTACCGGCACTCTGCGCAGCAGAACGTCGCCTAACGTCAACGCAAATTCCCGGCGGTAAGCTTCCACCACTTCGGCGATCACATGCGAAGTATGCGGACAGATCGGCGCTCGCAGCTCCGCGCTCACCAGCGCCATGCGTGCGATATCCGCGGCGCGTTTGCCGTGCCATTCGAGCATGCCTCGTGCCGATTCCTCGCTCACCGCTCCAATGCGCGCAACCTCCAGAACCGCTTCGTCAAGCAAGGGATCGAGTGCGGGGCCGTCTCCCATCGCCATTACGCGCGGCTCTGTAACGGTCAACCCAATCTTGCGCGCACAGTCGCGAGCCAGTGAGGCAGCAGTCGTCAACTTGCCGCCGATCACGGAAAGCATGTGGGATGCGCCGTCGTCGGCATGATCGTGAAGAATGTGCCGCCGCGTAACTGCCGATGGACGACTGTCCGGAGAATAGGGCAGCGGCCTGATCCCGGCAAACGCGTGCTTCACATTCTGGGCGGAGATTTTTGCTTTGGGAAACAGCTGGGCCAGCGACTGCACGAGGTAGTTGATTTCTTCCGCTGATGGCACGGTCTTTCCGGGGTCACCACTGTCGGCGACTTCCGTGGTTCCAACAAGAATCTGATCGTTCCACGGCAGCACAAAGATGGGACGGCCATCCACCGCTTCGGTGTAGAGAGCCGTGCTCGGCGAGCCCGGAAATCGCGGCAGAACAATGTGTGAGCCGCGCACACCGCCCAGCATTGGCTTCTGCGTGCGAACCGAAGAGCGCTGGCAAACGCGATCCGCCCACGGGCCGCTGCAGTTAATTACCCAGGTGGCATCCACACGCAGGTCCCGGCCGGAGATCTGATCGCGCAACAACACTCCCCGGACCCGGCCGTGCGTAACGTCAACCGCCAGCACTTCGGTGTGGTTGCGGACGATCACTCCCGCTTCGACGGCTTCCATTAACCACTCTGCTACCAGGCGCTCGGGAAATTCGCATTGCGCGTCTTCGTAATTAAAAAACGACCAGCGATGCCCGGCATCGAGCGCCCGCTCCAGCCGCTTCAGTTCCATTTCCGTGGCATTCGGGCTCGGTGCTTTTCCTGCCATGCGCTGGTAGAGCCACAATCCGGTACGCACTTTCAACGCACTGCGCTGGCTCTTCTCGTTCAGCAGCAAGAGGAAGTGCATGGGATGCACGAGATGAGACCGTTCGCGCAACAACTTCTCCCGCTCGCGCAACGACTCCCGCACCAAGTCGAGTTCGCCGTGTTCCAGGTAGCGCAATCCGCCGTGAATGATGCGCGTGGAACGGCTGGTTACTCCGGAGGCGAAATCATTCTGTTCGACCAGCAGCGTGTGTTTTCCGGCGCGAGCGCACTGGCGCGCTACCGCCACGCCGTTAATGCCCCCGCCGATTACCACCACTTGAAAGTGCTGGTCTTCCAGGGAAGCTCGCGGATTTGCTGCTAATACCATGTTGTATCAATCAGATACGGGGATATGTAAGAGTGATTATGGAGCCACGAGCCCGCCCTAAAACACTTTCACTCCTAAAGTGTGCCCTGTGGCCGACCATCGGAGAAGGTAACCTTGGTACCGCAGAATGGCTGGACCAAAAGTCGCATCGGGTCGTCCCAACGTTCCGAAACGGGAGTTACCTGAACGCGACCGGCCCGCGTGGCCGTCGGGCCGGTTTTTGCGACTTAATTTCTCCTTGTTTGAACGACTTGGTTCACGCCACCTTCTGCACCGGCTTCCCGTTCCCGGCGGCTGCTTTCGAGAACAAAGCAATCATCTCCCGATTAAAGGCGGGAATATCATCCGGGTTGCGGCTGGTGACTACGCCGTTACTCACGATTACTTCTTCATCCGCCCAGCTTCCCCCTGCGTTCCGAATGTCGGTTTTCAGGGAAGGCCACGAGGTCACGGTGCGGCCACGCACGGCTCCAGCTTCCACCAGCATCCACGGACCGTGGCAGATGGCTGCGACTGGTTTCGCCTGCTCAAAGAAATGTTTTACAAAACGAACCGCATCGGGATTCATCCGCAGCTGGTCGGGGTTCATAACTCCTCCGGGCAACAGAAGCGCGTCATATTTGGCTGCGTCTGCGGACTTCAGAGAAACGTCGACCGCGACTTCCTTGCCCCAATCTTTGTGATTCCAGCCTTTGATCTTTTTTTCGGTAGGCGAAACCACTTGAGTTTTTGCGCCAGCATCTTCCAACGCTTGTTTCGGTTTCATCAGTTCCGACTGCTCAAATCCATCGGTTGCCAGGATTGCAATGGTTTTTCCGTGAAGACTATTTGGCATGATATTTTTCCTCCTTTAAGATTTCAGCTTTGCATCTAGTCCTATTTAAATTCGATGCCGGGTTCGGCATCGCGGTTTATCGCTAATTCATGCGTTTACAAATGTATAGCCGCGCATTGCCCCGTTGCGACGGCTCATTTAAAGTGGATGCCAATGTCAACGTCCACAACCGGCGAACGTTTCGAACGCGCAGTCGCGATTATGGAGCGCCTGCGGGCTCCGGGGGGCTGCCCCTGGGATCGCGAGCAAACCTTCGATTCCATCAAGCCTTACACGTTGGAAGAGACCTACGAAGTGCTCGAAGCCATCGACAATCGCGATTGGGACGAACTTCCCGGCGAACTCGGCGATCTTCTGCTGCAAGTGCTCTTTTATTCGGAGATGGCGAAGGAGCAGGGAACGTTTTCGATTGATGACGTTCTCGACCGTCTCTCGCGCAAGCTTATCGACCGGCATCCTCACGTATTTGGCGACACGAAAGCTGATACTTCCGCGGATGTAAAGCGCAACTGGGAGGCACTGAAGATTGAAGAACGCAAGAAGCGGCTGGGAGCAGCCGAGGACGGAGCAGGGAAGACTTCGCCATCGATTCTGGCCAGCATCTCCTCGTCGATGCCGTCGTTGCTGGAGGCGCACAAACTCAGCTCGCGCGCCGCGCAAGTCGGTTTCGACTGGCCTGATATGGAAGGCCTGTTCGCGAAGCTCAACGAAGAGACCGCCGAGCTTCGGCAGCAGTTGCAGAACTTTCCCGCGCCCGGTCCGCACCCCGAAGGCCGCGGCGTTGCCGGTTCCGGTCGTCAGGCGGTTCCCGAAGATTTGCGGATTCGCTTGGAAGAAGAAGTCGGCGATCTTTTCTTTGTACTGGTCAATATTGCCCGTTATTTATCGCTCGATCCCGAATCCGCGCTGCGGAAGACGAATCGCAAGTTCCGCCGCCGCTTTCAATGGATGGAGCAGCATCTGCATGAGAACGGCAAAGCTCCTGAACGTGCTTCGATGGACGAACTCGAATCACTTTGGCAACAGGCCAAGCAGCAGGAGAAACCATGAGCCCGGATGCCATCGTGATTCGCCGCTGTGAAGGCCTTGATGAACTGCGGGCCTGCGTGGCCTTGCAAAAAGACGTGTGGAATTTCAGCGACGCCGAACTGGTTCCGCTGCGCATGTTTGTGGTTGCCGAAAAAGTTGGCGGACAGGTGATGGGCGCATTCGAGGGCAGCGAGATGGTTGGGTTCGCTCTCTCGGTGCCGGGCACTCGCTCGAGCCATGTCTACCTACATTCGCACATGTTGGCCGTTCGCAAGGATCATCGTAATGG
>JBAPQU010000548.1:0-17012 GCA_049280795.1 Candidatus Sulfotelmatobacter sp.
TCTTGGTAACCCAATTCGAAGTTTGAATATCGTAGGGTGCTTGAGGGGTCGGCGGTACCGCACATGCTCCATAGGGCGCCGAGCACAGGCCTTGAAAAAGATTGTCCGGCGTACGGTTTTCCTGGACGATCACCACTACGTGTTTAAAGTTGAAGAGCTGGGCTTGTGCTGTTATCGCGATCGTCCCCAAGAGGAACAATAGCAATTTGGGAGCAAGTCTCATGACAATATTCCTCACTCGTAGGTAATCCGGAGAATCAGGCCAGGGATAGAGCTTTCTAAACCGAACGCATGGGGGCTTCACGAACGGGCAAAATTTTCTAGATTATCGACTGCCGGCCCGCTCGTGTCAAATCGGCGCCGGGCACGGGTCTTGAGCGGATATTTGCGCGATTTTTGTGTAAAAGTATGCAACTAACTTCCGTGCGCCAGAGTGGAAGCTCCACGGCCGTCTGCGGAGCGACGCGATCCCATCCAGTGCACCGCCTGCAACAAAGCCTGGTTCTGCTCCGGCGTGCCAATCGTCACGCGAATGCATTTCGGCGCGCCCCAAGGTCCCAGCGGACGTACGGCGACGCCTTCATCCTGCAAAAGGCTGGCGACCGCCGCCGCTTCTTCGCCCAGATCGCAGAACAGAAAATTCGCTGAAGTAGGAACGACGCGATAGCCCAGCGCCGACAATCCATCGCTGAGAACCCGCGACTGCACGACATTGCTTTCTACCACGCGTTGAATGTAGTGCTGGTCATCGATCGCCGCCATCGCCGCCACTTGCGCCACCGACGATACCGAAAAAGTGTTGCGCATGCGCGCGCAGTAGCCCAATAACTCCGCCGGCCCCAGGCCGTAGCCCACGCGCAGGCCGGCCAGTCCGTGCGCCTTTGAAAACGTTCTCAACACGACTACGCTCGCACCCTGGCGAACGTATTCCAGCGAATTCGAATACTTGATTTTCCGTAGCGCGGCGAAATGCGATGCAAATTCGTAGTAAGCCTCATCCAGAACCAGAACCACATGGCCGGGAAGCCGCGCCTGAAGGCGCTCCACCACGTTCGCTTCCAGCATTGTGCCAGTAGGATTGTTGGGGTTTGCGAGGAATACGATACGCGTGTTCGAGTCGATCGCGGCGAGAAGCGCCTCGGGATCCAAGGTATCTTCTCCAGAGCGCATGGGCGCTTGCACCAGATGCGCACCCGCCGCCTGAACCGCCATCGAATACACGATGAACGAGCGCTCGCTGGTCACCGCATTGAGACCGGGTGCGAGCAGTGTCTGGCAGAGCAAGCTCAGCATCCCAGTTGAGCCTGCAGTTATCAGCACGTGCTCCGGTGGCAAGGCGTGATGGGCGGCCAGTTTGTGGCGCAACTGGGTGCAATCGTCTTCAGGGTAGGAGTTCACCGCGCCCAGCGCGTTCCTCATGGCACTAACGACGCGCGCCGAGGGCCCGAAGGGATTTTCGTTGGAATCGAGCCGGATGAGCTGTGAGGGGCGCTGCAGTTCGGCGGGCGCCGCAGTTGCGGCGGCTGAACTCATCTCGCGGGCGGGCCTGGAAACCAGATCAAAAAAGCGGCTCATGCTTTGCCGCTCATCATGCCACGGAAGGCTTTGTCTTCGCTATCGGTTTATTGCATGCGGTGCGCAGTCGATCAACTTCCTGCAAAGTCAGCGCGCGGAATTGTCCGGTTGGAACATCGAGGGTGAGCGGCCCGTAACGAACGCGCTTGATCTTTTCCACGTGATGCCCGACTTTCTCAAACATTCGCCGGATCTCGCGATTGCGGCCTTCGATCAACGTCACCTCGTACCAGGGATTATTCGCTTCTTTCACTAAGCGGATTAGAGCTGGCGCAGTCCGCACTCGGCGGCCGTTTTCGGTCGCAATCGAAACACCGCCGCGCAACTTCTCCAATGCGTCATTACTCGGAGTTCCCGCAACCTTCACTACGTAAGTCTTAGGCACCTGCGATGCCGCCTTCATCAATTTATTCGCCAACGCTCCATCGTTGGTTAAGAGCAGCAAGCCCTCGCTGGCATAATCCAGCCGTCCCACCGGATACACTCGCTTCTTTACGCCGCGGATCAGTTGCATTACTGTCGGCCGATTTTCCGGATCGCTCACTGTGGTGACGTAGCCTTTAGGTTTGTTCAGCAGCAGGTAGACATGAAGTTGCGCGCCTTGCAGTAGCTTTCCATCCACGCGAATGTGATCGGTGTCCGGGTCCGCCTTACTCCCGAGCTCTGTCACCACCGCCCCATTCACTTTCACGTGGCCGGCACTGATCAGTTCTTCGGCCTTACGGCGGGAAGCGATTCCGGCGGCAGCAATAATTTTCTGTAGGCGTTCAGCAGGCATGTGAAAAACCAGGATTCGTTTCAGGGCATGGCTCGAGTCATGCCGCAACTTCTGCAAAATGATGGCGCCTTTAGGCGCTGGATTTAATGTCGGACCTCTCTACGATCTCTTCCGACTCAGCAGAATCGGTTTGCACTTGCGCCGCATCTTCCGCCGGAATCAACTCACTCTGGAACGATTCCGCCACCAGTTTCTCGAACTCTTCCATGCTGGGCAGTTCGTTCACGTCCTTCAAACCAAAACGCATCAGGAATTCTTTTGTAGTCTTATAAAGAATCGGACGGCCAATTACTTGCTTGCGTCCGGCCGTCGTGATCAGCTTGCGATCCAGCAGCGTGGCAATCACACCACCCGAATCCACGCCGCGAATCTCGTTGATCTCCGGCACCGTGGCCGGCTGCTTATAAGCGATCACAGCCAACGTTTCTAAAGCAGGTAAGGAGAGCCTAATCGGCGGCTTCAGGCTCTTGGCAAAGCTGCGCACCATTTCGTGCTGCTCAGGCTTGGTGGACATGCGATAGCCGCCCGCGACCTGTCGAATCTCAATGCCGTGATCAGGCCCGCCATATTCCCCGACGAGCTCTTCCAGGCTGGATCGCACGCGTGATTTCACATCCGCGTCATCGACTGCGCCAGCCGCGACCACGCTTTCCTTCACGAGATGGACCATCTGCTCCAGCGTGACGGGCGTCTCCGCCGCATAAATAATGGCTTCGAGTTGAGCTTTCAAACTCATAAACCAGTTCAGTTGCCAGCTGCCGGTTTCCAGCTGCCAGTTAAAGTCGTCACCCTTGACTGGCAACTGGCCGCCGGCAACTCGTGGCTGCTTTTCATCTCCAATCATCCCGCACCGCGGCCGGCTCTGCCATAACCGCGTCGAATCCAGTATGTTTGCGCACCGCAATCTCGCCGAACATCTGGTCCTGCCGCACCTGAATCGCCTGCAGCCGCACCATTTCGAGCAACGCCAGAAACATGCACACCAGCGCCTGCCGCGAGGGCACGCGCATAAGAAGCTGCTTCAATCGGATGGGCCGCGATTCGAGCGCCAGCCGCTTTCGCAGATAATCGATCATCTGGCCCACGGTAACAGTCTCTTCGTCTACGTTGATTATGGGCCGCGTGCGCACCCGTTCCAGAATTTGCTGAAACGTCTTGACCAGATCAATCACGTCCGCAGCCATCTCTGGCTCTGTACCTTCGGCGTCCATAAACTCTTTCAACGCCGGATTCGTCAGCACCGCATCTTCGATCTGCTGCTTCTGCAAAAGCATCTGCGCCGCCGATTTGAACTTTTCATGCTCCAGCAGCCGGTTTACCAGCTCCGTCCGCGGATCTTCCAACTCCTCCGCCTTTGCCGACGGATCGCGCGGCAGCAACATTTTCGATTTAATGTGAATCAGCACCGCGGCCATATAAATAAAGTCAGCCGCTACATTCACATCCAGCTCGCGAATTTTTTCCACGTAAGCCAGATATTGCGCCGTAATCCGGGCAATAGGGATGTCGTAGATGTCGATATCTTGCTTGCGAATCAGGTCGAGCAGCAGGTCCAGCGGGCCTTCATATACATCCGTCACCGAAACCGCAAACGGAGAATCGCTCTCTTCTTTCTTTGTCGATTCTTTAGCCGGCTTCACGAGCGCAGACGGAGTCGCGACGAGCGCTGGACGCAGCGGCTCTGCTGCATCGACTTCTGAGGCGAGGATTCTATTTTCCATGCTGCTTCCCATCTTCGCTACTTCCCATCTTCCGCTATCGGTGGCTCATACGCGAGCGACATTCCCATGGCAGCGCGCACGTCGTCCATGGTCGACGCAGCAACCTTGCGCGCCCGTTCGCTGCCAGCCTCAAGGATATCCCAAGCCAGCCGCGGATTCTCCTCGAATTTCTTGCGCCGCTCCTGCATCGGACTCAACAGTTGCACCAGCGCATCCGCCGCCCAGCTTTTGCACTCGATGCATCCGATGCCCGCCGACCGGCAACCGGCGTTCACTTTCTCAATGGTTGCGGCATCGCTGAAAATTTTGTGCAGATCGCCCACCGGGCACACATCCGGATTTCCCGGATCCGAGCGCCGCACCCTTGCCGGATCGGTCACCATAGTTTTCAACTTCTGCCGCACCACCGGCTCCGGATCGGTCAGCAAAATCGTATTCCCATACGACTTTGACATCTTGCGCCCATCGGTTCCCGGCAGCTTGGGTGCTCGCGTGAGCAATGCTTGCGGCTCGGGAAAGACATCTCCACGCTGTCCATAAACGCCGTTGAAGCGTCGCGTGATCTCCCGTGTGAGCTCCACATGCGCCACCTGATCTTCACCAACCGGAACCGCATTTGCCTTGTAAACCAAAATGTCGGCCGACTGCAGCACGGGATAGCCTAAGAACCCATAGGTTCCCAAATCTTTGTCCTTAATGTTCTCCCGCTGCTCCTTGTAAGTGGGAACCCGCTCCAGCCAGCCCAGCGGCGTAATCATGGAAAGCAGCAAGTGCAGCTCGGCGTGAGCCGGAACGTGCGATTGAATAAAGATCACGGATTTCTCTGGATCGAGTCCCGCTGCCAGCCAGTCGAGCGCCACTTCCACCGAGTTCTGCTTTACGCGGGATGTGTCGGCGTAATCAGTCGTCAGGGCATGCCAGTCGGCCACCATGAAAAAACATTCGTACTCATCCTGCATGCGCACCCAGTTATCGAGGGCACCCACGTAGTTACCCAGGTGCAGCTTCCCGGTCGAGCGCATGCCGCTGAGCACCCGCTTACGCAATTTGGTCGCAGTTGTCATCTGTTTTCAACGAGTCGTAACAAGTAAAGAGGCACACCAGAACCACAGCGCTCAAATTCACAGGTTGCAGCATCATGCGTGGATATTGTCGATACTATCACGCTCGTGGGGGACAGCCGCCCCGGCTGCCTGCCCAGAGCGGAGTCGAAGGGTCCGTCGAGCGAAGCTTGACCCGCCCTCCCAAGAATGGCAATCGCCGATGCTTTATAATCGCGCCCCGTGTCCCATCTAGCCCGCAAACTCCGCCTCACCGACTACTTCACGCTGGGCTGGGGTACCATGGTTGGCGTCGGTTGGCTGGTGGTGATGGACGACTGGCTTCTGCGCGGAGGCGCACTGGGAGCGCTTCTGGGCTTCGCCATCGGTGGCGCGCTTTTATTTCCGATCGGCTGGGTCTATGGCAGGCTGGTCGCCGTAATGCCAGACGCTGCCGGCGAAATCGCTTACACCGCGGCAGCTTTCTCACGCCCTATCAGTTTCTCCACTGGATGGATGATGATGCTCGCCTACTTCATCGTCTGCCCATGGGAAGCCGTGGCCGTCGGCCGCATTGCCGGTTACATTGTCCCTTCACTCGATTCGATGGAAATTTATCGCATCGCGGGTCGTCCGGTTTATCTTCCGCACCTCGTCATCGGCCTTGGCCTCACGGCTCTGCTCACCACGCTCAACTATCGCGGTATCCGCCTCAGCGCAACTTTTCAGAATTGGACATCCTTCGGCACGCTGGCTCTGTTTATCGTTTTCGTCGCGCTCGGCGTAAGCAAAGGATCGCCGCGCAACTTCCCCCCGTTGTTTACTCACGCACCGTTTGTCTCGTTCCTGCTCGTGCTGCAAATCGTTCCGTATTTCATGACCGGATTCGAATCTGTGAGCAAGGCTGCGGAAGAATCTACTCCCGAGTTTGGCGGTCAGAACTTTCTCAAAGCCATATGGATGGCCGTCCTGGTCGGCATTCTTTTTTATACAGTTGTCATCGCCGCAGTTGCGTTCGTAGCTCCTTGGCACGAATTGACGGGTGAGAAGTTTATGACGGCGGTCGCCTTCCATCGTGCAGTGGGTTCGCGCTGGATCGTCAACGTAATTCTCTCCGCAGCGCTGCTGTCGCTGTTCAAGTGCTTCAACGGAAATTTTGTAGCCGCCAGCCGCCTGTTGTTTGCCCTCGGACGCCGCAACCTGGTCGATGCCCGCGCTGGCCGCATCCATCCGCGACACCAGACGCCGTCGGTCGCGGTTCTCTGTATCGGATTAGCCACAGCCGCCAGCATGCTCTTGGGAGACGCGATCCTGGTGCCGGTCACCGAGGTCGGTTCAGTCGCGTGCGCCATAGGATGGGCCGCAACTTGTGCCGCGTATATTTCTATGGGGCGCTCTGGCATACTTCCTGGGCAATTGAAGTTGTCTGCTGTCGAATGGTCAGTTGCGGGTCTCGGGCTGCTCGTGGCCATCGCCATGTTGCTGATGAAAGTTGTTCCGGCAATGCCCGGCCATTTCACCGTGTACGAATGGTTAGCGCTCGGGATTTGGATTGGCTTGGGTGCGATGGCCATGCGCCGCGCACCAATTTCTTGAAGCGGCGCGGTTTTAATGCGATTTTGGTTTGGTGGCGATTTTGGGTGGCGCAGCGCTTAATCGCTGCGATCAGAGTGCTCTTTGATAGTAGGCTTTAGCCGCTGGGGTAACGATACAAAAAGGAAAATCGATGAAGCTTCACAAATTTAATCTGGTCGTCGCAATCACGCTGTTTTTTGCTGCAACTTGCCTGCTGTCCGCACAATCAACCCCAGCCCCTTTCGACGTAGTCATTACCAACGGCCACATCATCGACGGCACCGGTTCCCCCTGGTACTCCGGAGACGTTGGCATTCGCAACGGAAAAGTCGCCGCCATCGGTAATCTCACCGCCGCGCCACGCAAGCGCACCATCGATGCTGCGGGCAAAGTAGTTGCGCCCGGCTTCATCGACATGCTCGGCCAATCGGAACTCTCGATCCTTGTCGAACCGCGCCTGCCGTCCAAGATTTATCAGGGAATCACGACGGAGATCACCGGTGAAGGCGGTTCCATCGCACCGCTCAACGATGCCATCATTCAAGCCGATCGCCAAGGCTACGAGCATTACAAAATCACTCCCGACTGGCGAACCTTCCGCCAATATTTCGCGCGTCTTGAAAAGCAGGGCATGGGCATTAACCTGGCCAGCTATGTGGGAGCCACGCAGGTCCGCCGCATGGTGCTCGGAGATGACAACGTGCAGCCAACGCCCGCGCAACTTGAGCAAATGAAAATGCTCGTGCGCGATGCCATGAAAGACGGTGCAGTCGGCGTTTCCACCGCGCTCGAATACGCTCCCGCACCCTATGCAAAAACTGATGAGCTAATCGCTCTCGCTGCGGAGGGCGGAAAATTCGGCGGCATTTACTCGACCCACATGCGCGACGAAAGCAATTCCGTACTCGATGCCATCGACGAAGCCCTGCGCATCGGCGGCGAAGCTCACGTTCCCGTAGAAATCTGGCACATCAAGGTCGCGGGCAAAGCTAACTGGGGACGCATGCCCGAAGTGCTCGCCAAAATCAACGCCGCGCGCGCGAGCGGTGCCGATGTCACCGCCGATACCTACGCTTATACAGCCTGGTTCAATGATTTTTCCGCCTTTGTTCCACCGTGGGCGCACGATGGCGGCGCAACAAAACTTATCGAGCGCCTGAAAGATCCCGCCACGCGCGAGCGTATCCGTAAAGATATGCTTACACCCTCGAAAGACTGGGACAACGAATGGCAGGAGATCCCCGGACCCGAAGCCATCATGATCGGCGTGGTGCAAAATCCAAAGATGCTTCCGCTTCAGGGCAAGCGCCTTTCAGAAATCGCGAAGCTATGGAACAAAGATCCAATCGATGCCTTGCTCGATTTCCTCATCGAAGATCCGTACGCAGGCGTCGCAGTCTTTGGTATGTCGCAACCCGATGTAACCCTCGCGCTGCAACAGCCCTGGGTCGCGATCGATAACGACTCTTCGGGAACCTCACCAGAAGGAATTCTCGGCCAGGAGCATCCTCATCCGCGCGCCTATGGAACTTTCCCGCGTATTCTACGCAAATATGTTCGCGAAGATAAAGCGTTGACGCTCGAAGACGCCATTCGGAAATTTTCTGCGTTGCCGGCGCAGCGCCTGCGCCTCACTGATCGCGGTGTTCTCAAAGCCGGCATGTGGGCGGACGTGGTCATCTTCGATCCCGCAACAGTCCGCGATCTCGCCACGTTCGACAATCCCAATCAACTTTCTGAAGGGATGGATTATGTGCTGGTGAATGGCGTGCCCGTGATCGATCAAGGGAAAATGACGGGAGCCTTGCCGGGAAAAGTTTTGCGCGGCGCCGGCTATGTGCCGTAGCGTGAAAGATGCCTGGGTAGAACGCCTACTGCTTCAGTCGCGCTTGCGTCTCCGGAGTAGTTAATGCGACGTGCGGCTCCGCCACGGTGCCCGTGATGCTATAAACCGGCGAACTCGCGCGCGCGGGTTTCACATCTGCGCCCCGGGTCAGTTCCAAATCCAGCATTTGCCCCAACGATGCAGTCCCGGTTACTTGATATGTCTCGGCAGGAGTTACCAGCTTTCCTTTATCAATCTCAATCTTCCCGCCCTGCAGGACCGCAAGTCCCTGCCAGCGCGTGATCTGCAGCGGGTCCTCATCGCCGGTGAGCGAAATGTGGGGCAGCCCTCCATCACGCAAATCGAACTGCAGCGAGCCTTCAGCCGATTGCCAGAAGTCCATGGAGTCCGCGCCCGACGCCTTCAGCTGATATGTCCCATCTGCTGTTCCGGAAATCCACGCATCGTGCATCGCATCGGCCACTTGCTTCAGCGAAATTCGGGTCAGAGTTCCGCTCCCAGTAAAGACGGGAGTCCCAGCGCTGAAATCCATCTGCCAATCGCCCCGATGCTTGCCGCCGAGTACATCCGCGCGCAACTCCGAAATCTTCAATGTCCCGCGTTCCAGTTCCAGCGAAGCAGAAACCCGATCCGCAACAATGTTGTGAATCCGCACGTGGCCCGCGCTCACCTTCCCCGATGCCCGCAGGTTATCCAGAAACGTTGGTGCGGCAGGTTCAGCAGAAGTGAGTATCTGGTACCACCGGCGCTGCCCCGGTTTCGAGCTTAGCCACCCCGAGAGTTTGCCCAACCCAATCTCTTCGGTGCTCAAATTGAAGCGGACCAGGCAAGCTCCGGGCATTCCACATCCGCGTGGCATCGTCAAAGATCCTGTCCAGTTCGCATCTCCAGCTTGCGCGTTCAATTTTTCTACGCGCAGCTGATCGGGCAAGAGATCTAATTCCGCGGAAGAGATTTCAACTGGTCCATTTACTCCGCGTACCAGCGCGCGCACGTTGTGCAATTGCACCGTTCCTGTCACTTCTGGCACAGAAAAAGCGGAAGAGCTACCGGAAACCTTGGCAGCCCACGATCCCGCGATTTGCAAATCCAATTGGGCTATACCCTCCGCGCTGGCTTTCAATGCCGGCAGACCCAGAAGACTAGCCAGTCGCAGAGTGTGCGTCACGTCTCCACTTCCACGGACAACCATGCCGTAGCCCGAGTGCGCGAACCAACCTCGAGCTTGTGCGGCCAACGGATGCCCCAACGCAACCGGGAAAGGACCGTATTCGATATGCAATTCATCCGGAACTTGCAACCCGTCACTCGACTTTTGGGCCGACTTACGCGCAGAGAAGAAATGCGTATCCACGCGGCCAGAGCGCAGCACAAACGGCACGCTCCCCGGAGCAAATTCCACGCGCGTGCTGGTCGATTGCAGCCGAAGATTGGCAATCTCGCCCCTACCCTGAAACTCTGGCCCCAGCGAGGACGGTCCATCTTCTTTCACCGTGAAATTGCCTTGCACACTTCCGCTCGATACCAGATCAGCCGGTAAGTCTTTCTTGGCGCGTCGAGCGGCCTGCACCACGGCATTCACCGGGACGCCTTCGGCATTCAAAGATAAATTGATACGGTGCATTCCCGGCAGGCCGGCGTCGCCATGTAGGGTGATCATGCCATCGCCAACGGGCGCGCTGCACAACATCTCCTGCACTAATCTTTCCGCTGAGCTGTACTTGCCATCACAGTGCGCGGCCAGCCGCAGCGTGTCGGTGCTCGAAATATCGTAGCGGTGGAAATCCTGAATCGACGTATCCGCTGTAACCTGCATCGCCGCCGGAATGCCGCTGAGCGTAGCTTCCAGACGAACATCTCCTCGCCATCCCCTATCATTTCCTGATACCAACTTGGTCAGTTGCCCCAGTTGCGCATGGTCCCATTCCAGGCTGAACTGCAGCGGCGTTTCGCGCAGGCTTCCTGCACGCTGCCACGTACCGTTCATCCGCAGCAGGCCGGTGTCGCTCAAGTTCATATCGGTGCGCAGCGGTTCCGCCCGCAGCCGCACTCCCCACGCGTTTTCGGATTCCTGCCACAAAGCAAAGTCCGCGTTCAGTAGTGCGTAAGGCTCTTTCTCCTGTCCGAGCTTGAAGTTGATGCGGCCCGAACTCGCCTCGATGTAGGGAAACCCCGGCCGCGTTTCCGATTGCGATTTCGCTGTCGGTGCCAGTGGCGTGTGCGCTGTATGTTCCAGCAAAGCTTCCAGGTTCCACTGCCCATCCGCCCGGCGCACCAGATTCAAACTCGGCTCGGTTAGCTCCAGCCGTGCAATGTCCAGCCGTCCTCGCAGCAGCGATGTCAGCCGCACGACGGCCGTAACCTCCGGCGCCCGCAGCATGGGCTCAGTGCCGAACCTTGGATCTTCGTAGATGACCAGATTTTCCAGGTCGAACCCTGGCCGCGGCAGAAATCGAAGGTGAACCGAACCGATATCCGCCGGACGCGCGACTGCACGGCTGATGGATGTCGTGATACGCGCTTTGAGCCGAGAAACGCCCGGACGTATAAGAAATAGTGCCAGCAGTATCACGGCTGCTGCAATCACAACTCGCCGCTTGGAAGAGAAAACCTTCACCGCACCACTTTCAGCGTTCGCCGCCACCGCGTCTCGTCAAAGAAGTGCAATACGACGTGCGCCAGAAAACCGATGCGATCGCCTATGTCAGTCTTGCGATATTGATCGCCCGGCGTCTCAAACGACCAGTAGATGAACATCGGCCGCCCGATCACATTCTCCTGTGGAATAAATCCCCAGTAGCGGCTGTCCAAACTCACGTCGCGGTTGTCCCCCATCCCGAAATAATGACCGGACGGCACGACCAGATCGTCTCCTTGAATGTGCGTGGGCAACTCCGATTCCCAGCACGGGTAGACGTTGTAACTTTCCGATGGCGGCACGGCGGGAAAATTGTCGCGGTAGGGATTGGGATAGGAAGCCGGGTCCTGCGTATGGATCACGTACCCTTGGGGGTCCGTTGCCAGCTCCTTCAATTCCTCGCCGTTGCGATACACCACGCCATTGCGCAGGTGAATGCGGTCGCCGGGCACACCGATAATTCTCTTCACCACATACAATCCCGGCTCGCACGGCGCCAGGAACACGACGATATCGCCGCGCCGTATTTGGCGATACGGAAGCATCGGTCCCATCCACGAAGTCTTGGGAGCGAACTGAACACGGTTCACAAACACGTGATCGCCGATCAACAGCGTGTTTTCCATCGAACTGGAAGGGATCTCGAAGGCCTGCACCACAAAGGTGATGATGAATAATCCCGTAACCAGTACCGCGGCCAGGGACGACAGGAACTCCACCGTGGTTTCGCGCGGTTTTTCTTCAACATCGTTCTGTGCTTTGCTTTCTTTCTTCGCCACTCTGATTAGTCCGTCCTTGTCTGGTGCGGCCGCAATCACGTGCTCGGCCGCAGGCGCTTAATTTACCAGCCGCAACGTGCGGTGCCAACGGGTGACCTGAAACAGATGCGTGACTGCGTACGCAAAGTGATAAATCTTACCGCTCACTGAAGACGGCGCTGCCGCTTCCCCTTCATCGTCGTTTACCGACCAATAAATTATGAGCGGCCGCCCGATGATGTTGCCCCGAGGTACAAATCCCCAATACCTGCTGTCATAGCTGTCATCCCGGTTGTCCCCCATCACAAAATAATGTCCCTCGGGAACAATGAGCTGTCCGTCCTCAACCAGTTTGCGTAGTTGTATCCACCACTCCGGAGTTTCTCCCGCTGTGACGTCCAGGCGAGGGAAACTATCGCGGAACAAGTCGTTGGCCGGCCGGGTGAAGTGCGCGTAGGGTTCTTTCAACGGCGTGCCATTCACAAATACCTGTTTATTGATCAACCTCACCCGATCTCCCGGCACGCCAATCACGCGCTTCACAAAATGCTGCGCCGGATTTACCGGATAATGAAAGACGACAATGTCGCCACGCTGTATCCGGCGGTACGGCATCAGATGATCGCCGAAGCTCCCTCCGCCGTAGGTCAGCTTGTTGACCAGAAGGTAATCGCCCACCAGCAATGTATTCTCCATCGATGGAGAAGGAATCTGAAACGCCTGCACCACGAAGGTGATTACAAATACTGCAACCACTATAGTTCCCAGCAGCGACTGCAACGAGCCAGAGACGCCCACTTCAACGCCCCATGCGATTCGTCGGTCATCAAGAGATCGAACGTCCTTGGGCTGATCGTCCTGGTAATGATCGCTCTTGGACTGATCGTCTGGAGCGCGACCTTCCGGAGATTGATCGTCTGAAAAATGATCGAGTAGAGAAGGATCGGCCGAGGCATGATCGAGGGAAGCGTGATCCTCTACAGGATGCCCGTCCCGGACTTGATGGTCTGGAAAATTCATTCGCTCACTTTGTTTGCCCGAGGCGGTTTCGCTGACGATTGCGGCCGCGAAGTCAGATGGGAGAGCGATTGCCGCGCCGCCTCCTGCTCCGCCGTCTTCTTCGTGGAACCCTGTGCGCGCCCCACAAATTCGGTCCGGCCGTCACCGTTCTTCGAGTTTAGACGGACTTCCACCGTGAACGTCTTGCTGTGTTCCGGCCCTGCTTCCTGCACCAGGACGTACGACGGCTGCGGCATTCCCAGCCCCTGCAAAGTTTCCTGCAGAGCCGATTTGAAATCGGTCATCGGCAGCGTACCGCCTTCCCGTTCCATCCGCTCTAGTTCCGGCGACAGAATCTCCCGCACGATAAAGTCGTGCGCCGGTTGCATTCCGCCATCAAGGTAGATCGCCGCCAGGATCGCTTCCAAGGCGTCTACTAAGAGGGCCGTCTTGTTGCGCCCGCCGCTTCTTTCTTCACCGCGCCCTAAACGGAGATACTGGCCGAGCTCCAGTCGTTGCGCCACCTGAATCAAATGCCGTTCGCTCACCACATGAGCACGCAGTTTCGAGAGTTCACCTTCTCGAAATTTCGGAAAACGATGGAACAACTCCTCGCTCGTGACCAGCGCCAGAATCGCATCGCCTAGAAACTCCAACTGCTCGTTGTCGTTGACCGTCGACTTGCTCCCGCCGGTCTGCTGCGACTCCTGCTCGCGCGCTTGCGAGCTGTGGGTAAGAGCTTGTTCAATCACCCCCCGGCGCTGAAAGCTGTAGCCTAACGCCGTTTCCAGCGCGGTGATTTCGCGTTCCTTCATGATTGCACTGCCGCGCCGGTCAATTCTTCGGAGTGTCGGGAATGCCGCCGATCAACTGGATGAGACGATCCTTCTCCTTGCGCGCCGCGTCTCCCGCATTCGTGCCCGCCTTGGTCAAATCCACTGCCTGGTTGGCATACTTCAATGCGTCAGGATATTTGTTCTGCATATCGAGGGCCACGGATAGTCGGAAAATTGCGATCGGATCAGGCTGCTGCGGCAAAGCATCAATGGATTTCCTCAAATTTGCTTCCGCGTTCGCCCACGCTTTGGCGTTGAAATCGAGCGTTCCCAGAATCGCATAAGCTTCGGAACGCAGGTAGCCCTTAAACGCAGCCAATTGTTCAGGAGGATAGCCTGAACTCGGCACGTCCGTGTCAACGGTTTCGAGCGAGCGTTCGGCATCTTTTCGGGCCTCCGCCAACCGCTGATCTTTATCCAGATCGGTATCCCGCGTGCGCTCCGCCAGCACTTGGGCCACGCCCAGCAGCGCCTCCGGCTCGTCCGGATCAAAGCTCAGGACCTTCTTGGCCATGGCCATCATCTTGTCGGCATTGTTGGCCTGCTGGTAGGAGTGCATTACGGACTTGTAGAGCAGAGGCCGTAATTCGCTGTCGGCGAACTTCGTCGCGAAGTCGTCTGCCGCTTTTTCCTGCGCTGCCGGATCGGTCAACGCCGCTGCCGCCTTGTAAGCATCGAATTCGGCTTGTGTCTTGGCCTGTGGCGGACGCTTGCCCACCGGCGCTGCCGCCTGCCCTGCAGCTTGCCCAGCCGGCGCGGTCTGAGCCGCCGGCTTGTCCTGGCCGAAACTCCAGGCCGATATTCCCAGCATTGCAACAATGATTGCTGCTCGCTTCATGCTTTCTCCTTGAATTGCGATGCGCTCATTCGACTTCCACAGCCGCGATCTACCTTAGCATTGTAAATGCCCATCACATTGTAATCGCGAGGGTGCTTGCTATTGCGATTGCGGTTTCGCCGGAGGCTCATACGCCTGCTCCAGCCCTCGTTGCGCCGCAGCCTTGATCTCCGGCTGCGCTCCGCTTAGGTCCAGCGCAGCCTTGTACTCAGCCAATGCCGCCTCGCGATCCTCTTTCATGTCCAGAATTCTGCCTAAATACACGTGCGACCATCCGACAACCTTGGGATCGTTCGACGACGCAATCGCTTTTTGAAAATTGTCCTGCGCCCCGTCCCGGTTTTTATTGGCGACCGCCACTTCCGCCAGAATAAACAGCGCCCGGCCCTGGTCTCCTATTTTCTTGTCCAGCGCCTGCTGCGCCAACTCCTCCGCGCCCTTAGGGTCGCCCGCAGCCAGCCGTTTCTCCGCCGTCACCAGCATCCGACGCTCCTCCGGACGTGAGAAGCGCAACAGTTCCGGCGCAGTCGAATTCGCGAACTGAACCTCCGATGCCGCTTTCTCTTCTTTCTTCAAGTCAATACCGTCGAGAAAATCGCCGTAAGCTCCGCGAATGCCCACCGGATCTTTTTCAAAAGCGGTCACCTCTTCA
Source organism: Candidatus Sulfotelmatobacter sp. (assembly GCA_049280795.1). Taxonomy (GTDB): domain Bacteria; phylum Acidobacteriota; class Terriglobia; order Terriglobales; family Acidobacteriaceae; genus Sulfotelmatobacter. Next base: position 15,257 of record JBAPQU010000548.1, read on the forward strand.
TAAAAGGTCCGCGTCAGAATGTATCCCTGCTTCACCGCGTCATCCACGGCCTGCGCCCGTATCGGCTCATCGGCCGGCTTGTTTCCGCTCATGCGAATTTCCATCGCCCGTATCAGGCATTCGGTCACCAGCAGCGAGATGTCGGTCTTGAAACTTTCTTCCAGCGGAGATCGCTTCACCGATTGCAACAGCGGTTCCAGCCGCTTGATGGCGGTGGGGTGCTTGTCCGCCTGCGGATCCAACTCGTAGTGCAAAAACGTGTGGCGAATCTGGTCCATCTTCAGCGCCGCGGGCGCTGCCTCGCCCGAATTTGTATCTGGAGCGGGGAACACGATCACATAGTAATCCGAGCCGTAATTCCGCGCATCGGTTTCATTCGGCGAACCCATGAAGTCCAGATAAATGGTGAACCTACGTCCCAGGTATTGCGACGAAGGCTGCTTCAGATAAATCTCGGTATCGAACACCATCTTGGCCAGCGGTGCATGGTAACGATTCATCAGAGCCGTATAGTCTCTGCGGTGCCGCTCCCAAATCGAGTGCAATCCGGCCTTCTCGTAGAAGCGTTCCAGTAGAGTTCCGAAGAGCGTAATCGCGGACGCATCCGGCGGCAAATCCTCTTCTTTTACGCGCGGCGCAAAATGCGGCGGCCCGTCCATGTATAACGCCAGCGAAATGTAAGGAGACAAACTGCGCGTGGTATTCCTCTCGGTGGTATGCGCCTGATAGAACTCGCACAGCGCAGTCCGCGCAGCTTCCGCTTCCTCCGAATCCGCTAACACCCGCTGCACCTCAGCCCGCACATTGCTCCGCGTAGCGTCCGAGGTAGTCAGGTCCTGGTCGTAGCCACAGGAATTGAGCGCGGTGAGCACGGCAAAAAGCGTCTCATTGCTATCCAGAGCAATCGGAGTCCGCTCCTGAGGGAACGGCCCCTGCAGAGGCTTCGGTGGAGCAGGCTTCGATCGCGGCAAAGTCGGCGGCTGATCCGGCTGGGGCTGGTCCTTGGAAGATGACTGATTCTGTTGGGATTGATCCTGCGTCGGCTGGTTCTGATCCGACTGGTTTTGCGAAGACGGATTTCCCGAAGGCAGATTCTGCGGAGTGGGATTCGGTGGAACCGGATCCTGCCCCAGACACAACTGCGCCAGCAGCCCCAGCAGGGCCGCCAACACCCAACCTCGCAATCGCAGACTCAGGAAACCCTCCACGGGATTGGTGGTGCTAAGCGGAGAACCTTCTTAAGTGTAAGGAGTTCGGGGCGGAGGGTCAAACGATGGATGGGGTGGTGTATACCGACGGTGGGTAGCCACGCGCCCTGAGTTTTATTCGTTGCAAACCGAACATCCATTCCGGTAATGTTGTCCGGTTTCCCGGCCCCGCACAACCTCACACCTACACCAAAGGATTTGATTATGAAAGTACTGTGGCTCATTGCCGTCGTTTTGGCATACCCGTTACTTGCCCTCGGCCAAAGTACCATCTTAGACACCACTCATCTTGGCGCTTCGGCAGGAACGGGATTTGCTGCGCACGTGGCGTACTGCCAGACATTGTTGCCAGCTTCTGGGGGAACATGTGACGGAAGCTATGAGCCAGCGCAGACAACTTTGGCAACAGTCACCATCTCAAGCAGCAACGTAGTTGTGATTCTACCCCCGGTAACTCTGACTCTCGGAAATGGGTTTCTTGGGCTATCGGTTACCGCCTCCAACAGCGGTTTCGTATGCCTGCAACAGTGGTCGTGCGTCCTGGATGC
>JBAPQU010000549.1:0-4031 GCA_049280795.1 Candidatus Sulfotelmatobacter sp.
GTCAGCGGCCTCTCGCGCGAGATGCAGGAGAAACTCACGCATGTGCAGCCGCGCACGCTGGCCCAGGCCTCGCGCATTCCCGGGGTAACGCCGGCTGCGGTGTCGCTGGTGAATGTTTTCATTGAAATTCAAGCGAAGCGACGCGAGCAGGCTGCGGCTATTTAGAGTTTTATCGTTTCGAGTTTCCCGCATTAGTGCGGCAAGAACTAGAAACGACCCCAAATTAACACTGCATTAACAATCCAATATTACGCACGGGTTAATATCTCGGGAATGCCGCAAGAATCGCTTCGCATCGAAGACCAGCCCGGAACGCAGCCAGGACAGCGCATTCTCCGCCTCCACGGTGCGCTCGTGATGACCACGATGTTCGAATTCCAGGCTATGGTCCGTGCCGACAAATCGCAGGCGCTGATCATCGATTTCACCAACGTCCCTTACGTGGATTCAGCCGGGATCGGCGCGCTGGTGGGCGCGTACGTTACGCGGCAGCATGGTGGACGCAGCCTGGCACTGGTGGGCGTGTGCGATCGCGTTCACAATGCGCTGGCGGTTACGCGAGTAGAACAGTTCTTCAACTTCTTCGACACCGTGAGCGCGGCAGAAAAAGTGGTCAGTGGCTAGTAGCCAGAGGATTTTTCTGATCACTGAACACTGGCCACTAGCCACTGCTCTTGCGTTTGACTGCTCTTCTCATCCCTCCTAAGATGAATTTCTCCTCACAACTCATTCATGATCGGCCAGACCATTTCGCATTACCGTATCACCGGCCAGCTTGGTAGCGGCGGGATGGGTATCGTCTATGAAGCGCAGGATCTCGATCTGCAGCGCCGGGTCGCGCTGAAGTTTCTGCCGCCACAACTCTCTCGCGATCAAAATGCACTCGACCGGTTTCTCCTGGAGGCGCGAGCCGCATCGTCGCTGAACCATCCCAACATTTGCACTATTTATGCCGTCGAAAAAGTCGAGGGCGCAGAAGGGAACGCCCAATCGTTCATCGCCATGGAGTTGCTGGAAGGCGAGACCCTGGACCGGCGCCTGAATCTTGGAGCGGTCCCGCTCGACCGGCTGCTGGATTGGTGCATTCAGCTTGCCGACGCGCTCGATGCCGCCCACGCCAAGGGAATCATCCACCGCGACATCAAGCCCGCAAACATGTTTGTCACGCAGCGCGGGCCAGTGAAAATTCTGGATTTCGGGTTGGCCAAGCTGACGCATTCCACGATAGCTACGGAAACGATGGGAGCAACGCTGGATTCTCCGGGGCCGGTGCATCTCACCAGTCCGGGCGCGACCGTGGGAACAATCGCTTACATGTCCCCCGAGCAGGCGCGCGGCGAAGAACTTGATGCGCGCACGGACCTGTTTTCTCTTGGGGTGGTGATCTATCAGATGGCAACCGGGCGTCTGCCGTTCTCCGGTGCAACTTCGGCGGTGATCTTCCACGCCATTCTTCAGCTTGATCCGGTTCCGGCGCTACAGCTGAACGGCTCGCTTCCGCCCAAACTCGATGAAATTATCGCCAAGGCACTGGAAAAAGATCGCGACCTGCGCTATCAGTCCGCCGCCGACCTTCGCGGCGACTTGAGGCGGCTTAAGCGGGATGTTGAGTCAGGAAGAAAAACTGCGCAGGCAGGCTCAGCCAGCATTCAGCCGCTCGTGTCCGGCTCCGGCTCGACCACGGCGCAGGCCTCTTTGCCGCAAACCGCAGCTTCTTCGTCAACTGGCAGCGCGGCCACTCTTCCATCCTCTGCGACTCACGCGACTCTGGCAACGCCGCAACGTGCTTCGAGATTCCGTTTTCGTTTCGTCGGCACCGCTATCGCCTTAGTGCTCGCAGGCTTTTTGGCGTATTCGATTTTTCTCCGCAAGCCTTCCGTGCCCTTCCAGAACTTTACCGTCACCAAGGTCACAGATGATGGCATGTCCGTCTCCGCCGCTATCTCGCCCGACGGCAAATATATTCTCAACCTCGTGCGCGATAACGGACTCGCCAGCCTCTGGCTGCGCAACGTCCCCACCAACAGCAACACGCAGGTGCAGCCGCCCGCAGATGTCTACTACAACGGGCTGCGCTTTTCGCCCGACGGCAACTACTTCTATTTTGTGCGCAGCGATCCGGGTAATCCGGAGCTGAAATTTCTCTACCGCTCCGCGCTGCTCGGAGGCGCGCCGCAAAAGTTAGCCTCGGATGTCGACTCCAACATTACCTTTTCTCCCGACGGCAGCCGGCTCGCTTTCATTCGCAACGACAATCCCGAGCCTGGAAAATATCAGTTGATCGTTCGCGCTGCCGAAGGCACCAACTCACCGGAGAGCGTGCTTGCCAGCGGCGCAAATGCCGAGGGAATCTCCGCCCCCGCCTGGTCTCCCGATGGGAAGACGATTATGTGCAATGCACTGCGGGCGGGATATCTGGAAAGTCTGGTCACGATCGATGTGGCGAGTGGGCGGAAAACTTTTCTCAGCACAGGCGCCGACGAATTTTTCGTATTTCCGACCTGGATGCCCGACGGCAGCGGGGTACTCGGGCTGGTTCATGAACAAGACACGAGCTTTCATCAGATGCAAATTGGGTTTCTTTCCTATCCCCAGGGAAAAATTTCTCCCATCACGCGCGACACGAATATTTATTCCGACCTGAGCATTGCGGCGAACGGTCAGGCATTGGCGACGATTCTGAGCGAGGAACACTGGAACCTGTTTGTGGTGCCTGCCACTGGCGAGGCCCGCGCCGTAGCTCCGAGCAACCAGAACACCAATTTCACATGGACGGCGGACGGACAGCTTATCGGCGATCAGCGCACTCTGCTCAACCGGGTCGATCCGGCCACGGGCGTCAAGAGTACGATTACGCCCGAAGAGGGCCACCCGAGCGGCAATCCTTCAGCTTGCGCGGATGGCCGCTTTATTGTCTTCGAGCTGCTGTTTCATGGAGGGCCCGGTTACGACAACATCTGGCGCATCGACCCCTCGGGCGGAAACTTGAAACAGCTCACCACCGGCAAGCGCGATCAACTTCCCGTCTGCTCGTCCGATAGCCGCTGGGTGTACTACATCGAACAAAAGGACGAGGGTAAGCTGGCGCGCGTCTCGATCGACGGAGGAACGCCGCAGGTAATATCGGATTTGCCGATCTCCTACCGCAGCGTCGACGTTTCGCCCGACGGCAAGCTCGCCGCGTTTGCCACGCTCGAACACTCCGGCGAGCACAAGCAAAAAATGGCGTTGGTCGCCACAGATTCCGGACAAGCGAAGCTGATGGAATTCGAGCGTCCGTTATTTGGGTTCTTGCGCTTTGCTCACGACGGGAAAGCCGTCGTCTATACAACTCGCAGCAACGGAGTCGACAATCTCTGGCTGCAACCCCTCGACGGCTCGAAAGGCAAACAGATTACCAATTTCACTTCCGAACGGATTTACGACTTTCATTGGTCGTTCGATGGCAAGCAGTTGGCGTTAGTGCGCGGCCATACGGATTCGGATGTTGTGCTGATACGAGAGAGTCACTGAGCGATTGAGTCATTGAGTGATCGGGTCATCGGGCGATTGAAAATCGCCGAGCAGCATCCTGATTCTAAATTTCGAATTTTTGGCCGTCGGGTTTTCAATCGCCCGATGACCCGATCGCTCAATCGCTCAATAAAAAGGCGGCCATCGCTGGCCGCCCTTTTTCCATCTAACGAATTGTTAGCTGCGAAGTGGTTTATGCACCCTTCACGTTCTCGGCCTGCCAGCCCTTCGGGCCTTTGACCACGTCGAACTGCACCTGCTGGCCTTCCTGCAGGCTGCGGAAGCCGCTTGCCTGAATGGCCGAAAAGTGCACAAATACGTCCTCGCCGTTCTGGCGGCTGATAAAACCGTAGCCCTTGGCGTCGTTAAACCACTTCACTGTTCCTGTTTCCATGTGTTGCAATGTTCCTTTGTGTTGATGTAGCGCTGAAACTTTGGAAGGCTTCTTCTGCAGGCAGGTCACGCGCTGGTTGAGCGGAGAAACTGGGTACTGCGAAAGAAATCTAAAGTCAAACGCA